>JAGRKS010000046.1 GCA_020442185.1 Hyphomicrobiaceae bacterium
ATCGTGCCCGAATGGTACTTCCTGCCGTTCTACGCGATCCTGCGCGCCATTCCCGACAAGCTCGGCGGCGTGATCGCGATGTTCGCCTCGATCGCGATTCTGGCTTTCGTGCCGTGGCTCGATACCTCGCGCATCCGGTCGACGAAGTATCGGCCGATCTACAAGTGGTTCTTCTTCCTGTTCCTGTTCTCGTGCCTCGCGCTCGGATACCTCGGTGCGATGCCGGCGGAAGGGACCTATGTGTTCTGGGCCCGCGTGTTCACGGCCTACTACTTCCTGCATTTCCTCGTCGTGATGCCGATCGTCGGCATTATCGAAACGCCCAAGTCCATGCCGCATTCGATCACCGAAGACGTGCTCGGCCGCGGCGCCGGCAAGGGTGCGACCGCGGCAGCCGCCGCGGCGCCCGAGAAGCGCTGAGCGAGGAACAGACATGAAGATGATCGCAAGAAAATCGCTCCGCGCCGTGCTCTTGGCGGCAGTGGTCGGCGTCGCAGCCGTTGGCACCGCCGAGGCCGCAGGTGGGGAAGCTCCGCACATCGAGCGCCAGCACTGGTCGTTCGGTGGACTGTTCGGCCATTACGACAAGCAGCAGCTGCAACGCGGCTTCCAGGTCTATCAGGAACTCTGCGCCGCCTGTCACGGTCTCAATCGGGTAGCGTTTCGCAACCTGGTCGAAAAGGGTGGCCCGGAATTTCCAGAGGAAGCCGTGAAGGCTCTTGCGGCGGGTTGGCCCAACCAGATCGCCGATGGTCCGAACGACGAAGGCAAGATGTTCGAACGCCCGGCCCGACTGTCGGACCGGATTCGCGGTCCGTACAAGAACGACAACGAGGCACGCGCTTCACAGAACGGCGCCCTGCCGCCCGACCTGTCGTTGATCACGCGCGCGCGCAACGTCCATAACAGTGCGCCCTGGTACACGCACATCTTCCTGATGGCTCGCGATATTCTTACGGGATATCAGGAGGGTGGCGCAGATTACGTCTACGCGCTGATGACCGGCTATAAGGAGCCGCCTGCGAACGTGACGATGGCCGACGGCATGAACTACAATGCTGCCTTCCCAGGCCATCAGATTGCGATGCCACAGCCGATCCCCGAGGGTGGCGGTGTGACCTATCAGGAAAATGCCGGTGCGACTGCGTCGCTCGAGCAGAATGCCAAGGACGTCGTTGCCTTCCTCACGTGGGCGGGCGATCCCTCGCTCGAGAACCGTAAGCAGATTGGCTGGATGGTCATGCTGTATCTCCTGATCACGACGCTGCTGCTCTACATCGGCAAGCGGCGGATCTGGGCGAAAATGCACTGAGCCAACGGTGGGACTCGACTGCGCCGTGTCACGGAAAAGGCCTCGCTCGCGAGGCCTTTTCTTGTTGACGCCTCGCGTCACCTACCCAGAAAGCAGAGGACCAAGATGTTGGCTGATGCTTTCGGTTTTCTGTGCTCGGGGATCGAAGCCAATGTCGCTCGCGGC
This sequence comes from Hyphomicrobiaceae bacterium, assembly GCA_020442185.1. Lineage (GTDB taxonomy): Bacteria > Pseudomonadota > Alphaproteobacteria > Rhizobiales > Hyphomicrobiaceae > JAEUMD01. Next base: position 1,478 of record JAGRKS010000046.1, read on the forward strand.
GAGGAAAAACTGATCCATCCTGCGGTCTCCGACGCTTTCGCCGCCCCGCGCGTGCGTTCCATGGCCGGCCGTTTTGTTCGCCGAAAGCGATCGTCGATGCAGTGCCTATGGCGCATCCGGGCTTTGTAGCGTATGTGGCAGCGATGACGGACGCGGGTGACGCGCGGACGACTGACGACGACTGACGAGGACGACCGGCGACGTGGTTGCAGACACGGTCTCAGCACAGCGGACGAGGACGAAAGAGCATGACAAAATCGGTTCTCGGCATCATCGGCGGCAGCGGACTCTACGATGTGCCGGGCCTCGAGAACGCCCGCTGGGTTGCCGTTGAAAGCCCCTGGGGGCAGGTCTCTGACGAGATCCTGTTCGCCGAGATCGATGGTTTGGCCGTCCGCTTCCTGCCGCGGCACGGGCGGGGTCACCGGGTCTCCCCGACACACATCGATTTCCGCGCCAACATCGATGCGCTGAAGCGCGCCGGCGTGACCGACCTCGTCTCGATCTCGGCCTGCGGTTCGCTCAAGGAGCACTATCCGCCCGGGCATTTCGTTATCGTCGACCAGTTCATCGACCGTACGTTTGCCCGCGAGAAAAGCTTCTTCGGCACCGGCCTCGTCGCACACGTCTCGGTCGCCGATCCGGTGAGCCCGCTGTTGGCCGAGGCCTGCTTCGTGGCGGCCAAGGCGGAGGCCATCGACGTCTCGTTGGGTGGAACGTATCTGGTGATGGAGGGGCCACAGTTCTCGACTCGCGCGGAATCGAACCTCTACCGCTCATGGGGCTGCGACGTCATCGGCATGACCAACATGCCCGAGGCCAAGCTCGCCCGCGAGGCAGAGATCTGCTACGCGACGGTCGCCATGGTCACCGATTACGACTGCTGGCACGAGGATCACACGCAGGTCGATGTCGCCGCCATCATCCAGGTGATGATGGGCAATACGGAAAAGGCGCAGCGGCTGGTGCTCAATCTCGCCCGCGCCTTCCCGAAGGAGCATCCCGCCTGTCCGGTGGGGTCGGATCGGGCGCTCGACGTCGCGATCATAACCCGTCCCGAAGCGCGCGATGCAGCACTGATGGCCAAGCTCGACGCCGTCGCGGGGCGCGTCCTCAACGGGGTCTAAGGCGCGGCTTACGGAGCATCGGCGCCGGAACGGGCTGAGCGCGAGGGGCGAGGTTGGGCGAGGCTCCACGTCGCCTGCGGGTGCGCGTGTGTTGCGCGTGCAGCTTGTGGAACCGCCTGCACCTCCCGATCACTGGGCCTCCTCCGACATCATGTCTCATACGAATTGGGCGTGGGACGAACTGGCGCAGCTTGCGCTAGGTCATGCATCGCAATTGCGCTCTCGCACATCCTGCTTCCGTTGGCGTTGCACGTGAATTGAGCCGTGACACGGCGTCGGTGCGGGTTCGTTCTGCGCCAAGATGTCTCGGCCGGGTTTGTGGCCAGGGTCACAGAGCGATGGCGCCGATGCGTGGCAGAAACATCAATCAATCGAACATACGGGTGCGCGCCGTGCCCGGGCTTTGCGCAGAGCAGAACGGCGCTGCGGGCTTGAGGGCGGCAGAGGCGCTGCCGGACGGTTCTGCTGGAGGATGATATGACCTTGGCATCAGCGGTTGAATGGCTTGGAGACGGCGCCGCGCTGGCTCTTGCCGGACTGGTGATCGGTCTCGGCTTCGGCGCGCTGGCGCAGCGTAGCCGCTTCTGCTTCCGGGCGGCGGTCATCGAGGTTTCGCGCGGCTCGGTTGCGCAGAAGTCGGCAGTCTGGTTGCTGGCCTTTGCAACCGCTGTTGCTGCAACGCAAGCGCTCGTAACATCCGGCTGGCTCGATGTGACGGAGGCGCGCCAGATTGCCGGTCGCGGTTCGATGTCGGGCGCGCTGGTCGGTGGTCTCATGTTCGGCGTCGGCATGATTCTCGCGCGAGGCTGTGCCAGCCGGCTTCTCGTCTTGTCGGCGACGGGCAACCTGCGCGCGCTCGTCTCGGGGCTCATTCTGACGCTCGTGGCGCAGGCCTCGCTGCGCGGGATTCTGTCTCCGGCGCGCGAATGGATCGCGGAGCTCTGGACGGTCGAGGGCGGCGGCAGCCGCAGCCTGCTGAACTGGATCGGCGGCGGCGCGGGCCTCGGAACGGCCATCGGCCTCGGCGCGCTTGTCCTTGGATGGTGGATCGCGCGACGCGCGGCCGTTGGGATGTGGACGCGGGCCGGCGCCATCGGTGTCGGCTTGATGATCGCCGCGGGCTGGTTCGCGACGTACCTCATCTCGCAAATCTCGTTCGAGCCGCTCGCCGTCAAGTCGATCAGCTTCACGGGGCCGTCGGCCGATACGTTGATGGGCCTCATCAATGCGCCGTCGATACCGCTTGGTTTCGACGTTGGCCTCATCCCCGGCGTCTTCGCCGGCTCGATGATCGCAGCCGTCCTGTTCCGCGAGTTCAAGCTCGAAGGCTATCACGGCGGTCAGAGCATGGCGCGCTACATCACTGGCGCCGCCTTGATGGGGTTCGGCTCGATGCTGGCGGGCGGCTGCGCCGTCGGTGCGGGCGTTTCGGGCAGCTCGGTATTTGCAATCACCGCGTTTGTCGCCTTGTTGGCGATGGCGGCTGGCGCAAGCATTACCGACTGGCTCGTCGATCGCGCGCCGGCAGCTGAGGATGGAGTGCGCGAGAAGACGTCAACGGCTGTCATGCCATCCTCGCAAATGTCGCTCGCCCGCTAACCAGATGACAACGGGCTGGAGGTTGACTATTAGAGCCGGCCCATGTCAGCGCGACGGTGGCGCGGCCGGGTCGAGAGGGCCAACGCGATAATCGACCGCGAGCGTATGGGTAAGGCCCGGCCCGATCGTCACGGCATCGCTGGCGGCGTTCGCCGTTTCAACGCACACCATGCGTCTGTAGTCGTCGGCCGCCATGTCACCGAGGCGTTGCGACTTCTCGATCCATGGGTTCCAGATCACGGCGGAGGCGCTGCCCTGCGACGTGACGAGGATCGACCGCTCGCGTGACAGGTCGCGTACCGTGATGGTGCGGGTGCGGGCGGCTTCGCTCATATCGACGTAGATGCGGTCGACCTCGCAGCTCAATCGGACGGGCCCCGATTGCACCCGCTCGGCGAAGCCATCGAGAGCGTCGAGATAGCCGCACCCATCGAGACCGAGGATCGCAACGCGGTCTATGTCGCCGATGCGGAAGTAGGTATGGAGCGCTTGCGAAATCGTGAGCGGTTCGCGCGCCAAATTGGTGGTGCGCAATCGAAGCCCGAGGCAGTCGGACAGCGTGACGGTGAGGGTAAGGCGGGCGTCCGGTGGATCGAAACCGGCTCCGGCGGCCGCGACATCGGCCTCAAGCGTGATGCTGGCCGTTTCGGCCGGCTCGCAAGCGGTGCGCCGCACGGTCCAAGGGGCGCCGCGCACAAAGCCATGTGCCGGGCGGCCGGTGCCCGAGCGGTCGCTGCCGAACCAGGGCCAGCAGACGGGAATGCCTCCGCGCAGGGGCTTCCCGATGCTTTGCGATGCTGGAGGGCTTGGCGGCGTGGCGGCGTGCTCACCTTCTCGAGACGACGTCCAAAGGATGGCATCGTGGTCGCGGGTTGACCAGTCGATGACTTGGGCGCCCTTCAGCAGAACACGCGCGAGACCATGGTGCGTCTCGAGGCGAACCGCCGGACCGAACATCGTGTGCTCGAACGAAATGTGGTAGCGAAAGCCGAACCGCGCCGCGAGACCGGCGATCATGTCGTCAGAATCGGTCGCTGCTGGGGCGTTCATCTCAACCGGGGAAATGTATCAGGATCTGCGCCTTGATGAGCCACGGGAAATACGTCTGCAGCAGATGACCGCCGAACCAAAGGATGACACCGAGCAGGATCAGCGCCGGGATCGCGGCGAGGACGGCCTTCAGGAAAAATGCAACGAGCCGGAGGAAAGGCACATCCAAACGGACCACGCGAGCCGGCATGGCCGCTTCCTCGACGTGAGGATAGGTGGCGTCGGGCATGGCATACATTTCGTGTGGGCGATGGTCGTGTGGGCGATGTTCGTGTGGGCGATGGGCCGCTTCTTCACCGGAATAGGCGCCGGTGCTGGCCGGGCCACCCATCGGTAGCGCCTCGCGCGCCGCCGCAGCGCGTTCGGCGGCCTCGCGTTCACGGGCCTCGCGTTCCCGCGCTTCCTTCTCACGGCGCAGGGTTCGTGGGAGGTCTTCCGGGCCGCCGTCGGCGGTCAATGGATAAGTCATCGAGAAACTCCCTCAAATCCGCGCCCGACCGCGCCCGACCCGACAAGCTCGCCGAGTGGATCGCCCAGCTGATCGACATGTCGTCTCCGTGCTATATAAGCGCGGCGTGCGCCAATCCAGTCCCTCGCGTTGTCGGGCGCCGGGCCAGCGATTACCGTCTCGCGGCACCGGCATTGATCCATCTCGTTCTCACCACACGAAATGAGCAGATCGCAGGCATCCGAGAGGCGGACCGCGCACGTGTTACGAAAACGACACCGAATCGGTCCAGGAACTTTTCCTTTCGTACACTCAGGTATCTGGTATCGGCAATTTGCGCCCCTAATTTGACGCGGAGGTGATGGTGACGGATCTGAAGGGCCTTATTCGGACCATTCCCGATTATCCCAAACCGGGCATCCAGTTCCGGGATGTGACGACGCTCTTGGGCGATGCACAGGGCTTCAAGGCTGCAATCGCGCAGATGGCCGAGCCGTTCAGGACGCGCCCCGTCGATGCCGTGGCCGGTATCGAGGCGCGTGGCTTCATCCTCGGCGGCGCAATCGCCGACCGGCTCGGTTGCGGCTTCATACCGATCCGCAAGAAGGGCAAGCTCCCCTGGAAGACGATCGGGCAGGAATATTCCCTCGAATACGGTGTCGACGTGATAGAGATGCATGAGGACGCCTGCCGCGAAGGCGAACGCATCCTCATCGTCGACGATTTGATTGCAACCGGTGGTACGGCCGAGGCCGCCACCAAGCTCATTCGCCGTTCTGGCGGTGTCATCGTCGGCGCCACATTCATCATCGACTTGCCGGCGCTCGGCGGGGTCGACCGTCTGACCGCACTTGGCGTGACATCTCATGCTTTGCTCGCCTTCGACGGACATTGAACGAACCAGGGTTCTCGATGACAGAGATAGACAAGAGCAAGTTCAATGCGGGTCCCGAATTCGAACGCGCTATCGACAGGTTGCGAGAGTTCCAGCGCGACAGCTCCGCCGAAATCAATTGCCCGCGCTGCGATGCTCCGGGCGTCGAGATTATCGATCAGTCCGCCAGGCCTTATGCGGAGTGGTATGCATTCAAATGTCCGGCTTGCGGTCTCGAGGATGCCATTCAGATCCCGATGTCCGCGCACCGGCCGCACCATTGAGCCTCTGACGTCTCGACGCTTGCCGCCGCGCGTTGCAATGAGCTCGCCAAGATCAGCTGCTGCCATCGGTACGTCACGACTATGAAGATCAACGGAAAACCCATGCGGACGATCTGGCTGGCGGCAGACGGCCGCTCGGTCGAGATCATCGATCAGACGAGATTGCCGCACGAGCTTGCAATCGCCACGCTCGCGACCGTCGAGGATGCGGCACGCGCCATCCAGACGATGCAGGTGCGGGGGGCGCCGCTGATCGGTGTAACGGCCGCGTATGGGCTGGCGCTGTCGCTGCACAACGATGCCTCGGATGCTGCGATCGAACGCGCAGCGGCGTTCCTCCTGAAACAGCGACCGACGGCAGTCAACCTCGGGTGGGCGCTTGCGACCATGCGCGTGGCGCTCCGCGACATCCCGCACGAGCGCCGCATCACAGTCGCCTATCAGACGGCCGCACAGATGGCAGATGACGACGTCGAGACGTGTCGCAATATCGGAGCGCACGGGCTGGCGTTGATCGAGGATGTCGCGCGGCGGAAGCCTGCGGGGCAAGCCGTCAACATACTCACGCACTGCAATGCCGGCTGGTTGGCGTGCGTCGACTGGGGCACCGCGACATCGCCGATCTATCAGGCGCACGACAAGGGCATACCCGTGCACGTTTGGGTCGACGAGACGCGGCCGCGCAACCAGGGCGCCGCGTTGACGGCCTTCGAACTTGGCGCGCACGGCGTGCCCCACACCATTGTCGTCGACAACGCCGGCGGCCATCTCATGCAGAACGGCAAGGTCGATCTCGTCATCGTCGGCACCGATCGTGTCACGTCGAATGGCGACGTCGCGAACAAGATCGGCACGTACCTGAAGGCGCTCGCCGCCCGCGACACCGACGTGCCGTTCTACGTCGCGCTTCCCCACTCGACGATCGACTGGTCGCTCGACGACGGCATGAAGATCGAGATCGAGGAACGCGCCACTGACGAAGTTCTGAGAATGCAGGGCCGGCTTGACGACGGTCGCATCGTGTCGGTGGAGATCGCGGCGCCGGGATCGCCCGCCGGCAACCCCGCGTTCGACGTGACGCCGGCGCGGCTCGTTAGCGGTCTCATCACCGAGCGTGGCGTTGCTCCAGCGACCGACGAAGGGCTCGCGGCGCTCTATCCGGAGCGTGCGAAGCGCGCATGACAAGGCGGCCGGACAGGATTGGGGAGGCCGACGAGCACGATGCGCGTGCTGCGGTCGTCGCGACGGCGTTGGCCATGAGCCGCAGCGGCCTCTCGCCCGGACGTTCCGGCAACGTCTCGTGCCGTTTCGGCGGCGGCATGCTGATCACGCCGACCGGCATGGCCTACGAGATGACGACACCGGATGACATTGTTGCCGTTGCAGCCGACGGCAGCGGAGCGGCAGGACAGCGCACGCCATCGAGTGAATGGCGGTTCCATCTCGCGGCGTATGCCGCGCGACCCGACCGGCACGCGATCGTCCACACGCATTCGATGCACGCAACCGTTCTTGCATGCGCCCATAAGCCGATCCCGGCGTTCCACTACATGGTCGCGGTCGCGGGCGGTGACGACATTCCGCTCGTTCCCTACGCGACGTTCGGCACGGATAAACTTGCCGAGCATGTCGCGTTGGGGCTGGCTGAACGCGATGCGTGCCTGATGGCGAACCACGGGCAGATCGCGATGGGGCGCACACTCGAGGCTGCGCTCGAGCTTGCGGGCGAGATCGAGCAACTTGCCGAGCAGTACTGCAAGGTTCTGTTGCTCGGGGCGCCGCATGTGCTCGATGCCGCGGCGATGCGAGACGTGATCGAGCGGTTCGCCAGCTACGGGCAGCAGGTGACGAGTGGAGCCGGGTCCGGTGGGACTGCGAGCGCACGCCTCCGCAAGAAACGCGCTTCGAAGCCTTCGCCGACAGATCCCTGACACCATCAAATCCGATGGCCAATTACCGGACCAAACATCGGGCCAAACATCGGCCCAGGCACTCGGTCATGCTGCAACCCCGGCTGCCCGCATGGCCAACTATTCACCCGCCTGCTTGACTGCGTTCTGGCTCTCGTTCGATGCGTCGGTGCCGTTCACGCGTGCGATGAACGTTTCCGTGAAGCGATCGATTGCCGCCCAGTCGGTCAACTCTGTCCGGTCTTCGTGCTCGATTTCGATGCCGTGAAGATTGGTCACCGCATGCATCGCGCAACGCTCCAATAGGCCGAGAGCCGCAGGATCGACGGCGCCCGCGACATGCCGGGTTTCGTCGGGATGCCAGCCGACGTCGTGCAGCATCTGCTGGGTGATCTCGTCGATTGCCGCGCGCGCGTCGCGTTTGACCGAAGCAGCCGACAGGCTGACGCAGAGGTAGGCGGACGGAATCTTGCCGAGAGCCGGTGCGTGGCACATCAGGAAGCTCGTCAATGCTTGATCCATGCGACCGCGGTGCACCGATCCGGCAACAATGGCGCCGTCGAAATGCTCGATGAGGGGGAGCGGCTGGCCGGCGACGAGATCGAGCACCTGCACTTGGCAGCCCGCCGACGTGAGCCGGGCGGCGATATGGTTGCAGATTTTGCGCGTCTGTCCTTCGCGAGATGCAAATGCGATCAGGATTCCGGTCATGGTCCTATCCGGTTTGGAGCGGCAATGTGTGGGTAGAGATCGCCATACCTTGAATACTGGAGGCGAAACGCGGACTGTGTCTTTGAGAAATGACAATGCCTCAAATGTGTGCGGTTGCAACGGCCTACGCGCGCCTATTGTGAGGTTTTCCAGAAAAATTCGGGTCACGACATCCCTGGTTTCCCGGACGGGAAGGGTCGCGGTCGTGCGGTCAGTCTATTCGGTCGCGACATGGCGAGTGCTGACGACAGCAGTCTGTTTGGCTCGCCAGATGCTCGGCGCCCGCCGTGACGGAAACGAATCGCACATGCGCTGGCGCAAGGCGCTTTCGCGCCAGGCGAATTAAGATTGAGCCTTCGGCATGCGACATCCGGCGAATTGACATTCGAACATCGCGATGTCGTGATGAAGCATAACAAAAGAATTGACAACAATAAGCGGTGCTGCCGCGGAGCGTCGAGCGACGCGTGCCAGCATCGGTATGGGCAGGAACAAGGGCTCAAGGAGTACATCCCAAATGGCCAACATCGTAGTATTGGGCGGCGGCGTCGGCGGCATGTCGGCTGCCTATGAGGCACAGGCCGCGCTCGGTCGTCAGCACACCGTCACGCTGGTCTCCGACCGTAGTTATTTCCAGTTCACGCCATCCAATCCGTGGGTCGGTGTCGGCTGGCGCGGCAAAGAGGACATCACGATCGATCTGCCGCCGCTGATGAGCCGGCACGGCATCAAGTTCGTGTCCCAGGGCGCCAAGCAGGTGCGTCCGGACTCGAACGAGATCGAACTCAACGACGGCACCAGCCTGCCCTACGACTATCTCATTATCTCGACCGGGCCGGAACTGGCGTTCGATGAGATCGCGGGCCTCGGTCCCGAGCATCACACGCAATCGGTCTGCACTGTCGACCATGCGCTCGAAGCGCACAAAAACTGGGAAGCCTTTTGCAAGGACCCCGGTCCGATCATCGTCGGTGCGGTGCAAGGCGCATCATGCTACGGCCCCGCTTACGAATACGCGATGATCATGGAGACCGACCTTCGCAAGCGGAAGCTGCGCGATCGCGTGCCGATGACCTTCGTCACCTCCGAGCCATATGTCGGCCATCTCGGCCTCGGCGGTGTCGGCGATACCAAGGGCATGCTCGAAAGTGAGATGCGCAAGCGTCACATCCGGTGGATCTGCAACGCGAAGGTCGATCGCGTTGATGCCGGAACCATGCACGTTACCGAGTTCAACGATGACGGATCGGAAAAGAAGAAGCACGAGCTGCCGTTCAAGTATTCGATGATGCTGCCGGCCTTCCGCGGCGTTCCAGCCACACGTGGCGTCGAGGGATTGAACAATCCGCGCGGCTTCATCCTGGTCGACAAGTACCAGCGCAATCCGAAGTTCCCGAACGTGTTTGCCGTCGGTGTGTGCATCGCCATCCCACCGCTCGAGGCGACGCCCGTTCCAGTCGGCGTCCCGAAGACGGGCTACATGATCGAGAGCATGGTGACCGCGGCGGTCGAGAACATCGCCGATCTCATCGCCGGCAAGGAACCGCACAAGATCCCGACGTGGAGCGCGCTCTGCCTCGCGGACTTCGGCGACAAGGGCGCTGCGTTCGTTGCGCAGCCGCAGATCCCGCCGCGCAACGTCAACTGGTCGGCGGAGGGTGTCTGGGTCCACTATGCCAAGATCGCGTTCGAGAAGTACTTCCTGCGCAAGATGCGCAAGGGCACGACCGAGCCGTTCTATGAGAAGTATGTGCTGGGCATGCTGAACATCAACAAGATCAAGAACCCGGCCGAGTAGGGTTACGGCTGGCGTCGATGAGGCGTGCGCCGCGCTGCTCTTCTTGTCGGCCGGCGGCGCATGCGAGAACTGGAGGGGCGAGGCGCGACATGGTCTCGCCCGCATTCGTTCAGGCGTTTGTCCTCGAGGTCTGACCGGCGGGGCACAGCGAGGCGGGCGTTCGACAGTATCGCGCTATGCGACGGTGGCATCGCGCTACGCGACCGTTGGGAACGGGCGATTGGAACAACTGCGCCGCGACGCTCAATATCCGCGTGGGCCGGGACGAATTGTCGTCGGTGGATTGAGGCGGTTGGTGACACTGCCGCTATCCGCCGGTGGCCGATAGATATAGTCGCGAATGGGCGAACCAGCCTGCGAGTTGTCCGGAGACGGCACCCGCAAAGGTGGGGCCTGGCGCTGGGGAACAATGCTACGGTCGTAGGCCGGGTCGTAGTTCGGTGGGCGTTTCTTGTCGGCGGCGTTCGCACTGATCGCCAGCAGCAAGCCGATCATGCCGATCAGGATCGCGGCCCCACCCATGTAGACGAGAACGGTTCCGGCAGCTCGCGAAACCTGCCCCGCGCCCGAACGATCACCCGAACGTTCACTGGTGCGTCCTTCGGCGTGATCACGCCGGAATTGACCAACGACGGTGTTTCGACTGTCGGCGCTGCGGTCCTCGCGAACATGAGCGGAGGCGTCGGCACCGGCACGGTCATGCCGCTGTGCAGCTGGGGGAAAAGTCATAACGGGGTGGTCCATTTCGCGTGCTCCGAGGTGTCCGCGCCTGATGCGGTGGAAACTTGGCCTTCAACGACCTGAGCGTGCCCGGAGCCCGTCTCGATTTCCCGACAAACGCGCGTCTGCACGCGCTTGTTCCCCCACTAGGGACGTTCCGTCGACACACGCATCCGCAAGCACGGAGACCCGGTCGCATACCCCCCAGGTGACGACATCACCGCCTTGCTACCTTCAACTGCGAATATAGGGTTCGACCCGGCCCTTGAGTTTGATCGTCAGCGGTTGCCCCCTGCGATCGCGCGCCTTGCCCGCCGCGACACGAACCCAGCCCTCACTGACGCAGTATTCCTCGACGTTCGTCTTCTCGATGCCGTTGAACCGTATGCCGACGTCTCTCTGCAGCAGGGATTCGTCGTAGTAGGGGCTTTGCGGATCCGTCGATAGGCGATCGGGAAGTTTGCCGGTGCCCGCGCTGGCATCGGAAGGGGCGTCGTTTGACATGGTGTCGTGGTCCTCTCAGTTCGCAAACCGGAAGTGCATCACGTCGCCATCGTTGACAACGTATTCCTTGCCCTCGAGCCGCATCTTGCCGGCATCCTTGGCGCCGACTTCGCCGCCGAGGGTCACGTAATCACTATATGCGATCGTTTCGGCGCGAATGAAGCCCTTCTCGAAATCGGTATGGATGACGCCAGCGGCCTGCGGTGCCTTGGTGCCCTGCGTAATGGTCCACGCGCGCGCCTCCTTGGGGCCGACGGTGAAGTAGGTGACCAGTCCGAGAAGTTTGTAGCCGGCGCGGATCAGGCGGTTGAGGCCCGGCTCCGATAGACCGAGATCGGCGAGGAAGGCTGAACGTTCGTCGGCTTCGAGGCCGGAAAGTTCAGATTCGATCTTGGCAGAAATCGCGACCGCCTCGGCGCCCTCCGCGGCTGCACGCTCGAAGACGCGCTGGGAATGGGCGTTGCCGTTTGCCGCCGAGGCCTCGTCGACATTGCAGACGTAGAGCACCGGCTTCGCCGTCAGTAATTGCAGTTGCTGCCACAACACCTGCTCGTCGGGTTCGATGCTGGCGAGCCGGGCAGGCTTGCCCTCGCGCAGCAGGACGACGGCCTTCTCGAGCAGCACGATCTGTGCCTTGGCTTCCTTGTCGCCGCCCTTTGCGCGCTTCTCGAGCGATGAGAGCCGTCGCTCGCACGAGTCGAGATCGGCGAGCATCAATTCGGTCTCGACGGTTTCGGCATCAGCGGTCGGATCGATGCGGCCCTCGACGTGCGTGATGTCGTCGTCTTCGAAACAGCGCAGAACATAGGCGACGGCATCGACTTCGCGGATAACGGCGAGGAACTGGTTGCCGAGGCCCTCGCCCTTGGAGGCGCCGCGCACGAGGCCGGCGATATCGACGAAGGTCAACCGCGTCGGAATGATCTGCTTCGAACCGGCGATCGCCGCGAGCTTGTCGAGACGTTCGTCGGGAACGCCCACTTCACCCACGTTGGGCTCGATCGTGCAGAACGGATAATTCGCCGCTTCGGCGGCAGCGGTTTGCGTCAGCGCGTTGAAGAGGGTCGACTTGCCGACGTTCGGCAGGCCGACGATGCCGCATTTGAAGCCCATATGCCTTGACGTCCTTCGCGAATTGACTGGTTGGAGCCCGGGTACACCGCCCGCTGGCGGGGTTCAATCGGGAATGTCGGTCGCGGACCCGCTTCCGCCGCGCGCAGCCCGCGTCATATCCCCGCCTTCGGTGCAATTCGCTGCCCATTGCGGACGGATGACTGAGGGCGTCGTCGATGGGTCGTGGCACGGTTCCGCTACGCGACGCCGGATCGGCAGCGGTTGGATCAACGATAGCGTGAGAGGCCGAATGTCGAGTAGCGATCGGGCGAGGGGAGGTTCGAGGCCGAGCCGAGGGCGTCCGCGAGCGCTTCGGCAAGATCGACGCCCCAGGCGGCTCGTCGGACGGCAACGAGGAGGAACGGCCGCTGCCACGCTGTCTCGCTGGTTTCGCAGGCAGTGCAGGGATCGCGATACTGACCGAGGTTCAGCGTCCAGATCGGAATGCCTGTCTCGAGCACCGGTTTGACCCACTTCGCCGTCTGCTCTGCCCGCTGTCCTGCGCGATACGTCTCCTCGGTCGGATCACCTTCCTGGCTCGCGGTACCGACGGCGATCAGTTCCTTCGCAACGCGCAAACGGGCGCGGACCAACTCGTCGAACAGTACCGAATTCAGAACCTCAAGCGAGAGGGCCTTGCCCGACCGCTCGAGCTTCTCGGTCGAGCCGCGCTGCCACGAGAAGTCCTTGTTGGCGACGATCAAGTCGAAATCCACGCGGCGGCCGCCCGCGTCGGCGCCCTGGATGACGTAGGCGAAGGTGCTCGGGCTCAGCCGTTCGACATTGGCGATGGGGAGCAGGAACTTGCCCCGGCTCCTGGCTTCGTAGGTGTCCCACAGCGTCCATGCGCCGACGCCTGCAATGAAGAAGCTCGCGGCGAGCCGGCCAGCGTTCTCGCCTCCGCGTGAGAACAACCAGCGTAACCAGCCATAGCGATCCCACCAACGATGGGCGGCCACGACTGTGCGGCGGCGGTCGTCCTTGTTGGCGTCCTCAGAGTGGTGATGTTGCGTCAAACTCGAACTCCCGTCGTGATCTCACATTCCCAGCGGCTCATCGCGGCGCTTGCCGGACTTCAAGCGGATGGTCGGCAGAGCAGGGACCGATCCTGCATTCGTCGCCATGCGTCCATACGCTTCCGCATTACGGCGCGTCGCGAGACCGGCCGTGGTTCAGGCGTCGTCGGGTTTGCGCCCGGCCAGCCACTTCTTCAGGTTGTCGGCAAGTGCTCCCTGTCGCTTCGATGCGCGCTCGCCGGAGGGATGGCGCCCGCCAGCGGAACGCGGCCCGCCGTCCGGCGCCCGCTGGGTGTCATCTGCGTTGCCGGCGAGCGTCGCGCGGCGGGATAATACTGGGGGTGAGCCCGCGTCGCTAGTCCCTTCTGTTTGCAATTGTTTTGCAACATCGCTCAGGAACCGCGCCTGATCATCGGACACAAGCCTTGGCGCTGCGCTGGCGACGGCGCGCAACAGCTCATCGACCCAGCCGCGCTCGGATTTGGCGAAATCGGCCAGCACGAAATTGGCGACCAGGTGCTTCTCGCCGGGATGGCCGACACCGATACGAACGCGCACGTAGTCGTTTCCGAGATGCGACGTAATCGACCGCAAACCGTTGTGGCCGGCGTTGCCGCCACCGGTCTTGACCTTGAGCTTGCCGGGCGCGAGGTCGATCTCGTCGTAGAAAACGACGACTGCTGCTTCTGGGATCTTGAGGAAACGGGCGGCTTCGCCAACAGAGCGGCCGCTCTCGTTCATGTAGGTCTGCGGCTTGAGCAGCAGAACGCGCTCGCCCTTGATCTCGCCGTCCGCGACCAGACCCTGGAACTTGCGGCGCCAGGGGCCGAAACGGAACGCTTCGGCGATGGCATCGACGGCCATGAAGCCGACGTTGTGGCGATTGCCTTCGTAGGCAGAGCCGGGATTGCCGAGGCCGACGAAGAGTTTCATGAGCGACCTCCGAGGCGAGGCGTGTGGCCGGCGCACCGCTCATCACGGAGCGCCGGCCACCCCCTCATCACTTCTTGGCCGGAGCCTTGGCCGCAGGCGCGGCAGCAGCTTTGCCGGCGGGGGCCTTGCCCTTGGCGTCGGCCGCCGGGGCGGCGGACGCGGCTGCGGTATCGCCCTCGTCGTCATCCTTGAGGCGGCCGGCGATCGTCGCGATCGTGAAGTCACGGTCACGGATGATCGGTGTCACACCGTCGGGCAACGCGACGTTCGAGATGTGGAACGAGGTGCCGATGCCGGCGCCGTCGAGGCTGATCTCGAAGAACGGCGGGATGCGATCATAGGGGCAGAAAACCTCGACCTCGTGGCGAACGATGTTGAGGACGCCGCCGCGCTTCAGGCCGGGCGACAACGTGTCGTTGGTGAACTTCATGGGCACGAACACGCGGATCATGCCGTCTTCGCCGACGCGCAGGAAGTCGGCATGCAGCGGGGTGTCCTTCACCGGGTCGAGCTGCAGGTCGCGGGCGATGACGCGATGCATGTCGCCGCCGACCTTGATCTCGAAAACCGTTGAGGTGAAGTGACCCTTGAGGAATTGCTTCCACAGCGTGTTGCCGTCGACCGAGATCGGCAGCGGCGGCTGCTTGGCGCCATAGATGACGGCGGGAATTCGACCGTCACGACGAGCTTGGCGTGCGGCCCCCTTGCCGACACGTTCGCGCGCCGTGGCATCGAGCTCAATTGGCTTCTGAGCCATAGCGTTGTTTCTCCAATAGAAAAAGGGCCCGTGAGGGCCCGCGTCCGGCCGCGGCCGGCCTCCAAGGGTGCCGGGCGACATCTCAGCGGTGGCGTTGAGATGGATGGCTTATATTGAAATCGCGCGCCTTGGGCAACCTGGAGTGCGGCGGGGGGCACTCTGAGGCTTCGTCACCGCCCGGGAGGCGTTCGCGTCACGTCCCCCGGACGAGGGCTGCAACATGCGGCGAAGAACGCACTCCAGTTCCCGACCGGGAGTCCCCGACCGGGAGCCCCCGACTGGGCGCGCCGCTCGAGTGGCTCGAATTCGATCGGAAGACGGAACGTCGTGCCCGTCGGGGGCATTGCCGCAGCATCGCGGCAGGCGTAAACCGGTTCGTCCAATCCTGTCGGAGCCGCCATGCGCCGTACACCCCGTCGTGTTTTCGCCGTTGTGTTGCGGGCCTTGATCGCGACCATTCCGCTCATCGCGGCGACCCCCACCCCCTCGCAGGCAGACCAGTCGCCGACGCCCAAGGCGCCGCCGTCCGCCAAACATGCACCAGCCACGAAGTCGGTTTCGCCCGAACGGCCGGCCGCGACACGCGACGCGCCGGCGAGCAGCCACACCGACGCCGACCGCGAACTGAACGGCCGCGCAAAGCCCACCACGTCAGCAGCCGAGACCGGCGATCTCGATGCCGCGATATCGAAGTCGAACGCCTATATCGCGCTCATGAACCGAACGATCCGCGCCGTCGATTCTTGGAACCGCTATACCAGCTGGGTCAACGTGAAGACCGGTCCGACGGGGCGCGAACGCTACATCGATTACGGGCTCTACAGCCTCTACGACGTTCGCAGTGAAATCGACCGTGCGCGCAGTGCGACGACCGCGCCGCCGCTCGATGCGACGCTGGATGCCGCCATGATCCGCTATATCGCGGCCTATGAAACGTTGGCGCCCTTGATTACTGCCGCCAACGGCTACTACGAGCGCCGCGACTACAAGTCCGACAAGATGAAGGAGGGCAAGGCGCTGCACGCCAGCATGGTGCCGGCGGCGAATGAGTTTATCGCAGCTCGGCTGCAGCTTGACGCGCTGATGCGCGACTTCAAGGAGACGATCGATCGCCGGGCGCTGGCGTCGATTGCCGCGCGTGAAGGACAAAGCGCGCGCTGGCACATCAAGAACGTGATGATGGCCGCGCAACACATCGTCGAACAGTTGCCGTCACAGAAGATGGCGCGGGTCGACATGACGACGTTCGACTCTCGCCTCGATGACTATGCCAAGGCGGTTCGCGCTCTCGATGACTTCAACGTTGCCAATCCTGGAAAGTTGTCGTCCTTCGACAGTCAGCCACGTTCCCTGCTCGGCAAGTTGCGCGATTATCGCGACAAGCTCGCGCACTTCAAGGGCGATGCGCGACGTGCCGGAAACTTCGAACTGACGTTCATCGTTAGTGAATACAACATGATGGTGTCGATGTCGGAGATGGCGGTCCGCTTCTCGAAGTGATGACCGCCATATGCCGGATAGGCTGACGGAGACCGCTATCAGCTGCCTCAGCCGTCAATAGAACAGGCTCGAGACGCTTTCCTCGCGGCTGGTGCGCTGGATCGCTTCGCCGATCAAAGAGGCGATCGAGAGGACGCGGATGTTCTTGGCCGCCTTGACCGCGGCCGTCGGCTGGATCGAATCCGTGATGACCAGCGATTTGAGCCGCGAATTCTGGATTCGACTGACAGCGCCGCCGGACAGCACGCCATGCGTGATGTAGGCCATCACCTCGGTGGCGCCGTTCTTCAGGAGCGCCTCGGCGGCGTTGCACAGCGTGCCGCCGGAATCGACGATGTCGTCGATCAGGATGCAGCGCATGCCATCGACCTCGCCGATGACGTTCATCACTTCGGATTCACCCGGACGTTCGCGTCGCTTGTCGCAGATCGCGATCGGTGCGCCGATACGCTTTGCGAGCGCGCGGGCGCGGACGACGCCGCCGACGTCCGGCGACACGACAACTGTGTGATTGCCGCCGTAGCGTTCGTGGATGTCGCGGGCGATGATGGGGGCGCCGAAGAGATTGTCGGTCGGGATGTCGAAGAA
>JAGRKS010000212.1 GCA_020442185.1 Hyphomicrobiaceae bacterium
CCCTGCGCGACGATTCCGGCAAGACCCGGCGCACGCTGCTGCGCGACGAGCGCATCGCATGGCTCAAGGCGGGCCGGGATTTCCGTCTCCACCCGGCGCGCGGCTGAACCGATCGCGCCGCCGCCCGGTCGGCGTCGCCGGGATCACGCGGCCTGGTCGGCGCGCCGCCAGGCCGGGAACGGGTCCGGGAGTTTCGCCCAAGCCTCGGCGTCCATCACCGGCTCCCCGGGCACAAGGCAGGCGTCGAGACGCGCTTCGATATCCTGCCGGTTCATGCCGGTGCCGATGAAGACGATCTCCTGCCGCCGGTCGCCGAAGACGGGATCCCAGACCTGCCGGATGCGCTTGCGCCATTCGCCGTTGTCCGGCCACCGCGTCATCGGCACGCTCGCCCACCAGAAGCCGAGCGCCTCGGTGCGCACGATCGCGCCGGCCTGGCTGACCTCGCCGAGCCATTGCGGCCGCGTCGCCAGCCAGAAGTGGCCCTTGGCGCGGATCACGCCCGGCCACGACGTCTTGATGAAGGCATCGAACTTCGCCGGATCGAACGGCTTGCGGGCGCGGTAGACGAAGCTGCTGACGCCGTATTCCTCGGTTTCCGGCGTGTGCTCCGCGAAGCCGAACAGTTCCTTGAACCACAGCGGATGCTGCTGCGCCTTTTCGAAATCGAACCGTCCGGTGTTGAGGATACGGTCGAACGGCACGCGGCCGAAATTCGCTTCGACGATCTCGGCGTCCGGATTGAGTGCGCGAACGATGCTGCGCGCGGTATCGCGCTGCGCGGGCGTGGCATCGTCCATCTTGTTCAGCACCACGACGTCGGCGAACTCGATCTGCTCGACCAGGAGGTCGACCAGCGTACGCTGGTCTCCTTCGAGCGACTCGCCGCGGTCGCGAAGGAAATCGGTCGAGGCGTAGTCCTTGAGAAGGTTCACGGCATCGACCACGGTCACCATGGTATCGAGACGCGCGACATCGGAAAGGCTCTCCCCCTCCTCGTCGCGGAAGTCGAAGGTCGCGGCCACGGGGAGCGGTTCGGAAATGCCGGTCGACTCGATCAGCAGGTAATCGAAGCGGCCGCTCGCGGCGAGGTTGCGCACCTCGTGAAGCAGGTCGTCGCGCAAGGTGCAGCAGATGCAGCCGTTGGTCATCTCCACCAGCTTCTCGTCAGTGCGCGACAGATTCGCACCACCATCGCGGACGAGATCGGCGTCGATGTTCACCTCGCTCATGTCGTTGACGATCACCGCGACCTTCAGGCCGCTCCGATTGTTGAGGACATGGTTCAACAAAGTAGTCTTCCCAGCCCCGAGGAAGCCGGACAAGACTGTGACGGGGAGTTTTTGCATGGCGGTCGAACAGCCTTTTCAACGTGGTGGTGGAGGAGAGCCCCGGTTTCGGCATGCGGTCAGGCTTTCAGATTGTTATGTTATAACATAACAATCTTAGAGGCCGTCCTGTCAACCGTGTCGAAGGGCGAAGGCTGCATCGCGGGATGCAAAAGGGCGCGGCCCGAACGCCCGGGGAGGGATGCAATCCGCTCACGCTGTTCGATAGACCTCAAATGCGGCAAGGTCGGGGGCAATCCCGAGGCCAGGGGCCTCGCCCAGGGTGACCTGCCCGTCGCGGATATCGCCGGCGGGGCCGGCAAGCGCCTCGCGCAGCGGATTGGGGTTGATGTCGACCTCGAGCAGGCCATCGCCGCCCACTGCGGCAAGAAGGTGGGCCGAGGCCGCGAGGCCGATGCCGCCGCCGAGATAGTGCGGGCAGAATGTCTTTCCGGCGCCGCGCGCCGCGCGCGCCACCGCAACGCAGTGCGAGAAGCCGCCCCATTTGGCGATGTCGGGCTGGATCACGTCGAGCGCGCCGGCCGCAATCGCATCGGCAAAGGCGTCCTGGCCGGCGATGTTCTCGCCGCCGGCGAGCGGCGTCCGGATTCGCCGCTTGAGCTCGCGCCAGGCCGGCCATGGCTGGTCGGCGCGCGCTGATCGTCGCGATCCGGGTCTCGGCGATCCGGGTCTTGGCGGTCCGGGTCTTGCGCGGCGACGTTGGTTGCGGCGGA
>JAGRKS010000047.1 GCA_020442185.1 Hyphomicrobiaceae bacterium
GCGCCGCCCCCGCGGAGGCCCGAGCGTAGCTCGGAACAGCCGTGAGCGAAAACAACCCCGAGCGCCGCGTCAGAGGCCAAGTTTGCGCTGCCACCAGCCTTTGCGGGTCGCGCCAGCGTCGGTTGTCGCCATTTCTCCTTCGCCCGCCGACGCATCGCCGCCGTTCGGGCTGACAACGACCCGCTCGACGCGCGGCGCGCTGGATACGGGCTCACCGCGCGGTCGACGCGCTGTTGTCGGTTCGGTCTCGGGCGTCACGTCGTCGTTGCCCGTTCCCCCTCCTGCCGAGACGGCGGCCAGCCCTTCTTCGCTGGCGGCATCGTGCTCGGCCGGAATTTCGTCGTTGGAGCCCACCGGGCTGGTGTCTGCGGCGACTGTTTCGGTCGTCCGCTGCTCCCGTGCGGCGCCGCCGTCGGTCTGCGCACTGCGGCGTTGCCGTGAGTTGCGCGGTACCGCCGACGTCTCTTCTTTTGCATCGGCCTCGTCGTGCGCCTTCGGTGCCTCGGAGTGAACGGCAGGATCGTCGACGTTCGTGCCCTCGGTCCTCGGCGCGCTTTCCTCGGCAGGCTGATGCTCGCCGCGGGCGTGCTGGTGATGACCGGGTTCGTCGTCGTGGTGGTGAGAGGCCTGGTCGCGGTCACGGTCGGCCGCGTCGTCGCCCAGGTCGTCGCCGTGCGACTGGTCGTCTGTCTGGTCGTCGGCGTGACCGTCGCCGCCCTCAGCCGTCTGCTGGCGGTCGTGCCGATCGCGATTGCGGCGTCCGCCGCGGCGACCGCGCCGGCGGCGGCGGCGCTGACCGTCGCTTTCGCCATTCGCCGGGGTTTCGCCATCGGCACTGGCGGCGTTCTCGCCGTCATCGTCCACATCGTCGTCGTCGCTATCTCTATCGCGACGGCGGTTGTCGTTGGCGTTATCGGAATGGCCCTCGTCGTGACCATTCATGGTCTCGATGGCGTCGTCGGCATCGTCGGTCGATGCGGAGAAATCACGATCGTTGCGTTCGCCACGGCGACCGCGACGCCGCCTGCGCCTGCGTGGACGGTCGTCGCCTTCGCGATCCTCGCCACGCTCGCGTTCGCCACGTTCGCGCACGTTGGTCGATGCGACCACCGTCGGCTCGTCGTCGTCCGCCTCGGACACGTCGTCTGTTTCGTCGTCGCCAAAGCCCCAATCCATCTTCACGGCCGAGCGTTCGGGGCGCCGCAATGGGGCGGCCTGGGCCGGCCCCTTCTCGATGCTGAAGTTCGCGCCCTGCATCTTGTCGCTGCCCTCGACGGCGATGGCGAGGCCGTGACGCGCTTCCATGTCGATGATGAAAGCCCGCTTCTTGTTGAGGATGTAGAGGGCGACGGTCGGCGTTGTCACCGCGGTCAGCGACGTACGGCTGCCGGCCATCACGGTATCCTCGAGCCCACGCAACACCGCGAGCGCTACACTTTCGACAGAGCGGATGATGCCGGTCCCCTGGCAGTGCGGACACTGCGATGTCGAACCTTCGAGCACGCCCGTGCGCAGGCGCTGGCGCGACATTTCCATCAGGCCGAAGTGGCTGATGCGGCCCACCTGGATGCGGGCACGGTCAAAGCGAAGCGCGTCCTTGAGGCGGCGTTCGACCGACCGGTTGTTCCGCTTCTCCTCCATGTCGATGAAGTCGATGACGATCAGGCCGGCGAGATCGCGCAGCTTCAGCTGGCGGGCGATTTCGTCCGATGCCTCGAGGTTGGTGTTGAGCGCCGTCTCCTCGATCGAGAACTCCCGCGTCGCCTTGCCCGAGTTGACGTCGATGGCGACCAGCGCTTCGGTCTGATTGATGACCAGGTAGCCGCCGGACTTCAATGTCACGTAAGGGCTGAACATCGCATTCAGCTGGCGTTCGATCTGGAAGCGCGTGAACAGCGGTTCGGGCTGGTCGTAGTTGATGACGTTCTTGGCATGGCTCGGCATGNNGGCATGAGCATGCGCATGAAGTCTTTGGCCTCGCGGAACGAGGCTTCACCCGCGACGATGATTTCGTCGACGTCCTTGTTATAGAGATCGCGGATCGAACGCTTGATGAGGTCGCCTTCCTCGTAGACGAGACTTGGCGCCGTCGATTGCAGCGTCAGGTCGCGCACGCTCTCCCAAAGGCGCAGCAGGTATTCGAAGTCGCGCTTGATCTCCTGCTTCGTGCGCGCCGCACCCGCCGTGCGGATGATCAGGCCCATGCCTTCCGGCACGTCCAGCTCCGCGGCGATCGCCTTGAGGCGCTTGCGATCCTGCGGCTGCGTGATCTTGCGGCTGATGCCGCCGCCGCGCGCCGTGTTCGGCATCAGGACGGTGTAACGGCCGGCCAGCGAGAGGTATGTGGTGAGCGCCGCACCCTTATTGCCGCGCTCCTCCTTCACGACCTGGACGAGGATCACCTGGCGCCGCTTGATGACTTCCTGGATCTTGTAGTGGCGCATGCGGCGGCGCGGCCGCGAAGGCAGCTCCTCGAGGGCGTCCTCGGACCCGACCTGCTCTACGGTCTCGTCGCCCTGGCCGCCGTTGACGGCGTCCGCGTCGCTGACGCTCTGGTCCTCGACGAGGCCGCGCGGCGACGGTGCATCGGCGAGGTCGGCCGTTGCATCGCCATTTTCGTCGCTGTCCCGGCCGCTGTATCCGTCTCTGTCATCGTCGCCGTCGGCGGTACCTTGTGACGTCGCTTCCTCAGCGTCTTCTGCGTCCGGATCGGGTCCGTCGCGCATCTCGACGGAATCCGCGCTGTCGGCCGTCGCCTCGTGTTCGGCGTGGTCATGGTCGCGATCGTCGTCGCCGGCATAGTCTTCGTGCCGCCGGGGCTCGTCGAGCCCGGTGCTTTCAGCCCGCGACGTCGGCTCGTCGGGGTCGCCGAGATCACCGACGCTTTCGCCGCCGATCTCGCTCACTTCGTCGTCGTCGTCTTCGCCATCGTCGGCGTCATCGCCGTCGTAATTGTCGGAATGCTCGCCACCGTCGTCCTTGTTCTGGCGGCGCTGGCTGCCGCGGCTCTGGGCACGCTGCGCCTCGCGTTGCGCTTCGCGCCGGGCACGCGCATCGGCGCGCGCCTCCGCAGCTGCTTCCTCGGCGGCTTCGGCGGCGGCCTCTTCCTCGATCAGCGCTTGGCGATCGGCCATCGGTATCTGGTAGTAGTCCGGATGGATCTCGTTGAAGGCAAGGAAGCCATGCCGGTTCCCGCCGTAGTCGACGAACGCCGCCTGCAGCGATGGTTCGACCCGGGTGACCTTGGCGAGATAAATGTTTCCGCGGAGTTGCTTGCGAGCTGCCGATTCGTAGTCGAATTCCTCTACGCGGCCGGAGCGCAGGACCACGACCCGAGTTTCCTCGGGGTGCGTGGCGTCGATGAGCATCTTATTCTGTTCAGCCATTTAACGAAATCCTCGGCGCGATGGCGTGCGCGCCGCCGCGACGCGGCAATTGTGCCTGCGTCCCGGCGCGTTTCGCGGTCGCGCAATGTGTCAGGGTTGGATGGATTGGTTGCGTTCGAGACATGATCGCAGGTCCCGCGTCCGCCGGCCTGAAACGGCCGGGCGCCGTCGACGACCTCGAAGAGATCCGACGGAGCAGCGCGCAACTTGCGGAAGTTCGGCATAGGTTCCTGGCTTTCCACATCACCTCAACGCCGCTTGAGCGGACGCCGTGAGGCGAGCAGCGTCCCGAGCTTGGCGGCGCGGGACGAAAATCTTTGATTGACGGCGTGGTAGATGCCGTCCGGCGCTCCACTGGTCTCCTCGATGATCGAGGGGGCTGCCTCTGGAACGGGCGAATCGTGAGGTCGAGCGAGGCAAGCTGTCGTCCGCGGCGTGGGAACGAGACCTGGATTTTATCCGGTCTCACTGCGCTTCCAGCGTCATCCGCGCGGCTGCCAGTCTACTACTCTTCCGTGCTCTGCAGACGCGGTGGGATAGGGGAACCCAACTCGAGGCCCGGTCCACGAGGCACGAAACGAACCGACCGAGCCGGCTGCAAGCCTCAGGACACGTGCTCCCCGCGCGAACACCAACACCGCAGAGCGACAACAACTTGTACGGGTTCGCCCAATCGAAGGCAAGGGTGTTATAAATGAATCGAACCGGGCGACTCGTCCGGTATCAGCACAGGACATTATCGTTCGGTAACGAATAAAACGTAAAGTTATCAATCGAGACTGCAGGCCGCGCGGGGAGGCGTGGCGACTGCGGTTCCCATGCAGGGGAGGGGGTTGGTTGAGCACTTTTCGACGCTCGAGCCGCACCGGACGGCCGGTTGAGGAGTGGTCGTTCGGGGACGCGGCGGCGCCGCTGCCTGTCGCGCCGCAGCTCGCTGCGATTCTGCTTGCCGTTCTCGTGGCCATTGGGTTGCTGCTTGGCGTGCCGCCCCGTGCGCTGGCGGAGGCCGCCGGCGAAGATAAGATTTTCAATACAACCATAGCGCGCAAGCCCGATGCCGGAGAGAAGCCCGCCGCGACCACCAACGCGCCGAGTGCGGCCACAGCGGCGCCTGCTCGTCCGGCTGACACCGACGAAGACCAGACGGACACGGCAGCGGTTGCCGCCGATGCAGCCGTGGTCTCAGGCATCACCGTCGCTGGCGACAAGCGCCGCACCCGCCTCGCGATCGAACTCAGCCACGGCGTCCGGGCGGAAGTCTTCACGCTGGCTGCACCTTACCGTGTCGTGATCGATCTGCCGGCCGTCGGATTCAAGCTCTCCGACGCCACCAAACAGGCGGCCAAGGGGTTGGTTTCGGGCTTCCGCTATGGTCTGTTTTCTGAGCATAAGGGCCGTATCGTGCTCGACGTCACCGGCCCCTTGCGCATTGACGGGGCCCGGATGGTGGCGTCTGCCCGCGGCCGTGGCGTGACGCTGGCGCTTGAAATGGTGCCGGTGTCGGTGAGCGATTTCGGCTCGGGTACGGGGGCCGGCGTTGCCGCCGCTGAGACGCGCGCAGGCATCTACGAGGACCCGGCGCCACCGAAGACGGCGGCGTCGAAGCCGGTCGTACTGATCGATCCTGGTCACGGCGGCATCGATCCCGGCGCCGTCGGCTCGAGCAATCTCATGGAAAAGGCGATTGCCCTAGCGGTCGCCCAGAAACTGAGGCGGCGGCTGGCGGCGACTGGGAGGTACGACGTCCGGATGACGCGGACTTCCGACGTCTTCGTGTCGCTCGACAAGCGTGTTGCGATGTCGCGGACGCTCGGGGCGGATCTGTTCATTTCACTCCATGCCGATTCGATCGCCTCGCGCACCTACGCTCCGGTCGTGCGTGGCGCGACGGTCTATACCTTGTCGGAAAAAGCGTCGGACGAGCAGGCGCGCCAGATGGCGGAGAAGGAAAACGCCTCGGACCTGGTCGCGGGTCTCAGCGGTACCGGTGTCGATGAAAACGACGAGGTCCGCAGTATTCTGATCGATCTTCTGAAGCGCGAGACGGCCAATTTCTCTGCGGATTTCTCGTCCATGCTGGTGTCACATCTCGGAAAGAGCGTTTCGATGTCGCGAGATCCGCGACGGTCGGCCGCCTTCAAGGTCTTGAAGCAGACGCACGCGCCGTCCGTGCTGATCGAACTGGGCTTCATGAGCAATGCGGCCGACGAGCGGCTGATGCGGCAGTCCGAATGGCAGGGCAAGATCGCCCAATCGATCGTCGCGGCCGTCGACGCCTTTTTCGACAAGCGGCTGGCACGGGCCGTACCCTAGTCGGCCCAACTGAAAGCGGGTGCGGGCCGTCATCGAACCGGCTCGAAATCTGCCGATCGACGCGTCGCGATGTTGCATTGCAATACGGGGAAGGCCACGGTACATCGGCTGTGCTGGACAGAAGGCGCAAGTCTTTCCGCTCCGGATCGCAACAGTGTTGAGAACAACGGGTGTTTGGACGACGTGACGCCACATTCCGTGGTAGATTGGCCATAGTGGATTGGCCATGGCAGGGTGATGGGCCTTGGCAACGTTACTGCCGCCGAACCTGAGCGGGCCGGCCGACCGAAGGCAGCTTTGGCCATGACGAACAAGATGGGCCGTCGCATCTCGTTTCTGCGCTGCGTAAAATTTGCGGAGCAACGACAGCCACGACGCCGGTCGGCGTACAGGACGCCGTGCCACCCGCCGGGCCACCAGGCAGATCACTGGCCAGATTGCTGGCCGGGCCACCAGAAGGTCATGACGAATTCATGAGACCCCCGCCCCTGCCACCGCCAGCGCCGCCACGGAAGAAGCGTCGCCGCAGAAGCCTCCTCCTGAACTTTATCGGGTGGTCGTTCGCGTCGGGCGTGCTGCTGTTCGTCGCCGGGTCGGCCGTCGCCGGACTGATGATCTATCGCGCGTCACAGGATCTGCCGGATTACGAGAGCCTCGAGAAGTACGAACCACCCGTCATGACGCGCATCCACGCGCACGACGGCGCACTGATCGCCGAATATGCCCGCGAGCGGCGCATCTTCGTGCCGATCAATACGATTCCCAAGCTCATGATCGCGGCCTTTCTCTCCGCCGAGGATCGCCGCTTCTACGAGCACGGCGGCCTCGATTTCCAGGGTATCGCGCGCGCCGTATTCCGGCTTGTCGAGGGCAAGATCAAGGGCAGCTCGCGGCGCGCGGAAGGCGCTTCGACGATTACCCAGCAGGTCGCGAAAAACTTTCTGTTGACGAGCGATCGCACGCTCGAACGAAAGATCAAGGAAGCCATTCTCGCGGTGCGCATCGAGCGCGCCTACTCGAAGGAAAAGATCCTCGAACTCTACCTGAACGAGATCTACCTCGGTCTCGGCTCTTACGGCGTCGCCGCCGCGGGGCTCAACTATTTCAACAAGGAGCTCAAGAACCTGTCGCTCGAGGAGGTCGCCTATCTCGCGGCACTTCCGAAGGCCCCGAACAACTATCACCCCTTCCGCCGCGCGACCCAGGCCACGATCCGCCGCAACTGGATCATCGATCAAATGTGGGAGAACGGCTTCGTCACCAAGGAAGCGGCCGACGCCGCAAAGAAGAAGCCGCTCGCGGTCAATCTCAGGCCTTTCGGTGCGCATATTTTCGCCGCCGAGTTCTTCGCCGAGGAGGTGCGCCGCTCGCTGCTCGCCAAGTACGGCGAGGACAAGCTCTACGGCGGTGGCCTATCGGTGCGCACGACGCTCGATCCCGAACTGCAGAAATATGCCCGCAAGGCGCTGGCTGACGGGCTTGTGGCCTTCGATCGCCGGAAGGGTTGGCGCGGTCCGGTCAAGACCATCGATATCGCCGGTGACTGGGGCAAGACTCTTGCCGAGATCGACGCCCCCAACGATATCGATCCTTGGCGGCTCGGCGTGGTTCTCGATGCGCAGAAGACGAAGGTCATTGTCGGCCTCAAACCCGGTCGCGAGCAGGATGGCTCGGTGATCGACAAGCGCGAAGCGGTCGAAATCGGTTTCGATGAACTCAAGTGGGCGAAGAACCCGGATGCGGCGGCACCGAAGGCCGCGACCGACGTGCTTGCCGTCGGCGATGTCGTCTACATCGCCCCGAAGGACGAAAAGCAGATGACCGGCGCGTGGTCGCTGATGCAGATCCCCGAGGTGTCGGGCGGCATCATCGCGCTCGATCCCCATACCGGCCGCGTGCTGGCCGTCGCCGGCGGTTTCTCATTCGGGATGAGCCAGTTCGACCGCGCGGTCCAGGCGCGGCGGCAGCCGGGTTCGTCGTTCAAGCCGCTCGTCTACGCGGCGGCGCTCGATAACGGCTACAAGCCGACGAGCATCATCCTCGATGCACCGATCGAGATCGAACAGGGGCCGGGCAAGGACATCTGGCGGCCGGAAAACTACAACAAGGAGCGATCCTACGGGCCGACGACGCTGCGGGTCGGCATCGAGAAGTCGCGCAACCAGATGACCGTGCGTCTCGCCCAGGATATGGGCATGCCGCTCATCACAGAATATGCACGCCGCTTTGGTGTTTACGACGACCTGCTGCCGGTGCTCGCCATGTCGCTCGGCGCCGGCGAAACGACGTTGCTGCGCATGGTCACCGCCTATTCGATGGTCGCCAACGGCGGCAAGCAGGTGCAGGCAACATTCATCGATCGCATCCAGGATCGCTGGGGCCGTACCGTCTGGCGCCATGACGACCGCCAGTGCGCAACGTGCAAGGCCGAGGCTTGGAACAACCAGGCGGAGCCCGAGGTGCCGGACGACCGCCGCCAGATCATCGACCCACACACCGCCTACCAGATCACGTCGATCATGGAGGGCGTTGTCCAGCGCGGCACCGCGACGTCACTCAAGGCACTTGGCATGCCGCTCGCAGGCAAGACGGGTACGTCGAACGACGAGAAGGATGCGTGGTTCATCGGCTTCACGCCGGACCTCGTCGTCGGTGTTTTCGTCGGCTACGACATCCCCCGGCCGATGGGCAAGGGACAGACCGGCGGCGCCGTCGCCGCGCCGATCTTCGGCGATTTCATCAAGATGGCGCTCGCCGACAAGCCGCCAGTTCCTTTCCGCGTGCCGCCGGGAATCCGGCTGGTGCGCGTCAACATCAAGACTGGTCTGCGCGCCGAGGCGGGCGATCCCGATGCGATCACCGAGGCGTTCAAGCCGGGTGAAGAACCGGATGACGCCTACTCGGTCATCGGCTTCACCGACCCGACCGCCGATACCGCTGCCCGCAGCGATGCCTTCTCGCCGAGCTCTGATGGTCAGGGTGGCAGCCGGCCCTCGCAATCGGGTTATTCTGGCGGCCGTGGCGGCCTGTGGTGACGGCAGGCCTGCCAACTCCCGCTTGTCGCCCTGTTGCCGGGCGGCCCGCCAGGCCGGCACCGCACTTCGCTTGGAAGCTCCCTCAGTATCACGGCCGGTGCGCCCTGCCCGGCAGCGGCCCTGCTCCATCGCCGGGTTCGGGGCGGGCGGCGGGGGGCTCGGTCAGACCATAGGTCTCGATAGACGCGGTCTGCGTTTACACGGGCTCGCGACGCCACTATATCTCCGTCCACCCCATCAATTCGCGCTTGAAGTCCAGGAGGCAGCGATGCGCGCTGAATCGCAGAAGCACGTCGATTCCATCAAGGAGGCGCTGACCCTCCTGAGGAGGCATCTTTGACTGGGACACCGCTGAGGCGCGACTGGCGGAGCTGAACCGCCGCGCGGAAGATCCCTCTCTCTGGGGCAACCCGCTCGCGGCGCAAAAGGTCATGCGCCAGCGCCAGCAACTCGAAAACGCGATGAAGAGCTACGCGAGCCTCGAGCAAGAGCTCGACGACTGCGTGACGCTGATCGAACTCGGCGAGGCCGAAGATGACGACGCGTCGGTCGCGGAGGGCGAGGCGGCGCTCGAACGGCTCGAGGAAGACGCGCAACGCCGCTCCGTCGAGGCATTGCTGTCGGGCGAGGCCGATGGCAACGACAGCTACGTCGAGGTGCATGCCGGTGCCGGCGGCACGGAGAGCCAGGACTGGGCCGAGATGCTGACGCGGATGTATTCGCGCTGGGCGGAAAGTCGCGGCTACAAGGTGTCGCTGATCGAGGAGAGCCCGGGGGAGGAAGCCGGTCTCAAGTCGGCGACGCTCGAGATCAAGGGCGAGAACGCCTACGGCTGGCTCAAGACGGAATCGGGGGTCCACCGCCTCGTTCGCATCTCACCATATGATTCCAACGCGCGGCGGCACACCAGCTTCGCGTCGGTCTGGGTCTTTCCGGTGATCGACGATGAGATCGAGATTGCGGTCAACGAAAGCGAGTGTCGCATCGATACATACCGCGCCTCTGGAGCCGGCGGCCAGCACGTCAATACGACCGATTCCGCGGTGCGCATTACGCATATGCCGACCGGCATCGTCGTCGCCAGCCAGCAGGAGCGCAGCCAGATCAAGAACCGGGCGATCGCCTGGAACATGCTCAAGGCGCGGCTCTACGATCTCGAACTGAAGAAGCGCGAGGAGAAGGCCAACGCGGAGGCGGCATCGAAGACCGAGATCGGCTGGGGGCATCAGATCCGCTCCTACGTGTTGCAGCCCTACCAGATGGTGAAGGACCTGCGCACGGGCGTGACGACCAGCGATACCGGCGGCGTTCTGGACGGCGACATCGACGGCTTCCTCGAGGCGTCCCTCGCGCAACGCATCAAGGGCGGCGGGCCGGCCGAGATCGAGGATATCGACTGAGGCGAAGACTGCAGAGCCAGGGGGGCGCCGTTGGGCGGTCGATCGTGATGGTGCGCCGGCAAGCCGCTCGGCGGCGAATGAATTGGTGCGCCGGCGCGCGCAACTTGCTACCAGCGGGACGTGATCGTCGAGAACGAGCGAACATGCCGAGATGCCCGCTTCAAAGCCGCCAATTTCATTGATCGAAACCGCCGGGTTCCAGGACTACGCGCTGATCGACAGCGGTGGCGGGCGCAAGCTCGAGCGGTTCGGCAGGATCGTCGTCGACCGGCCCGAAGCCCAGGCGTTGTGGCAGCCGGGCCTTGCGCGCAGTGCCTGGGAGAAGGCGCATGCGGTATTCTCGGCGTCCGGCGAGGACGACGAAAAGGGGCGCTGGCGCGTCGACAAGCCAGTGCCCGACGGCTGGCCGGTCGCAATTGGCGAGGCCACGATGACATGCCGGCTGCAGGGGCTTTGGCATCTCGGTCTCTTCCCGGAGCAGATGCCGCATTGGCAATGGATGCGCGACCGGATCGGCAGGGCGCGCGCACACAGGCCGGATCAGCGCCCGCGCGTGCTCAACCTGTTCGGCTATACGGGTGCAGCGTCGCTTCTCGCGGCGGCCGCGGGGGCGGAGGTGACGCACGTCGATGCGTCCAAGAAATCCGTTTCGTGGGCGCGAGAAAACCAGGCCGCCTCGAAACTTTCCGAAACGCCGGTCCGCTGGATCGTCGATGACGCCTCGAAGTTCGTGGCGCGCGAGGTCAGGCGCGGCCGCATCTACGACATCATCCTCGTCGATCCGCCGAAATTCGGTCGCGGACCCGCCGGCGAGACTTGGGACCTGTTCGCCGATCTGGCCCCCTTGCTCCACGATTGCGCCAGACTGCTGGCGCCTGAGGGCTCGTCGATGATCCTGACCGTCTACGCGATCCGCGCCTCGACCCTCGCGTTCGGCCAATTGATGGCGGATGTCCTCGATGGGCGTGGCGGCGTCTTCGATATCGGGGAACTGGCGATCCGCGAGCAGGGCGGGCGCCACGCCGTGCCAACTTCGCTCTTTACGCGCTGGTGCCAAGACGGAATGTGCAACGACGGCATGATGGTCGGGCGGGGGATCGGGTTATGACGGCGAAAGGGCCGCCACGCGACGGCGCCGGACCCGGAGACGCCTCGGGCAGTGCGTCTGGCGCCGGGCATCACGGCAACCTCGTCGATCCGCAAGGCGCGGCGCGGGGCGCGCTCGGCCGTTCCGCTCGCCAGCGACCCGGAGCAACGCTCGCCATCACCAGTCTCCAGAACGACCGGATCAAGGCGATCCGGGCGCTCGATATGCGCAAGGAGCGCAAGGCGAGCGGTCTGTTCGTCGCCGAGGGCGCCGCACTTCTCATGACTGCCCGCGACAATGGCTGGACGCCCGAGACGGTGGTCGCCCATTCGGGCGCGCTCGAAAGCGGCGCCGCTCGCGACTTGGCCGCCTGGACGCGGGGGACTGGCGCGGATGTGCTCGCGGTTTCGGAGGCTGTCCTCGGCAAACTCGCCTCGAAAGACAACCCCCAGTCGCTGCTCGCTGTCTTCCGCCAGCGCTGGGCGAAGCTGCCCGACGCCGGGTCGATCGGCCCGGCCGACGTCTGGCTCGCTCTCGAGGAAATTCGCGATCCGGGCAACCTCGGCACCATCGTCCGCACCGCGGATGCGGTTGGCGCCAAGGGCATCGTACTCGTCGGCACGTGCTGCGACCCGTGGAGCCGGGAGTGCGTGCGCGCCACCATGGGTTCGATCTTCGCCGTGCCGATCGTCAGGACGGAGCCCGAAGCGTTTCTCAGTTGGCTCGGCATCTGGCCCGGCGACGCGATCGCGACGCATCTCGCGGCCACCGACGATTTTCGCACGGCACGGTTCAGGCGGCCGTCAATCGTGATGATGGGCGGCGAGGGTCCGGGCTTGAGCCCGGCCCTGACGGAGGCTGCGACCGTGCGCGTCAAAATCCCGATGGCTGGGCGTCTCGACAGCCTCAATCTCGCGGTCGCGACCGCCCTGATGCTCTATCAGGTGCGCGGTCCCGACCTATCGATCTGAACCCAACGGCATCGGCAAGCCACCATGCGCATCGAGTATCATCGCACCTTGATCGCCGACCGGCATCGCAACCGCGCATTCCGCGATGCGCTGGCGGCCGTCATCGAGAAGGGCAAGACGACGGTCGCCGACATCGGCGCCGGCAGCGGCCTTATCGGCGTGATCGCCGCCCGGCTCGGCGCCCGCGACGTCTATCTCTACGAAATGGCCGAAGTCGCAGCCGTCGCCGCCCAGATCGTCAAGCGCAACCGTGTCCGCAACTGTCACCTCATGCCGTGTCATTCCGCCGAGATGGTCGATCCGCCGCGGGTCGACGTCGTCGTCTCCGAAACGCTCGGCAACTACGCGCTCGAAGAAAACATCATCGAGACGCTGAGTGATGCCGTCAGGCGGCACTTGAAGCCGGGCGGCGTCGTCATCCCGTCGCGGCTTCGCCAATGCATCGCCCCGGTCGTCGCGCCGCGCATCGACGCCGAGCTGCGGCAATGGGAGGGCGCCGGCGACGACCTTGGCCTCAAGCTCGACTTCGATGTCGCCCGCGACATGAGCCTCAATAACGTCTACGTCCGCATGATTGCGCCGGTCGAGCTACTTGGCGGCGGCGCCAGCGTCAGGGTCTGGGACGAGGTCGACTTCGCCGCCGAGCCATCATCGACGCGCAAGGGCGAGGCAATGTGGAAGGTCGCAGGGCCCGCCACGGTGTACGGTTTCGCCGTCTGGTGGGAGGCCGATCTCGGCCACGGGATAACCCTGTCGACGGCCCCCGACGCTCCTCCGACCCATTGGGAACAGCTCTATTTTCCGCTGCTCAAGCCCATCGTACTCGCCGCAGGCGAAGGGGTCCGCGTGACACTCCAGTCGCGCTCGTCGATGGAAGAAGGTACGCACCTTTCCTGGAAGGCGGCACACCTCGACATGAGCGGGCGCGTGGTGGCCCGCCAAGCCCTCGATCTCGACAAGGGCTATCTGCCCTGAGGCACGAAGGTGCGGCACGTAGGAGGCTTGCGGCGGAGCACCAGCTCTCGAGCCGCGCCGCTGTAGGCACGCGTCTGGTGGATGTGATTGCAGACATTCTCGTGGGCGTTCTCGTGGGCGTTCAATCGCGGTCCGTGAACAGCCGACGACGTGGTGCCATCAGCCATCTTCGCCCGGATCGAATGGACAGGCTCAACAGGGCCGGCAACCAGGGAACCGAGATTAGCGAACCGAGTTCGCGGGCGTCCGCGTGGCCTGAGTTGTCGCGGCGGGATCGATGACGGCAGATGCTTCCTCGATCGTCATGCCGCCCGATCCACGGTTGATTTTCAATGTGCTGACGAGGTTCTGCTTGATGCCCCAATCGAGGTTTTTCGGACCATAGACGCTGATGCCGACGGCGATGAGGATGGCGAGCACGATCACCGTCGAAACCGCCCAGCCGGCGGCTTCGCGCAACCGCGACCTGAGTTTTTGGCGCTTGGCGCGGCGAACCCATGTGACGGCGTTCTTGGCGTCGTAGGTTGTCGCGGCGATGGAGGCGCCGGTTTTTGCGTCCGAGTCGGACTCGGCGACCATATTCCAGTTCGATTCTTCGCCGGGAGCTGCGCCGACGGTTCGCGCCGTTGCCATGCGCTCCGATCGCTCGACCAACGCAATATCCTCCCGCTCACCCAGCCACGCACGGTGCGGCCGCTGCGGAACCCGTTCAGTCTGGCGCTCGCGCCGCCGCATGATCCGCTCGATTTCCTCGGCGAGGCGGGCGGTATCCATCGGCTCGGTCTGCGCGATCGTGTCGTCCGCTTGGAACGGCTCGCCGCGCTGCGTCCGCGCGAAAGGTGAGCGGCGCGGTTTGGCGCGTTTCAGGGCTTTGCTGACGGTATCGGTGCTCGCCATTTTCAAGGCCATTTTGTCCGAATGTGATCAGGGCAGTAATTCGAGACGGGATGGGGGGCGATCCCCGCACACTCTCGCGAGAAACGAGAGGCACTGAGGCTCGACGCACTCGGGCTCAAGGACGGAGGACACTTCGAGCGATCCAGCGAACAGGACGCGGACGCGTAGTATCAGGGAGGGATGGGCCGCGGTCGCAAACGGACGACGGCCAAATCGCGATGGGTGAAGCGGGCACGCGCACGACGTCCTCCTCCACCAAGTCGCCGCGCTTGATGCAAAACAGCAATGAAACAGTTCACAACCTTGGCGCGGGTCCCTCGAACCGCCCCCTGTGGAAAAGTTAGCCAATCACACTTGCAACAGCAATAAAAATATGCAGTCAGGCTGAGCATTTTATACGTCACCGGAGAACTTCGCCGGCGAATGCTTGGCGTTCCAGCGCGCATCGGCTTAGATGCTGCGGTGCAAGGAACAGCGATCGGGGATGCAAATGATATTGATGGTGGTCGGGCTCGTGCTTTTCTTCACGATCCATCTGGTGCCGGCGAATGCGGAACTCCGCCGAGGCGTCGTAACGCGCTATGGCGAGAACGCCTACAAGATCGGCTTCTCGATCATCTCGCTCGTCGGGTTGGTGTTGATCGTGCTCGGATATCATAAGCTTCAGCTGATGCCCGGCAAGAATCCGGACCTCTGGTCGCCCCCGACCGCGATGCGCCATATCGCCTTCCTGCTGATGTTACCTGCCATGATCCTTCTGGTAGCGGCCTATGTTCCCTCGCGAATCCGGACTGCGGCCAAGCATCCCATGCTGGCCGCGGTCAAAATCTGGGCCCTGGCGCATCTGCTCGCCAACGGCGACATGGCGTCGATCGTGCTCTTCGGCTCCTTCCTGATCTGGGCGGTCTACGATCGCATTTCGTTGAAGCATCGTGTCGCGCTCGGCCCGTTGGGGGCGAAGACGGGCGGCCTTGCAGGTGACCTGATCGTGCTGGGCGTCGGCACGGGCCTCTATCTGCTGATGCTCAAATGGGGCCATTCCCTGTTGATCGGCATGCCGCTGCTGCCGTGACGACGTCCGCGACGGTGGGCCGGAAGCCCTCGGGAACTGCGCCCGAGGCCAGCGGCACCGGGCGCCTTCTGGCGATAGCATGGCGGCCAGCCCGTCGCGCGCCGATGCGTGAGGTCGAACACGGCCAGATCACCACGGTGGCCGGGCTCGTCGGTGATCACAAGGGCGCAAAGTTCAAGAACAGGGCGATCACCATCCTGGCGCGCGAGGATTGGCAGGACGCCCTGGCGGAGCTGTCCGATCTGGCCGGACCTGTGCCGCTGCCCTGGACGGTGCGGCGCGCCAATCTGTTCGTCGAAGGCGTCCGGTTGCCGAGGGCGCGCGGCGGGATCGTCGGCATCGGCGACGTGCGGCTCGAAGTCACTTATCCGACGCAGCCGTGCGCGCGCATGGAGGAGGCGCATCCGGGGCTTCTGAAGGCGCTGCACCCAGCCTGGCGTGGCGGCGTCACCTGCCGCGTGCTCGCCGAAGGGATGATACGTGTCGGTGACCCGGTGCGCATTTTGTTGTCGCCGCCAGAACATGTGATCCGCCTGCCGGGCTGAACAGCGCGGCGTGCCGAAGCGGGTTCGGCAGGTGCGCGGGAGCGAACGGACGGCCGCCGGAGTTGGGGAGATGAGGTCTCCGGTGTTGGGGCGATGAGGTCTCAGGGTGCGCGCGATGCCATTGCGCGCCCCGATATACTCTCGGGGCCTGATCCGCACAAAAGAACTGATACGCACTCGGCAAATCATTCGGGTAAAGCCGGGCCGCCCAAACAAGGCGCTGTTCGAGAGCCGGATGCGCATGGAAC
This sequence comes from Hyphomicrobiaceae bacterium, assembly GCA_020442185.1. Lineage (GTDB taxonomy): Bacteria > Pseudomonadota > Alphaproteobacteria > Rhizobiales > Hyphomicrobiaceae > JAEUMD01. The sequence goes on from JAGRKS010000047.1 coordinate 15,930, forward strand.
GCTGCGCAACATCCGTTTTCGTTCAGGCGTCAGCTCAACTCGCGATCGTCACGAGCATGCCGTGGTCAACGGCATGCCGGGGATTACCACCGCTCGACGATCAGGTCGGTGCCCTTGCCCGTCTCGTTGCTCAACGGCTTGTCGGTGATGATCAGCGTCGAGCCGGGCTTCATCACCTCGCGGATGCGCATGCGAACCGCGTCCGACATCTCGATGCGCGACAGTGCATTGTCGGCCGTCGCGATCGGCGCGGAACTCTGTTGCGGCTGAGCGGCCGCTACTTTACGCCGCGAGTCACGCGGCCGGCGCGGCAGTTCGGGACCGACATCGGTGACCGTCACGGCACGCCAGTCGAGATCCGTCTGCTCGCTCGAGGAATAGCCGACCGCGCTGAACACGTGTGTGCCGATCTTGGCATCGGGATGCGCGATGGTGACAGGAGCCTCGTAGACGTCCTGGAACCCCTGGCGGACGTGGAGTTTGCCGGTAGCGCGGCTGACGAGAACGGTCGCCGGCTTGTTGAACTGGTTGAGTGCCGAGATCGCGCGCTTATGTTCGGTGCGCGCTTCTTCGAGCGCCTTCTTGCTGGCAACGAAGGCCTTGCGTCCAGCCACGAGTTCGGCGGTGATCTCCGCTTGGGCTGCCTCGTGAGCCGCGACCAGATTGCGCTGTGAACTGGCGACGAGCGCCGCCGCTTCCGCCTCGTGAGTGCGGTCGAGCAATTCCGATTCGAGTTCGCCTTCGCGCGCGATTGCCTCGTCGCGCTGTTTGGCGTCGCGCTGGGCTTCCTGTTCGCGAGCCTCAGCGCGGGCCAGCAGATTTTCTGTGGAACGGTCGCTTGCGCCATCCTGTTCGTGTGCCGCGCGCCGACGGTCTTCGCGGTCTTGCAGCCGCGCCATTTCGCGCTTCTGCTGGTTGATGAAATCCTTGAGGCGGCGCTCCGCGGCTTTCTGAAAACCCTCGGCGCGGCTCAGTTCGCGGTCACGGACCTTGATGCCGGCGCGGGCTTCGTAGACGGCGACGCGCTGGGCCTTCAATTTCTCGTTGAGCGACTTCAAGGCCTCGGCCGAACGCGTGACATCATCCTCGCGAGCGCTCAACGTCGCGGCGCGGCTGTCGATCATGGATTGCAGTTCGGCCATGACCATTGCCCGCGTCCGCTGCGGCGGGCCGTCATCGGACTGGCCCGAGCCTGTGGCGGAGGAATGTCCCGGCATCTCGCCATTGGTCTGGCCAGGCGTCTGGCCAGGCGTCTGGGCAGCGATCTTTACGGCTGCTTCGGCGGCCGCGGCGGGCGTGACGCCGAGCATCGCAGAAATCGTACCGACGCCGGACGCGGCCGACTCGATCCCGAGATTATCGGGACGTCGCGCCGGGCGCGGGATGTCTGCCTTGCCCGGCGGCAATGCCGCGAACAGCTTCGGGTGCGTGAACGCGGTCGGCTCGACGGGATCGTCGCTGACAATGACGCGCGTGCCGACGTTCGTCATGGAGAACAGTTGGCGCGAGAACGAATATGGCAGCCGGATGCAGCCGTGCGAGGCCGGATAACCCGGCAGCGCGCCGGCATGCATGGCAATGCCCGACCAGGTCAGGCGCTGCATGTTGGGCATCGGCGCGTTGTAATAGAGGTTGGAGAAGTGCGTGCGGTTCTTTTCCAGAACGCTGAAGATCCCGGTGGGTGTCGCATGTCCGCGCGCGCCGGAAGAGACCGGCGACGTCGCGACGAGACCCTTGCTGTCGAAGACGGAAAGCCGCTGCTTGGACAGCGAGACGACGATCGTAAGCGGATCATCCGGCTCTGGCTGCCGTTGCACATAAACCGGGGAAGAGCGGCGCTTGGCATCGGCGGGTGCCGGAGCGACCAGCGTGAAAGCGGTGGCGAGGCCCAATGCTGCTGCAAAGACGGCGACCAACGAGGTTGGCCTGCGACGAATTGGATCGGAGTAGGAGAAGGAACTACGCACGGAACATGAACCCCAATAAATGACGTAAGATCACTGACCCGATCATATCCCAAGACGGTCTAACTCTTGGTTATCAGCACGGATTTTTGACCGCAATCGACGTGATCGAGCACAAGGCAATATTTGGACCCTGTGTGGCTTGTGCGCAAACGGATCGCCCGGTTTCGGCACAAATTGGTTAAGCCCCACGTCCGTGTCCGCATATTTGACGGGTATTCAGGCAATTGCTGACAGCCCAACATGCAACGCGGTGCGCCATTCCTCGCTGGCGAGAGCTTGCGCCGGTTGCGCATGATGTTGTTAGGGTGGGGAATCCGCCGAGCCCGTCTTACGCTCGCCATCGCCTGTAGGAGCCGATCAGCAACGCCATGTCTGTCCATTCATCAGCCGGAGCATCCGGACCGCAGAAGGTCAAACGCCTGATGGCGCCTGACATTCAGGCCAAGAAGGGCGTCGAGCCGATCGTGTCGCTGACGTCGTATCATGCCCACACGGCCGCGATTGCAGATCCGTATTGCGACTTCCTGCTCGTCGGCGACAGTCTCGGCATGGTCATGCACGGCTACGAGACGACAGTGCCGGTGCCGCTCGAGCTGATGATCATGCATGGTCGCGCCGTCGTTCGCGGCGCCCGCCGCGCGCTCGTCGTGGTCGATATGCCTTTCGGTACCTACGAGGAGAGCCCATCCGTCGCTTTTCGCAATGCCGCCCGAGTGATGAAGGAAACGGATTGCGGCGCGGTCAAACTCGAAGGCGGGCGGCGCATGGCTGAGACCATCCGCTATCTGGTCGACCGCGGCATTCCGGTGATGGCGCACATCGGTTTGACGCCGCAGTCGATCAACGTCATCGGCGGCTTCCGCGCCCAGGGCCGGGTCGAAGCGCAGTGGGCCGCGATCGAGGAAGATGCCCGTCAGGTCGCTGACGCGGGCGCATTCTCCGTCGTGTTGGAGGCGATGGCCGAGCCGCTGGCGGCGCGGATTACGCGTGCCATCGATATTCCGACCATCGGTATCGGGGCTTCCGCCGCCTGCGACGGCCAGATCCTCGTCATGGAGGACATGCTCGGCCTGTCGCCGCGTGTGCCAAAATTCGTCAAGGAATTCGGTGCGATCGGGGCGGCCATCGACAGTGCCATTCGTGGCTATGCGGATGAAGTTCGCGCCCGGACATTTCCAACCCCCGAGCACACCTACGCGATGAAGTCGGGTGCGCCGGTCGCCGGCGAGGACCCGGCCAGCGCCGGCACCAAATCGGGCCGGGCCACGAAAAAGCCGAAAACACCCAGCACCTGATGGGTTGGAGGGATCGCGCGACGGCTGCGGGTGGAGCATCGGTCGGGGCGATCGGGCTTTTGCCGCGCCGCGCTGGGCCGCGTGCGCCGCAGTTGGCTTTTTCTTGCGTCGCCAGCCCGCATCGCTATCAATGCGGGCACCGCGCCGGGCCCGGCCGGAAGTTGTCCGGGCCGATGGCGTCGAGATCGATAACGCGGCAGTAGCGCCGGCCCGCAGTTGGTCGGCCAACCGCAGGGGCGGGGACGCAACGACGTATGGCGAATAACGAAGACACACTGATCCGCGAGGTCCAGGAAGAGCTGCGCCGTGAACGCATGGAGCAGCTGTTCAGCCAATATGGAACTTACGTGTTGATGGCCGCAATCGCGGTTGTCGCCGGCATCGCGGCCTTTCAGTGGAACAAGTCGCGCACCGCGGACGCTGCCTTCAAGGCTGGCGCCGCTTTCGAGGCGGCCAGCAATCTTGCCGCGGACGGCAAGCAGGACGAAGCGATCAAGTCATTCGAGACACTGGCGAAACAAGGCCCGGAAGGCTATGCGGCGATGGCACGCCTGCGCCTTGCGGCGGCCGAACTCAAGGCTGGCCGGAAGGCCGAGGCGACAGCGGCCTACCAGGCGCTCGCCAGCGACCAACAAGCCGACCGATTGCTCAGTTCCTATGCGTCGCTGCAACTCGCCGCGTTGAAGATTGGGGAAGCCGACTTTACCGAGGTGGAGAATCGGCTCAACGATCTTGCACGGGAGGGTGGCCCGTGGCGGGCGAATGCGCGCGAACTGCTCGCGCTCGCTGCCCTCAAGGCCGGCAAGACGGACAAGGCCCGCTCGGTGCTCGAGGAGTTGCTGGCGGACAAGACAACCCCTGGCAGCGTCGGGCAACGCGCCCAGGTCCTGATGTCGAAAATTATTGCTGGCGACATCGCCAAGGCCGCCGCGGCGCCGGCAGCGGGCGAGACAGCGACGGACAAAGCCTCGCCGAAGCCGGCCGAACCGGTCGGCGGCGAGAAGAAATAGGAGGGAATCGGGGAATGGGCAGTGTGATCCGCTGGTCGCGATGGTCGGCGCTGCTCGCAGCAGCCTTGCTGACGTCTGCCTGCTCGAGCGGGCTTCCGAGCCTGCCGAAAATCTCCGAACTCAATCCGTTCAAGGAAAAAGTGACGCCGCTTCCTGGCCAGCGGATCGCGATCATGCAGACCGCGGACAAGATCCCGGGCGAGCTCGCCGCCGCGGATAAGCCGATCCTCCTGCCCCCCGAACAGGACAATGAGGCGTGGTCGCAGCCTGGCGGCGTTGCCGGCAATGCACCGGGACACCTTTCGCTCGCCGCGGCGGTACGCCAAACCTGGAGTGCGGATGCCGGCAACGGCTCGAGCAATTCCGGGCGCGTCACCGCAAGCCCCATCGTCGTCGACAACCGCGTCTTCACTCTCGACGCGACAGGCACCGTCACCGCATTCTCGGCGGGCGGCGGCTCGGCGGTCTGGCGCGCGTCGATCGTGCCCGAAAAAGAGAAGGGTGGCGGTGGTTTCTTCTCGCTTGGCGGAGGCAAGCCCGGCGGTGGTTATGGTGGCGGGATCGCTGCCGATTCAGGCCGCATCTACGCCGTCAGCGGTTTTGGCAACGTCGTTGCGCTCGATCCCGGTAGCGGCAAGAAACTTTGGGAGCGTAGCCTCGGCGTGCCGGTGCGTGCGGCGCCCGCAGCCGCCTCCGATCGCGTGTTCGTCATCAGCATCGACGGCAAGTTCTACTGCTTGTCGGGCATCGACGGCGCCGAGCTTTGGAACGTCCGCGGCCTGCCGCAACAGGCGAGCCTCGTCATGAACGTCAGCCCGGCCGTCTCTGGCGATACCGTCGTCGTGCCCTATCCCTCGGGCGATCTCGTCGCGCTCAAGGTATCCGATGGCACGGCCGTCTGGTCGGAGAGCTTGTCGCGGACGCGCTCCGTTTCGCAGCTCAATTCGCTGTCGGACGCCGCCCGGCCGGCCATCGACGGCGGCACCGTGTTCGCCGCCGGACACGCTGGACGCATGGTTGCCACCCAGCTGGCGACGGGCGAGCGGCTGTGGTCGATCAATGTGCCAAGCACGCAGACTCCGTGGGTCGCGGGCGGCAGCGTGTTCGTCGTCGATACCAGCGGTCAGCTGATCGCAATCGACCGCACGACGGGCAATATCCAGTGGACTGCGCAGCTTCCGGGATCGAATACCTGGTCGGGTCCGGTGCTGGCCAGTGGCCGGCTGTGGCTGGCGTCGGCAAAGGGCATACTGGTCAATGTCGATGCCGTGACCGGCAAGGTGCTCGGGCAGCAGGATCTGGGCGATCCCGTCTATATTCCCCCCGTCGTCGCGCAACGCCGCATGTACGTGCTGACGGACAAGGCACGCCTGATCGCCCTGAACTGACGGGGTCCCTGAGACGGGCCACCCTCCCCGGTTTGCGCTCCCCCAGGCTGGCGATTGCAGCGCGCTGGCGTCATCGAGGCATCGGTTCGAGCGGCCCGTCGCGGCGCTCCTGCGGCAACGCGGACGCGATCGCGGCTTGCAACTGCGCGTGTTTCGGGCATAAGCGGCAGCACGCCCGTTGCAGCCAGAGGCTCGCAGCGCGTGCGACCGCCAGATATGTCAATCCGAAAGTGCCGGCCGCCAATCCATGACCGCCAAGCCCATCGTCGCGATCGTCGGCCGCCCGAACGTCGGCAAATCGACCCTGTTCAATCGCCTGACGGGCCGCAGGTCTGCGCTTGTTTCGGATATGCCCGGCTTGACAAGAGATCGCCGCGAGGGTGAAGCCATGCTCGGCGATCACGCGATCGTCCTAGTGGATACGGCGGGCCTCGAGGAAGCCGCATCGGGCAGCATTGCCGCCAGGATGCGCCAGCAGTCGGAATCGGCGATCACCGCCGCCGACCTCGTACTGTTCGTCATCGATGCACGCGAAGGCGTGACGCCGCCGGACGAGGCGTTCGCGCGCATCGCGCGGGCCTCTGGCAAGCCGGTGATCCTCGTCGCCAACAAGGCCGAAGGTAAAGCGGGCACGGCCGGCTTCTACGATGCATTCTCGTTGGGGCTCGGTGAGCCGATCGCCATATCGGCCGAGCACGGCGAGGGCATCGTCGACCTCATCCTCGACATGATGCAGGCGCTGGGATTTAAAACCGCCCCGCCGAGGCGCGCCGCAGGCGGTGACCGGGATGCGGCGACGGAGGTAGCGGACGACGGCCGCGAGCCTGCCTCGCAACGGGCAATCCGCGTCGCGATCGTCGGCCGACCAAATGCCGGAAAATCGACGCTCGTCAACGCCCTGCTCGGCGATGAGCGGATGATCACGGGGCCAGAACCCGGGCTGACGCGCGACACGATCTCGACCGAGCTCGAGTGGCAGGGCCGCAAGTTCCTGCTGTTCGATACGGCCGGGCTGCGTCGCAAGGCCAAGGTGACCGAGCTTGCCGAAAAGCTGTCGACCAGCGATTCAATCCGCGCCATCCGGTTTGCCGAAGTGGTCGTTCTCATGGTGGATGCTCAGGCCCCCCTCGAGCATCAGGATTTGACCATCGGCGACATGGTCGAGAGCGAGGGCCGCGCGCTCGTGATTGCCGTCAACAAGTGGGACCTCGTGGCCGAGAAGCAGAAGCAACTCAAGGAGATGCGGGAGAGCCTGGCAAGTCGGCTGGCGCAGGTTCCCGACGTCGCGATGGTGACGGTGTCGGCGCTCGGCGAGCGCGGTCTCGATAAGCTCATGGCCGAGATCGTGGCGGCCTACGAAAGCTGGAATCGCCGCGTGCCGACGGCCGATCTCAATCGATGGCTGCAGGAGGCACTCGAACGGCATTCGCCCCCGGCGGTGAACGGGCGGCGCCTGCGTCTGCGCTACATCACGCAGCCGTCGGCACGGCCGCCGACCTTCATCGCATTCTGTTCGCGCCCCGCAGAGTTGCCGCGATCCTATATCCGCTATTTGACCAACAGCCTGCGCACAGCCTTCAAAATGCCGGGCGTGCCGATCCGCTTCAACCTGAAGAAGAGCGAAAACCCCTATGCTTCAAGGGGCGGTCGGGTGCGCTCGCGCCGCTCCTGATTTCCGGGACGGGGGAGGGAGCGGATGATCGGCTTGTCGGGAGCAGCATTTGCGGCCGCCGGGCTTCGACGTTCGTGCCATGAACACGTGTCGCACTGGCGCAGATCAGGCTATCGCCCTAATTAGTCGGCATCGTATGCCGAATTCGATCTCGTCCGAGTATGGGAACCAACAAGAAATGACTTCGATATTCCGTAGCACCATGGCCGTTGCGATGCTTGCCGCGACGCTGCACGTCGCGCCGCTCGATCACGTTTCTGCGGCCCGCGCCGCGGACAGTGGCCCGTTCTCGGCTGCTGTTCGACGCGCCTGCAAGCGTGATTATTCGAGCTTCTGTCCCAACTATTCGCTGTACTCGACCGAGCTGCGGCGTTGCATGCAGGCGGCTGGCAAGCGCGTCTCGAAGCGTTGCGTGCGCGCGCTCGTCGATGCGGGTGAGGTCCCGCGCAGCTATCTCAAACACTACAAGTGAAAGGGCTTGCCGACGGTCGGCGGGGTATCCTTGGGCAAGGTGGCCTTTGGTCGTCCGCACCGTCGGCAATTCCCCTGACCGGCGGGCAATAAAGTTTCGGCGCCGGCCGTAAACGCCCATGGGCGCGCGCCCCATTGATGGCGCGGATTGCTCGCACGATGACTTGTGAGAAGCCGCGCATTTTCCCGCAGGTAGCGAGCGCCGACACCGGCGACCGGACATCGGCCACCCGCACGCGTTGGCGGGAAGACTGGCGATTGCGAGAAAATTGATGACGGCTGAGAGATCGCAGCGGGCGGGAGCATTGCGGCGAACATACGTAAGGCCGCAACACTCACCGCCCGCACGGGCGTCAGCCATGATGTCTGGCGCCGCTCCGGACGGTGGATATAGGTCCTGAGCGCCGATGATGCAAGGCCCATGGCCACAAAAGCCGACGGCCCTGGCGCAACGGGCTGTAGCGGCGTCGTGTTGTCATTGTTGACACCCGCCGCTGGATTGCCGTCGGCGCGGCGTTTCATGATAATCGGGAACAGCGCTCGATGGCGATTGCGGGTCGAGCTTCGCGGACTCGAGTGCAGGAGCACCGGCGGTCTAGAGAGCTGCCGGGGCATCAACGGGAGAAGCGTGCGTGACCGGGACTGAAGGCGCTGCAGCGACGGAGGTGCTGTTCTACCATCTCGAGCGCCAGCCGCTCGAGCGCGTGCTGCCGAGCCTGCTCGAGAAGACGATAGAGCGCGGTTGGCGGGCGGTCGTGCAGTGTGGCAGCGATGAGCGCCTCGAGGCTTTGGACCTCGGCTTGTGGACCTATCGCGACGAGAGTTTTCTCGCCCACGGCACGGCCAAGGACGGCGCCAGCGAACACCAGCCGATCTATTTGACGACAGGGCCGGAAACGCCGAACGGTGCGGGTGTGCGCTTTCTGGTGGACGGCGCGACGGCCGCGGGGTTCGAAGGGTTCGTGCGCATGGTCTACCTGTTCGACGGCAATGATCCCGAGGCCGTGACACGCGCGCGATCTGAGTGGAGGGCAGCGCGACAGGCCGGATGCACGGTTACGTACTGGCAGCAGGGCGGCGATGGACGTTGGCAAAAGAAGGCTTGATCGCGTGACCGGGCGGGAAGCGAATGCACACAATGGCTTTCGTGATGTTCGCGTGGCGCCACGTTCCGGGCAGGCCGGGGATGTGCCGTGAACTATCGTCATGCCTATCATGCCGGCAACTTCGCCGATGTCCTGAAGCATCTCGTGCTCGTCCTTGTTGTCGAGCATCTGAAGAAGAAGCCGGCGCCCTTCCGCATCATCGATACGCACGCGGGCCTCGGGCTCTACGATCTGACGAGCGAGGCGGCGCGCAAGACGGGGGAAGCACAAGCAGGTATCGCGCGTTTGCTTTCGGCCGACATTCCGGCAGCGGCGGCAGCGATCCTCGCGCCCTACCTCGATCTCGTACGGGAATTGCAGACTGGCGGGTTCGAGGTTCCGAGAAGCGAAGCCCGAGGAACGGATGCGGCGAGTTTCGGAGCCGGCCCTGCGGAGGCCGTTGTCGACGATGCCGCGTCCGGTCCGGCCTGGTATCCGGGTAGCCCCGAGATCGCCCGCCGCCTGATGCGTCCTGGTGACGTACTCGTCGCCAACGAACTGCATCCCGAGGATGCAGCGCACCTCGGCGCGCATTTCCACAGGGACCGGCAGACCAAGGTGATGACGCTCGACGGCTTCACCGCGCTCAAAGCGTTGCTGCCGCCGAAGGAGCGACGTGGCGTGGTGCTCATCGACCCACCCTTCGAGGAACAAGGCGAGTTCCAGCGTCTGGTGATCGCCCTCGAGGACGCGGCGCGCCGCTTCGCCACCGGAACCGTGATCGTCTGGTATCCGGTCAAGGACCGGGCTGCGGTCGGCCGGTTCCATGCCGCAATCCGAAGCTCACGACTGGCCAAGGTGCTGATGGTTTCGTTGGCGATCCGTGGTCCCGATGCCGCGGCCTCAGGCGCTGCCGCAGCCGGTTTTCGGGGCAAGGGCTTGGGCGAAGCGGGGCTCGTCGTCGTCAATCCGCCCTACACACTCCACGACGACCTTGCAGCCGTGTTGCCAACCTTGCGCGACGTCCTGGCCGAGGCGCCGGGCTATGGCTTTCAACTCGAGTGGCTGGTCGCGGAGCGGGCCAAGGCCTGATGCGGCCGGCCGTCGTCGCGCTGCAATTCGAGCGTCGACCACTCGTTGATACGCGCATGATGGACGATGCGGAAACCAGCCGTACGGTAGGCCGCCATGACCGCCGGGGCCTGCCGGACGAGAATGCCGGAGAGGACAACCGCGCCGCCCGGAACGACGGCGCGCGCCAGAGAACGCGACAGAGCGATGAGCGGATCGGCGAGAATGTTCGCCAACGCCAGATCGAACCGCTGGGTACGGAGCCGAGCGTGGTCGAGTCCTTCCGCTGCAATCACGTCGATGCGTCGGCCAGCCCGGTTCAGGCGCGCGTTGTCCCGGGCGACGGCGACGGATGGGACGTCGATATCGGTCGCGGTAATCCGCGCCGCAGGGAGTGCGCGGCTCGCGGCGATCGCAAGTACGCCCGAGCCGCATCCGAGGTCCAAAACGCGCTTGAAGCGCCGCCTCTGGGTCAACCGGTCGAGCGCCTGCAGGCAGCCGAAGGTCGTTGCATGGTGCGCCGTGCCGAAGGCTTCGCCGGCCTCGATGAGGAGGGCGCCCGGGCCTTGCGGCACGCGCGAGCGGTCGTGGCTGCCGTGCACGGTGAAGCGGCCCGCCTTGACCGGCGGCAACGCAGCCTGAGAGAGAGCCACCCAGTTGAGATCGGGGACGCCATCGCTCTCGATGCGCGCGTCCGCGAGCGGTTGAGAGCCGAGAATCGCAACGAGCGCCGCGTGCAGCGCTGGAGGCGCCGGCGGCTCGCCGTAATAGGCATCGATCCGCCAGCCGCTACCAGGCTCTTCGAACAGTGTCAGCGCGTCGGGGGCCGGGTCCATGAGATCCTGCATCGCGCCCGCGATGCGATAGGCCGCATCGCGGTCCGCGTGGGCGATGACGATTTTCGACGATGACATGCTGGTCTTTCTGGTGTGCGGTCTGGTGTGCGGTCTGGTGTGCGGTTTTGGTTCTTGGGTCGGGATGCCGGGTTAGCCTCGGGTGAGGCACGACCCCGCGCCTCGCATCAGGAATATCCCGGCGAAGGGATGGCGGTCAGCCATGCCTGATTGCCCGGCGGTATTCAATGGTTTCATTGCCCGGCTTGGCGACGGCTCGAACGAGTTCGCGGCATCGTATCCGCGCGCCGCTCCGACCGTCAGGTCGCGGGCCGGGCCGATCCGGCCCGCACTTGCGGCGCATGCGCGGCGACGGCATCGACGGCGGCAGTCCCATCGTCGTCGATACCGACACTCGTTGCCGCAAGCGCCTCCTGCTCGGCAATTGCGGCTGCGACCTGAGCTGCATCACCTTCGAACTCGATACCTTCGCGCTCGGCGGCATCCGATAGATTGTCGAGAAACGTGTCCCATTGGCTGTCGAGATGCTGGGCGGCTTCGCGAGGCTGGAGCGTGACCAGCGCGCCGTCGGGCCGCTCGTCGACGATGCCGTCGCGGATGAGGCGCGTCAGGGCGTCCTCGAGGTCGAAGTCGACGCAGACGCCGAACTCGTTCTGCAGATACTGCTCGATCGCCTGATCGATAATCGGAAGATCGGCGCGATTAGCGGGCTCCTTCGCGAGGATTGTGTACAGCAGCATCTCTTCCTTGACGTCCTCCTCCGCGGCCCGATCGGCGATCTTGATCATCGCACTGCGATTGTCCGCCATCGAATGGAAGTAGAGGTTCTGAGCCATGACGACCATGTACTTCTGCTTCTGGTTCATGAAGCTCATGAATTGTCGGACGGCAACGGCGCCGAGACTCGCCACGGCACCGGCCGCGGTAATCGGGTTCGAGAACGCGAGCGCCAGCTTTCCGGCGGCACCTGCGACACCCATCCCGAGGCCGCCAGCGGACGTGACGCCGAGCTTCACCTTGTCCATCAAGCGGAATTTCACGACGGTGTTCGGAAACACCATCTCGATGTCAGTGCGTGGAATGTTCTTGAACAGCTTCATGTAGATGTTGTCGTCACGAACCTCTGCGGGCAGCATCGCGCGGCGGCGCGTGACGATCTTGCGCGCTTCCTTGAGCGACAGCTTCTCGCTCGCCATCACTTCGCGAACGCGCACGTCGAACGGCTTCAGCTTGAACAGCAGGAAGAGCCGCTGGTAGATCGGCACGTCGAATTCGACCTTGCTCAGGAACTTGCGCAACGTTCGTTTGGAATCGCGCTTCGTCGATGCGCCCCGGTAGCAGATCAGCACTTCCTCGAAGGCGTCGAAATCGACCTGCAGGTCGAGCCCGTAATGCGACTCCTTGGTCAATATGACGTCGATGTCGGTCGGCATGATGCGGCGGTAGTTGGCCTGTTCGAGCAGGGCTGCCACCTCGTCCACGACACGCCGCTGCATGGCACGGCGTTCGTCCTCCGTGAACTTGCGCGTCAGCAGGAGATCGGTATCGGGGCTGAACGGCTCGTAGGCTTGTTCGAGGTCCAGGATGTTGGCGAGATGCTGTTGATGGCGCCAATGATCGAGGTAGACGAAAAAGCGCCGAGCCTCGCGCGCCCGCCCGGGTGCCCAGGCTCCAGGCGCGGTGAGACGGTCCGTGAGGGCGAAGCGGGTGACCGGGATGAATGTTTCGCGTTTCAGTTCGCCGTCGTCCCGCGTCGCGATCAGCACATCGGCCTTCTCGATTTCGGCCTTCAGGGAAATCTTCACGGACTGAGGCGGCTTTGCGCCTGACGTCGGTCGGCTGCGTGCTCCTCCGAGCGGCGCAGCGTTCGCTTCCGCAGTCGACATCACGCGGACTCCTCCAAACACATTTCGTCTTGTGCAACCCCAAAGCCCGCCAAGAAGACGGCAATGGATGTCTTATGGCAAGGCCCCATGCCAATCGAGGCCTGGCGGGCAGCGTAAAGATTAACTCACGAGCAGTGCAGCTTTTTGGCAGCAGTGTGTTTTCTTGCACTCGACCGGCCCGGGTCGCATCGTTAGATTCCGGTCACGGGGCGGCGAAGACCTGGAATTCTCACCGTTCGCAGTCGCTTGTCCTGATCGAGGTCCAAGTCCCATGTCCGAGCCCCTGGCGCGATATTCGTCCGACATGTCGGACGCCGAGCGGCGCCTCGTCGCCGCGGCCGCGCGTGGGGAGATCGCGGATCTCGGCGGGCGAGAGATCCGCGGGGCGGTGTTGCGCGACCTCCTCGCCGAGGCGCGCTCCGGTTGGACGCTGCCGGCGAGCGGTCTCGTCGTCGCGCGGGCGGTCATCATCGGCGGGCTCGATCTCGAAGGCGCCGTCGTCACCCGGCCCGTCACGCTTACGGAATGCAAACTGGAACCCGCCGGTGCGGGCAGCGCCGCACTGAACATCCGCGACGCCCGCCTGCCGCGCCTCTCTCTAAATACTTGCATCGTCAGCGGCGATATTCTCGCGGATCGCGCGGTTATGGCAGGAGGCCTGTCCATCGGCGGTGGTGCCGTCGATGGCGTCTTCCATGCCCGCGCTGCCATAATCGAGGGGACGCTCGCCCTGGAGGGTGCGCGGATCGGCAATGGAGCCGCCTCACTCTACGCTGCCGGGATCAGGATCGCGGGTCCGCTGGTCTTGCGCCAATCCGAGTTCTTCGGCGCCGCGGGGCTGCAACGCGCGGTGCTTGGCGGCGTTCTCCATGGTGAGCGGCTGCGCGTGGTGGCCGAGAGCGGCGCCGCGCTCGATCTCGAGAGTGCAAGAGCGGAGGGCGACATTCTGCTCGAGGGGGCGCAGATCAGCGGCGGTCTTGCCATGCGTCATGCCGAGGTTGCCGGACGTGTCGCCGCCGACGGGCTCATCTGCGCTCCAGGCGGCATCGACGCAGCCGGCGCCGGCATCACCTACGGGCTCGCGCTCGACGGTGCGCGTCTCGAGGGGGCGCTCAAGATCGAAGGTGCGCGCATCGGACGCGGGTTATCCGCATGCCGCATCGAGATTCACGGCGGCGAAACCGCCATCGGCGCCGACGTCGTCGTCGTTGCCGGCAATGTCGATCTCAAAGGCGCCAAGTTGGTTGGGCAGATCAGTTGCCCGGGTGCCGAGATTTCCGGTCAATTTCGTCTCACCGGGGCTCGCTTGTTCGGCGCGGCGACGGCACTCAGGGCGGACGGCGCGGTGATCCGCGGCGGTTGCTTCATGTCGCGGACGGTCGTCGTCGGGATCGTGCGTTTCCCTGCAGCCGAGATCGGCAACCAGCTGAGGTTGAGCGGTGCCTCCTTGAAGGTCGATCGCGGGGCCGCTCTGCTCGCGGCGGGTGTGCGGGTCGGCCGCGACGTCGAACTCGATCAGGGTTTCAAATCGGTCGGCGGCATCGTTCTCGATCAAGCCCGCATCAGCGGCACGATGACTCTTGCCGACAGCCACGTCATCTCGGTGGCGTTGTCGCAGCACGGCCATCGCGCCACCAAGCTGGAAAGCGAGGCACAAACCGGCGAGCGGCGTTTGGACGCCATCGCGATCAGTCTCGTCGATGCCACCATCGATCGGCTGAAGATGCCGGAGCGCGCCGGGGAGCGTCCGCGTGGCATCGTCGATCTGTCGCGGGCCCACGTCGGGGCTTACGAGGATTATGCGGATGCCTGGCCGCCGCCTTCTGCAGCGCGCGCCGAGGCAGATATCGCGAGCGACATCGATCATCTCGTGCTCGACTGTTTCCGCTACGATCATCTGGCAAACCCGTCGGGGCGCGCCGCGCTGGCCGTGAGTGGGGGGGAGGACGCCGCGGACGAAGCCGGCGAACAGGTCGGGGAGCGGCGCATTGCATGGCTCGAGGGGCAACCCATCCGCGACATCGACGAGAGGCTCAATCCACAGGCCTGGGTCTATCTGGCGCGGCGTTTGCGCGAACAGGGCTTCAACGCTGATGCACGTGTGGTCACGATCGCCCAACGGCGCCATGAGCGGCGCAGCCCCGGCGCAGCGTTGTCGGAACGCTGGCACGGACGCCTGCTCGATGCGCTCGCGCTTTACGGCTACAATCCCTGGCGCACGGTTGCGTGGATGGCGACGACGGTCGCAATGTTCGCGCTGCTCCACGGCTGGGCTGCCGGACACTGCGCGCGGACCGGCTGTTTCGATGAGACCGTCTTCGCCGTCACCAATCGAGATGCATATTCTGCGGCGTCGTTCGAGAGCCGCTATCCGCCGTTCAACGCCCTTGCTTATTCGCTCGACGTCTTCGCGCCCTTCGTCTCGTTCGGATACGAGGATCATTGGCGGCCAAATCTCAGCTTCGGGCATATCGCATCTTTCGGCCGACCCGAGGCGGACAACGCCGAGCCGGACCGCGGCGGGCCTGCCGCGTTTCGGCCAGCACTCACCTGGGGCGTTATTCTCTACATCGCGACGATCATCGAGGCGATCCTCGGCCTCGTCTTGACGTCGCTTGCCGTCACCGGCTTCACGGGACTTCTGCGGAGGGACGATTAGTCTCGAAAAGACCACAACTCGCGAAGCGTTTCGTTGGCCGTCACGTTGTGCGATGGAGTGGGGAAAGACGTCCAAAAGCCGCATTTCGCCACAGTGGTGCCCAGGTTCGCGGGCCTTCTGACCAACGAGATGAGCGAGCCGAGCACAAGGGGGATCTGGGGTGCGGTTCGGGGGAATATCCGCAATCATTTGCGTCTTGGTGTCGTTGTGCAGCGCGGGCGCCATCGCGTCGGCGGCCGAGCCGCTGTCTAATCCAGGCACCACTCCTGGCGCCGGCGAGAGGATCGCGCTGCCGTTCGCGTGCAGCATCGAAGCGGGCAAGGTCCGGCTCAGGCCTTCGCGAGAACATTTCTATGCGATCTTCGGACGCCGGCCGCCGCAGTCCGTCACAACTTGCGACGATGCCGCGAACGCGACGTGCGTCACGCTGGTTGCGCATCGCTTCGGCATGTTGTGCGGCGGACGCCGCGTTCAGTGGGCCGAGGTCGCCGCGGCGATCGGCGGACGGCGCACGTCGCGAGTCTGGATGGCCGACCAGAAACTCAACATCGTCGTCAAACGCCCACCGGCCGCGCCGCCCGCGACCGGCGCCGGTAGTGCTGGAAGCAGCGGCTGCGGCACGGATGCCGCTGCCGTGTCCGGCGAGGCGCGAACCATTACGGTCATCGACCGGCCGTGCAGCAGCGAAACCGGCACGGCGGACGAGATGCATTTCGTCATGCCGCCCGGACACGCTCCGCTGAAACTGTTCGGCGCGCGCCTCGTGCTCGCGGCGGCATCTCCGGCGGACGGCTTGCGCGTGCCGGACGTCCAGGCATCGGATGCACCGACGGAGAACAGTGGCGCCGACCGCACGGCCGCAGCACGCGGGTCATCCTCGCCAGGCGCCAGCGCATACGAAACGCGGCGTGCAGGCCGTCCGGCACCGAAGACGACCCTGCAAGAGCCGGCCAAGCAGAAGACGGTTGCGCGAATGGGAGATGTCGGCCGAGTGGCGACAGCACCCGCCGGCGAAGACAGGCAACGACGCGACCGTCTCGCGCGTCTCATCGATCGCACGATCGTCACCGAGCCGCTGCCGGAAATCGGCGAAGGTGACGATGCCGGACAGCCAAACTTAAGCCATCACGCCGCGGCAGGTCCGCCGCCGCCACAGTCCTGGTTGACGACGATCCGCCACGGTGACGATGCGACCGTCGAAGCCGAACTCGCCGGCATCATGCCGCTGCGCGACATCCTGGCGTGGATGATGATGACGAGCCTGATCGCGGCAGGCGGCTGGTATGGGTGGTCACGTCAGACCGAGCTTGCGACGATGCTGCGGCAGCGTATCGATGCCGTACCCTTCGCCAAGGTGGTTTCCACCGTTGCCGAACGCGCCCGAAACCGGGTCACGTTGAAACCCGCGGCGTCGGCTGCGGCGTCCAACGGACCATCCTATGCCACGGAGCCGGTCGAGATGGCGCTGAGCGATGTCGAACACTCTGTGCGAAACATCGCCGCCAAGGCGCCGATCCGCTCGGTTCTCGAGGACGAGTTGCGCCGGGCGCGTCAACGGCTCGCTGTCGCCAAGGCCGCAGGGTGCGACGAATTCGGCCCCGGCAGGATCGGCGCCGCGGCGTTCCGCGTGATCACCCGCGATCTCGATCGGATACGCCGGATCGCCGATAGTGCGCGTGACAGTCTCGACGGCGGCGCAGGCGAGGCGAGTGCGCGAATGCCGCAAAGTCCCGCCGAAGCCTATGAGATCCTCGGCATCAATCCCAACGCCAGCCCGGCGACGGTGAAGAAATTCCTCGATGCGCTGCGCATGAGCTGGCATCCAGATTTGGCGCGGGACGAAGCTGACCGGCTGCAACGCGAGGCGCGCATCAAGCAGATCAATGTCGCGATGGAGTTGATTTCGGATCGCCAACCGGCCGCTTGAGCGGTCGCCGCGGGGTGCCCGTTTCGGCCGCCACAGAAGGCCGTGCCGGGGCAACTCCGTCGAGCAAACGGAGCGAAGAACAGCATCGCGATGATCTCCGCGCTTGGCATTTCGAAGTCTCGCGGGCGCGTGCCACAGCGTGCCTTATTCCCCAGTCTGGTTTGTCGCCGCGCAAAGCCGGGGCCGGCCAAGGTGATAGGAATTCGGTCGGCCCGCTCCGTCGACCGCGGCGGCTTCCAGTCGATGCTCTACCGGCCCGCATGCCTGCCGTGACAGGCGCCGCCACAACGCTCTCGGCGAGAGTTGTTCTTTTGGTATATGGCATGCCAAAGTCGTGCTAAGAATTCTCGAGCTTCGTTCGCAGTTTGCCGATTGCCCACCCCGACCGAGCGAGCGCGTTACCGATTGCCGCTGCAGCCAGCCGCATGGGCGCGCTGCTAGATTCTGGACGCGGCGCGCGGGTTCGTTGGCTGATTTATAGTGTGCTGACGGCTTGAGGCGGCCAGAGGCGGCCAGATGGGCGGCCAGAGGCGGCCAGGGGTTACGTACGCACCTTGCATCACCCTCGCCCGACAGGCGGGAATGACCAGCTTGTCCAAACCGGACGACCGAAACGACGAAAAAAGGGCGCCATTCGAGACGCCCGTATCAGGGAGCACACACATGGCCATCAAGGATCTGCTCGTTGCATACGATGGTAACGAGGCCTCGCAGCGCGCACTCGAATTCGCGGTCAATATGGGCCGCAAATACGACGCGACGATCACCGGGCTTACGGTCACGCGCCCGGAACCCTACGAAAGCCATCTGCGAAAGTGGATCCCCGACAACGTCAAGGAGTCGATGGTGACCGCACGCCTCGAGGCGACCAAATCCGTGGAGGCGCGCTTTCGCGAACAGATTAGCTCGCTCGGTTATTCTGGCGAAACGCAGTGGCTCGTGGAGGAAGGGCTGCCGGATCTGACGATCGCGCGCTGCGCGCGCTTCTACGACATCTTGATCATCGGACAATTCGTGACGGCGTTCTCGACCGAGCACCGCTCTGTCGATCCCCAGGAGCTTCTCCAGCGGGCGGGCAAGCCGATCATCATCGTCCCGAAGTCCTACACGACGAAGCCGTTCCGCGAGGAAGCGGCAGTGGCCTGGGACGGCAGCCGCCACGCCGCGCGCGCGTTGACCGACGCCATGCAGATCCTCGAGACCAAGAAGAAGCTCTATATCCTGAAAGCCAAGTCCGATAAGCAGTCGCGCGATATCGGCGAACTGCCGGGGCTCGATCTCCAGGTTCACTTGCAGCGCCATGGTGTGGCGTCCGAGGTGGTTGAATTCCAGTCGGGCACGCACGGCATCGGAGCTGCATTGCTCGAGCACTGCGCACGCCTCGAACCCGACGTGCTCGTCATGGGCGCTTACGGCCGCGCCAAATTCGGCGCGCAGTTCTTCGGTGGCGTCACACGCCATATTCTGCAGAACCATCAGGTTCCGGTGTTGCTCTCGCATTGAGGGGAGGGTCGGGGAGCGGGAGTGCCGCTGTCGGAGTGGTGCTTCTTGGCAGGCGCGGACTCCGTGGCGAGAGCAGCAACGTCGTGCTTCGGACTGCGCGGCCGGGCGAAATGCGCCGCCCATAACGTCAGCCGAGGTCATCGTCGCGACGACCGCGACGGGGGGCTCGGAAATGAATGTGGCGATGGCCAGGCTTGAAGCCGGACCATCGCCAGCCGGGGGGCAGAGGAACAAGGCCGTCGATCGCCGATCGTGTGCCGGCCTCTCGCTCCTGGTGTACGCGCCGAGTGGCGTGGGCAAGATGTACGGCCAGTGCATTGTGCAGAGCGGATCGTTCGGCCGATCGAAAAAACTCGCGAAACGTCCAGGCGCGGCGTGTCTGACAGCCAACTAGTGCAAAGTGCGCCCCGCGGCTGCGATGCCGCGTCGGGTCACATGCCAGCTGTCGTCGCGGAATATCGCGAGGCCTTTGCTTTCAAGACGCATCACGAATTGCACGATGAGCGGCGGAAAGAACCCGATCGGATTACGCAATAGCAGCTCGAGCACGGCGAGTTCGTTTTCCGAAATGTGGGCGGCATCGAACTGACGGTGATCTGTGGTCGGCGGCACGAAGTGCGCGTGTGTACGGCTCGGCATGGCACTCTCCCTCGACACAAGAACACAGACCCGGCATTGTTTGGTGATGGTGCCGGTCCTGTTTGCACCGGTCGGCCGCTTCAGACCTCATGTCCGAGGGGCCGATCCCGATTCAGCGTTCGTTACGAAACGCAAGCACAACGAGTACGCAGCACACGCTGCCTGAAAGCCTTCACACCCCGAAGAACGTCTGGATTTGGGACGAAACGGCACCGGCAACATCTCTATTGCGACCTATGTTCCGGCGTCGGTCTACTCCGTTTTTTTGCAGCATTGAGCTTCTGATGCGAGGCAATTGGCGAAAACCGGCCGAAATGATCGAGCGCAAGGCGCTGTTCACTGGTGATTTGCATGCGGGAAAATGCTGTGGATATCTCCGGAGTCGAGGTGCTCCGGGCCGCGCGCGGCCGAAGTTTTGGCCACTCCCGTTCGCCGCGACCTCCGGATCAGGAGGCGGTGGCTAGGCTGTAAACGGCGCGTTGCGATCTCGGGCTGGCACCGTTTGAACCTGTACAATATGCAACCTTCGGTGGTCCGGCTAGCGGTTGAGGCAAGTCATGAGCGATGAAGGCGATGGTACATCCCGGCCGGCACCTCCGGCCGAGGGGCAGGAGATCGTCGACCGGATCGTCGCCGACATGGAGCATTTGCCGCTCCCTGCCCGACGCGCGATCATGGCCCCAGGCGTACTCGAGGCTATCCGGCAGGTTCCGCGCCACTTGTTCGTGCCGGCCGACGTCGAGCTGCAATCTCGCGAAGACCGGCCGTTGCCGATCGGCTATGGCCAAACGATCTCCCAACCGTTGATCGTCGCGCTGATGACGGGCTTGTTGCGGCCGCAATGGGGCCACCGCATTCTCGAAATCGGTACGGGATCGGGTTATCAGGCCGCCGTGCTTTCGCATCTCGTTCGCCACGTCACCTCGATCGAAGTGATTGCCCCGCTTGCCGCGCGCGCGGCCGACGCTTTGGCGGCCTGCGGCATCGCCAACGTCGAGATCCACGTGGGCGATGGCCGCGAGGGGTGGGCGAAAGGCGCGCCTTACGACGGTATCATCGTGACCGCATCGCCGCCGGAATTGCCCGTCGAATTGCAAAGCCAGCTCGCCGAAGGCGGCCGGCTTGTCGTGCCAGTCGGCAGGCGCGACCAGATGTTGAAGGTCATCCAGCGCGAACCCGGCGGTGCCTTTGCCACCGAAGAGATCATTCCTGTGCGGTTCGTGCCGCTGGTTTGAGTTGATGTCGCTTGCGCCTTCGGCGCTGCGCTTGTTTTCGCTCACGGCTGATCC
>JAGRKS010000048.1 GCA_020442185.1 Hyphomicrobiaceae bacterium
GTCAGGCAGCCGGCTGGGCGTCGATGGTGCGCAAGGCCTGCGCCTGGCGTTTCGCCGCCGCCTTGACGGCGTCCTGCACCTTCTCGAACGCGCGCACCTCGATCTGGCGAACGCGCTCGCGGCTGATGCCGAACTCGGAGGACAGTTCCTCGAGCGTCATCGGGTCCTCGGACAGCCGCCGCGCCTCGAAGATGCGGCGTTCGCGATCGTTGAGGACGTCCATCGCCTCGCCGAGCATGGCGCGGCGGTTTTCGAGCTCGTCCTGTTCGACGAGCATGTCCTCCTGGGACTCGTGATCGTCGACGAGCCAGTCCTGCCATTCGCCGGACTCGCCCTCGGTCGCGCGGATCGGCGCGTTGAG
Source organism: Hyphomicrobiaceae bacterium (assembly GCA_020442185.1). Classification (GTDB taxonomy): domain Bacteria; phylum Pseudomonadota; class Alphaproteobacteria; order Rhizobiales; family Hyphomicrobiaceae; genus JAEUMD01. Next base: position 362 of record JAGRKS010000048.1, read on the forward strand.
GGACGCGTCGCCGGACAGGCGGCGGTTCATCGAAACCACCTCCTCCTCGGAGACGTTGAGCCGGGTGGCGATCTCGCTCACCTGCTCGGGATTGAGGTCGCCGTCGTCTAGTGCCTGGATCTTGCTCTTGACCTTGCGCAGGTTGAAGAACAGACGCTTCTGGTTGGCGGTGGTCCCCATCTTCACAAGGCTCCACGAGCGCAGGATGTACTCCTGGATCGAAGCGCGGATCCACCACATCGCATAAGTCGCCAAGCGGAAGCCCTTGTCGGGCTCGAAGCGCTTGACCGCCTGCATCAAGCCGACGTTGCCCTCGGAAATGACCTCGCTGATCGGCAAGCCGTAACCGCGGTAGCCCATCGCGATTTTCGCAACGAGCCGGAGATGCGACGTCACGAGCTGGTGAGCTGCCTCCGCGTCCTCATGCTCCTGCCAGCGCTTGGCAAGCATGTACTCCTGGTTGGGCTCCAGCATCGGAAAGCGCCGGATCTCCTCGAGATAACGCGACAGGCCGGCTGAGCCGGCGGCAACTGAGGGAAGCGCTTTTGTAGCCATATCGATGTTTCAGGCCCTGTCCGCGACGTGCGGAAAACGACCTGCCCCTTGAGAGATACGAAGCCGTGCAAGATGCACTGGCAACATCTTAACTAACGTACGCAGGAGAGGTTTCCGTCGATCAGTGCCGCCGCTGAAAGATCGTCGGCGGCCGAGCCCGTCACCTCCCTCAGCGCAGGAACGGAAAACGAACGAATAAGTCGAGCAGCATTTGTCCCTCACCCTCGCCCTGTTCACAAGGAACGATTAGGTGTGAATAATATAACGAAGTTTCAAGTCCCGGTGATGTAGTTGGCGCGAAAATTGGACGCGGGTCATCGCGCCGCCAATGGCCGACCCTGGGGGACGGCACCGGATCGCGTTGTTAAAATGTTGTAGATCGGAGCGTTAAACTCAGCCGCGGTAATTCTGACCGTCCGCCGGCTTGACATCGAACTTGACGCGATCCGCCCATCCCTCACCCGACATGGCGCGGTCGACGCGGTCGGCCCGGCCGCTGTTCGGCCACAGTGCGACGACGGAGAAAACCAACAACAGAACCAGCAAGCCCGCCACCGCATGGTAGGTCGCGAACAGGTTCAACCCCTCTTCCTGGGCGAGCAAGAGGATCATCAAGAAGACGACCGAGAGGACTTTGAACCTGATGGGCATGGGACAATCCTGGCTTGAATGGTGGACCAAGTCCCAAGGTTATAACCGTTTCGCCTTAAGGAACGTCTGCCGCCACCGCGACAATACCGTCTATTCTTTATGGATTGCAGGCGCCGTCAGCCTAGGGCGCGGAGGGCCTCGATAAGAGCCTTCATGTCGGCTGGCAACGCACTCTCGAAATGCAATCGTTCGCCGGTCACGGGATGCTCGAAGCCAAGTTCGGCGGCGTGCAAGGCCTGCCGGCGCAGACGACCAAGCGCCGCCGATTGCGCCGGAGCGAGCCGTTTGGCGCTCGCCTTGAAACCTGCCGCGTAGGTCGCATCACCGAGCAGCGGGTGCCCGATATGTGCGAGGTGGACGCGGATTTGGTGCGTGCGGCCGGTCTCGAGCACCAGGCGCAGTCGAGCGGCGACCGGTGGCTCGTCGGGCCGGCGCGCCATGGCGCCCGTCACGCGGCGGCTGGCGGCGGAGCGCACATCGGACCGTGTCGGCGCTATCGCGCCGGCGCCGCTCCCGCCGAATACTTCGAGCACCTCGTAGTGTGTCACAGCCTCTCGCCCGCGCTCGGACCTGACAACGCTGATCTTGGTGCGGTTCTGCGATGAGCGCGCGAGCGGCGCATCGACGGTGCCGACCATCCTGTCAGGCACACGCCAGCAAACGCCCTCGTAGGCCCTAACGAGACGTCCATCGCGGCCGTGCGCGGCGAACTGGTCGGCAAGTCCGGCGTGGGCGGCATCGGATTTGGCGACGACGAGCAGGCCGGAGGTGTCCTTGTCGAGGCGGTGGACGATACCGGGCCGGCGCACGCCGCCTATTCCTGAGAGGCTGTCGCCGCAATGCTGGATGAGGGCGTTGACGAGCGTTCCGTCGGCGTGGCCAGCGGCGGGGTGGACCACCAGCCCGGCCGGTTTGTCGACGACGATCAGGTGCTCGTCCTCGAACACCACGGCGAGTGTGATGTCCTGGCCCTTGGGGGTGGCGGCCACCGGCGGCGGCAGCACGACGACGAATTCTTCACCGGGTTTGACCCGCTCGTTGGCGTCCCCTATCGTCCGCCCGCGGCAACTGACATGGCCGTCGCGGATCAACGACTGAACGCGCGAGCGGCTGACACCTTCGAGTTGACGCGCGAGGAAGGCGTCGACACGCATTCCCGCATCCGCATCGGCGACCTCGTGCCGGGCGGTTAACTTCCCTGGCCCCGTCATGGAGAACCTGCAGTGACGCGCGACAACAAGACCGCCAACGCCGGCGCAAGCACTCGTGCCGACGATGACGACGACACGCGCCTCAAGCTGTCGATGTTCCTTCCCGCCGATGACGACACGCCGTCGCTTCGGACAACGAAGTATGCCGTCCTGATCATGGGTGTCATTCTCATCGTTGGTTTCATGGTCGTGATCGCACGCATCGTCTATCTGACCTCGCGGATGGATTCGAGCACGAATATCCAGCCCGCCGTTACATTGCCTATCGCCGAGGGCGAAGACGTGCGCTCCATGGCGCTCTCGGACAATCGCCTGGCGATCCAGTTCGTGGGACCTGACGCCAAGGACCGATCGGTCGCCGTCATCGATCTCAAGACCGGCCGCATCATAACCCGTATTCATTTCGCTCCTCAGCCGGTTTCCGCGGCGCCAACCGGACGCTGAGAGCGCATCGCGATGGCAGTGCCGCGCCGCACGCGGCCGGCATTGGCGGCTGTCGCCACCTCTCCGCATCAACCAAACCTCGGAAATCGCACATTTGCCTCGGCATTTCGGGCCGCCCCATTGCCGACCCGAAACCTGACTAGACAGGTTTTCGGATCAATCTGGCGGCAGACGCCGCGGGCGCCGCAACCGGACCCAGAAGGCTCGCATCTTCGCCAGGGCCAGGACAACAGGCGACAGCAGATGCGTGTGAGAAGCAGCGGGGGCGAGAACATGGCATATAAGGCGGGTCAAAGCTGGAGCTATTGCGCTCCCGAAGGGTTTCAATCCTCACGCCTCGTCATCGGTGCGATCGCAACGTTCGACAGCCGCAGCCCGATCATCTGCTGCACCGTGACGAATGCCCCCCAGCGTCAAGCCGACGGCAGTGTCGAAGCTGTCACCATTCCATTCCTGCCGTTGAGCGAGGAAGCCTTTACGGCGAGCATCGTCGCCTGCGACGAGGGCATGGACGGCGCGGTCGCTTCCGGCTTCGTCGACGGCTTCGAGGAATGGCGCGTCGATCCTCGTGGCCTCAGCTGCTTCACGGTTGCATTCGACGGCTACCTCGACCGGCTCATCGCGCACCAGATGGCCGCGATCGTCGGGGCTGACGTGGGTTCGGACGCGGCCTGACGATAGCCACCGAAGCCAGACCGGCGCACTACCGGCGACAGACGGCGGATTGCGCCACCTCACGCCGACTTCTTCAGCCGCTCCATCGTCCATGATCTGGGAACGATCGCGATTCGGCCGAGGCCCGCCGCCGCATCCCGCTGCGAGAGGCGCGTCGGATCGCGGCTCCATGCCTTGGCGATCTGCAGGATGTGATCCTCGGTCGGCGCCAGCAGGATCTCGGAACCCGCGTCGCCAGATCGCTCCTTGACACCACGCACCTCGAAATGGCGGAGCCCGAGCGCCCGCTCCGGCCGCGTCGGCTTACCCTTGCTCCAGATGACGCCCTCGTCCGTCGAGGCGAAGGCGCGGACGAGCCGCCCTTCGTCGAAGCGCGCCCAGGCGAACAGGTCGAGATCCGGGTAACACAGGAAATATTGCACGGAAACGAATCGGCCGGCGAGGCGGGCCAGCAAGGGCGAGCACTTGTCGACGAAGCCAGAGCCGACGGGATGCGGCAACGCCAGGCTGACGACGAACGTCCAGTCATCGACGGGAGGCGATACGAAGACCCGGTTGCGGCCGAGGTCGCGATCATAGACGGTGCCGAGACCCGAATTCCAATTGACCTCGACGAGTTCACCGAGCCCGAGTTCGTCGCAAACGGCGGCCGTATCACGCGTGCGGATTGCGAGCCATGCGATGTCGCAGCCGAACGGCAGCGGCCGGTCTGGATCGACCTGGAAGATTACGCGCCCGCGGCCCATGCGCGGCGCAAGCCAGAAAGCCGCGAGCGCAACGGTTGCGACCACCAGCGAGGTTACGACGAGGATCACGGCGTTGCCCCTCGAGCCGGCGCGCGCTATGGCGCGACCACGACACCAGCGGGCGGACGTTCCGGGCCGATGGCGCTTCAGATGCTGACGAACCGACGGAGCATGACCTTCGGACAGGTCACACCCTCATGACACGCATAAGTGCTTCGCGGCCCTCCGCGCAAGCGCATCGTGGCGGCGAAATGCGGAAAAGATGCCGGGCGTTGCGTGGCGCACGCGACCTGTTCTGTCGACGCCTACATGGTCGATACATCGAGGCTGGCCGGAAGCAGCAACCGGCAGCGGGGTCGACACCGGGATACGTCCCGGGCCAGCCTCTCGTGTCCGCGGAACGCCGGAGAGAGGGCGACCGGCATTCCACCTTCGGCCAGAAATCGGCGGGCGTGCGGGGAGCCCATGTGCCGACATCGTCCAACCGACGGGCGGACGCTAGCTTATGTTCATGACGGAAAGATGTATGTCGCACAGTAATTGAGCAGCCCGCGAGCGGGCCAGCCGGCCGCCCCGCGCCCTGCCACTTGCGAGACCGGACTTGCAGCTAATCACGACGTTGCGCGCCATCGCGGACGAGCAGAAGCTGGCGCCGCCGCTGGGTCACGTATGCGTCCGTCCAGTCGAGCGGGCCGGTGCTAAGATGGCAACCATTGACAGCGGCGCGCGGCGCGGCCAGATCGGCGGGGGATTTACCCGCATTCCTCACAGAGGCACGGCGGCGAGGTTCGAGTTTTCGCGATCAGGAGAGATACCGATGGTTGGATTTGGTTCCGTTCCAGGCGTTCAGCCGAAGTCCCGTAGCGGTGGTGGTGGCGGGCAGCGCGGCGCCGACGAGATCGATTTCGAGATCAGGGGCCAGGAAATGCAGTTCGTCGAGATCGAACTCGATCCTGGCGAAAGCGCGATCGCCGAAGCCGGTTCGATGATGTTCAAGGCCCCGACGATCGAAATGGACACCATCTTCGGCGATGGCAGCCAGCAGCAGAAGGGCTTCTTCGGTTCCATCATGGGCGCAGGCAAGCGGCTGCTGACCGGCGAAAGCCTGTTCATGACCGTCTTCACGCATCAAGGACAGGGCAAGGCGCGGGTTGCATTCGCCTCCCCCTACCCGGGGACCATCCTGCCGTTCCACCTCGCCGACATGGGCGGCACGATGATCTGCCAGAAGGATGCGTTCTTGTGCGCGGCAAAGGGCGTGTCCGTCGGTCTGCATTTCCAGAAGAAGATCATGACCGGCCTGTTCGGTGGCGAGGGCTTCATCATGCAGCGGCTCGATGGTGACGGCTTCGCCTTCATTCACGTCGGCGGCTGCCTTGTCGAAAAGGAGTTGGCCGCGGGCGAGGAGTTGCACGTCGATACCGGTTGCATCGCGGCCATGACGCCGACGGTGGATTTCGACATCGTCCGCGCCGGCAACGTCAAGTCGATGATCTTCGGCGGCGAGGGGATCTTCTTCGCGCAACTGCGGGGACCCGGGAAAGTCTGGTTGCAGAGCCTGCCGTTCTCCCGTCTGGCCGGCCGCGTATTGGCCAATGCCGGCCCGATGGGCGGCACCGGCGAAGGCTCGGTACTCGGCGGACTAGGCGGCCTCTTCGACGGCGACAACAGCTGATCCAGTCCCGGCGGCCATCCATTCCGTCGATCGGCCGCCGGCCTTGGCGCTTCGGGTCTTGGCGCTTCGGATATTGGCGCTTCGGATATTGGCGCTTCGCCCAACATTGCGCGAGGGGCTTCGCCTCGCACCGCAGAGCCGCACCGATCGGCCCTGCTCGGCGCCTTTTTCAATGCGCCAAGCGCGTGCCCCGCTTCAGTGCGCGCGGACGAGACCGTCCCGCGCCTCGTCCTCTGTTTCGTAGATCTGCGGCGATAGCCCCTTGTCGGAAAGCGACGCGCCGAGCTTCATCTTTAGGAAACCGCCCGAACCATAGCGCGTCACGTCGAGGTAATAGGTCTCGACGAGACGTTGCACCATTGCGCTGTAGCTGTCGAACACCTCTGGCGCGATCTCTGCGTTCGAATAGTTGACGATCGCGAATACCTTGCGGCCAAGCGGCTTGACGATGCGCTCGACGGCCTTGCGGATCTCGCGCACGTCGCGTTCCGATCGCACCTGGATGCGCTCGAAATCGATGAACAGTACGTTGAGATCGGCGTCGTAGCTGAAACGTCCGGCGAGCGGCTGATCGATCATCCGCTCACGCAGCCCCATCGGATCATCGAGGAAAATCGCCTCGTCCATCAGCTCGGGCTCGTCGATGATCGGTTTGAAATCCATGTGAGCGAGAATATCGCGATCGATATCGATGCCGGGCGCGACCTCGATCAGTTCCATGCCCGCTGGCGTCAGCCGGAAGACGCACCGCTCGGTGACGTAGAGCACGGGCTGCTTGCGTTTCATGGCGTAGGCGCCGGAGAACGTGCGATGCTCGACCTCGCCGACGAACTTGCGGGCCTTGCCTTCGCGACCGATCACGAGTCGACCGCCGTCGACACGGACATCGAGCCCGCCCGCCGTGAACGTGCCGACGAAGACCACGGCCTTGGCATTCTGCGAGATGTTGATGAAGCCACCCGCGCCCGCGAGTTTCGGCCCGAACTTCGAGACGTTGAGATTGCCCTGCGCATCCGCCTGCGCCAGTCCGAGAAATGCGATATCGAGGCCACCACCGTCGTAGAAGTCGAACTGGTAGGGCTGATCGACAATCGCCTGCGTGTTGGTCGCGGCGCCGAAGTTGAGGCCGGATGCCGGCACGCCGCCAATGACGCCCGGTTCAGCCGTCAAGGTCATCAGGTCGATGATCCGCTCCTCCGCAGCCACGGCCGAGATGCCTTCCGGCATGCCGATGCCGAGGTTGACGATGGCATTGGGCTTCAGTTCCATCGCCGCGCGACGGGCGATGATCTTTCGCTCGCTCATCTCCATCGGCTTGAGCGACGTCATCGGCACGCGCACCTCGCCGGAAAACGCTGGCGAATAGGCCTCCGCGTAGGTCTGCATGTGATACTCCGGCTTCTCGGCGACGACGACGCAATCGACCAGGATGCCGGGGATCTTGACCTGGCGCGGGCTGAGGCTGCCACGCTCGGCGATACGCTCGACCTGGACGATGGTGATGCCGCCCGAGTTCTTCGCCGCCATCGCGATGGACAGCGCTTCGAGGGTCAGTGCCTCGCGTTCCATCGTGATGTTGCCGTCGGGATCGGCCGTCGTTCCGCGCACGATGGCGACGTTGATCGGGAATGTGCGATAGAACAGGAATTCCTCGCCATCGATGTCGATCAGGCTCACCAGATCCTTGGTCGTGCGGGCGTTGATCTTGCCGCCGCCATGGCGCGGATCGACGAACGTGCCGAGGCCGACGCGCGAGATGTGGCCCGGCTTGCCGGCCGCGATATCGCGATAGAGATGCGAAATCACACCCTGCGGCAGATTGTAGGCTTCGATCTCGCCGGCAACTGCCATGCGCTGCAGCTTCGGTACTAGCCCCCAATGGCCGCCGACCACCTTGGCGACAAGCCCGTCGTGTCCGAGATGATTGAGGCCGCGTTCGAGGCCGTCGCCCTGGCCGGCGGCATAGACCAGCGTAAGCCCCGAGACACCGGCGCTCGCCTCGATGCCGGCCGCTTGCTCGTCGAGGTAGCGCGCTTCGAGGGCGACCGCGATATTCTCCGGAAAGCCGATGCCGACGAAACCACCAGTCGCGACGGTATCTCCGGCGCGCACCAGCTGAACCGCATCGCGTGCCGACACGATCTTGCCATTCGCCATCGTATCGAGGGCGGTGCGCGGCTTCTCTTTCGTCATCGTCAAACCCTCATGTGCAGGGGGCCAATCAACGCCGGCAACGATCCAACCTCTACGCCGACCCGACCGCGACAGGCGTTATTCCGCCGGCTGCGCAGGCAGGTCGGTATCCTCCGGCGCGCCGCGCCGGCACGCGACATATGCTGCACTGCCACAATCGCCATTCGTAGGGACCCGTCAAGACGACTTGGGCTCAATCGCAATTTATCTAGCTAAATCCGTCGAAACGACGGTGGAACATTGGCTCGAAGGCGGCCTTCCGCCGATGGGTCACCCTGCAAATCTCAATCAGCGTCGACGACACTTCCCTTGCGCTGTGAACGCCGGTCGTCGTGATCGCTCGAAGTTGTATCGGCATCGAAAACGATTCGCTCCGCCCCCGCGAGCACGACGAAGCGCTTTCCTCGCGCCCGGCCGACGAGCGTCAAGCCGGCCTTCTTGGCAAGATCGACGCCCCACGCCGTGAAGCCCGACCGAGATACGAGGATCGGAATCTGCATCGAGACGCATTTGATGACCATCTCGGATGTCAGTCGTCCTGTCGTGTAGAAGATCTTGTCTTCGGGCGAGACACCCTTGAGGAACATATAGCCGGCGATCTTGTCGATGGCGTTGTGGCGGCCAACGTCCTCCATGTAGATCAGCGGTTTGTCCTCGTGCGCCAACACGCAGCCGTGAATGGCGCCCGCTTTGAGATAAAGGCTCGGCTCGGTGTTGATCTTCTTCGTGAGCTGATAGAGCCACGATGTCTTGAGCCGCGCATCACGGTTGAGCGTGATCTTGTCGAACGTCTCCATGAGATCGCCGAACACGGTGCCCTGCGCGCACCCCGAGGTCTGAACCTTCTTCTTCAGCTTCTCCTCGTAGTTCGTCTGTCGTTCGGTGCGCACGACAACCGTCGCGATCTCGTCGTCGTAATCGATGGCCGTAATCACGTCGTCCGGCTTGAGCATGCCCTGGTTGAGCAGAAAGCCCACGGCCAGCAGATCGGGGTGATCGCCGATCGTCATCATTGTCACGATTTCTCGCGCGTTGAGGAACAGCGTCAGCGGCCGCTCCGTCACCACATCGACGGTAACGGATTTTCCGTCATGATCGATCCCCTCCACCGCCGTGGACAGGCGTGGATCGTCCGGCGTCGGGCGAACCTCGAATTCATTCAAGTTCATGTCATCTGCCACAAATTACCTGGCCGCAATCGCGGATGAGATTTCATCCTAGCATTGTCTAGCATCGTCGGGCGATTGGCCGCGAGACCCCCCGCTGGCCGCCGCGTTCCACGCCGTTCAATCCCCGTGACACCAACCGCATCTGGACAGAAAGGTGCCGGCGCCCCACAGTGGCGGCGCCAAACAGGAGATGAAGCGCGCAATGTCTGACGTCAACTCACCGTCGAACCGCAAGGAGCGCCGCGCGTTGCGAAACGAGGGCGTCCTCGACACCGCCGCCTTCTTGAAACTCGCCGACAAGTTCATCGATCTCGCCAATCGCGAGAACAAGCGCATTCCGGCAACAGACCTGCACATGGCCTTCCTCTATGGCGCGGCGCGCTACAGCGCCCATGTCGCCAAGGTCGTCATGGATGTGCCGAATCACGAAGAGTTCGTGAAAAAGATGGTCGATGAGTATCGCGAAATGTTGCGCCAGCATTTGGCCGACCCGAGCATAGGCGCCGGCGGCGACGAGCGGAGTGGAGAGAGCGGCAGCCCGCGTTGATCGCGTTGGCCACTGCCGGCGTTCTTCGGACCTGCGACCGACGTCGGCCGACACAACCGCGGGTGAGCACGCCACAGCGGAAAGCCGGTCAGAGGCGTTTGCCGCCATAAAAACAGATCGGATCGAGCACGCGGACGCCGCCGCTGCCCTCGATGGGGCGGCTGGCATCGAATGTCGCTGCCTTCACGGCGGAACCGCGCATCGTATCGGCACCATGACGCTGGCAGGCCGCAGATGCTGCTGCCATGGCGACCGCCTCGAATGCATCGCGCGGCGCGGCATCCGGCGCCGACCCGAACATGGTCGAACCGCGCGGCACGACGATCAGGTCGACCAGCGAGGAGACCAGCGTCGCGTTCCGGCCCTTGACCTCGGGCGCTGACGTGACGACGAGCACGTTCGCGAGATTGAGCAGACCGCCGGCGGACGTCGGACCAGCCCCGGTTCCCGGCTCGATCGGCGCGGCGGCGACGACGAACAGATGATCCTTGAACCGGTTGGCGGCCTGTCGCACGACCTCGCGCATCGCGGGATCGGTGACGGGCGCCGCGATCGCGATGATCTCGGCTGGCGTACCGACGGCAAAAGCGATCGCCCTGGCGAGCGACTGCGGATTGCCCTCCGGCACGCGAACCGGAACCAGGCGGCCGCGCGCGTATGCCGTCAACATCGCCTCGGCGACGCGATTGCCCTCGGGCGCCACCGTCTCGCTGGCTCGATCAGCCGATGGCGCGGCTCCGGCTCCAGCCTCCGCCTCGGTCGATGGCGCGACGTAAGGGGTTTGATCATTGTCGACGAAGTCCCAGGCGATCATTTCGCCCTCGCCATCGCGGGCAAGGCGTAGGGCGATCCGGGCTGACATATAATCGATGCCGCCGCCAATCAGCGCGAGGGCCGTACCGCCGGGGTCCTGGCCGGCGGGTGCGCGCGGATCCGCGGCGGATGCCGGTGCCGGGGCGGCAATCGGTACAGCCACCGGTACCGCCATGGCCAGAACGATCACCGCGGCCGCTCGCGCCGTGATTTTCCCTGCTCCACTCCGGTACATCGGTGCCATCCTCGCGTCAGCGGTCCTCGTCAGGCTTCAGGTGTTGCATCTCGCGTGCCATATCAGGCCACACCGCCGCATCAGAGAGTTCGGCCGTCGGCAGGCAGGCATGCGCGGTATCGAGGGCGTGCGTCGCTTCTGCGGCCGCCGCCGTTACGCGGCCTTCCAGCGGGCCGATCGTACGATCGATGAGGTCGGCCACGCCGGCGATGTCGTCGAGCGAGAACACCGGCAGCCCCTTGCCGTCGGTCGCTCCATCGCTCGCAATGGCAATCACCGTCGGATCCTCGTCGGCCAGCGGACGCTTGGTGATCGATGCCGCGCGGCGCGCTTCGATCTTCGGTATCGCCGCCGACTTGTAACCTTCGACGATGATCAGGTCGGCAGGCTCGAGCGACGCGATCACCTCTTCGAAATTAGGTTCCGGTGCGCCGTCGAGTTCCGTCACGATGGCCCAGCGCCGACCGGAGACCACCGCCACCTGACGAGCACCCGCGCGGCGATGGCGGGCGCTGTCGGTCTCACCGTCGTCGATATCGAACGCATGGTGCGCGTGTTTCACGGTCGCGACCTTGAGGCCGCGCCGCGTGAACTCCTCGACGAGACGAACCGTAAGCGTGGTCTTGCCGGACTTTTTCCAGCCGGCGATGCCGATGATCGGCGGTGCATGACGGTATTGGTTTCGGCTCACCAGCTTCATCCGTGACTTGCGGCTTCGACATCGAGCAGTCGGCGTGCCAACTCGAGATCGTCCGGCGTATTGGCATTGAAGAACGGATCGATATCCTGACCGCCGATACGCTGCGGTCCGAAATCGACACCCAACGTACCATGCCGGTCGGTCCAGGCCAGCACCTTCCTGACGCCCGCGGCAAGCGAACGCTCGAGATCGTCGGCGAGTTCGATCGGCCACAAGCCGATCACCGGATGCAAGTGGCCGTCGGAGCGGGCAAGCGCGATGCGTTCACCCTGAGGCGCAAGCGCCAGCGCCGCTGCAAGTCGCGCGACGAGATCGGCCGGCAGAAACGGTGCGTCGGTCGAGGCGGTCGCGATGTGCGTCGCATCCGGCGCGGCGGCCTTCGCCCATCTCAGACCGGCCAGAACACCTGCCAAGGGGCCGACGTACCCGCCGACCGTATCGGCGACGACGGGCAGGTGAAACGCCGCAAAGCGCTGCGGATCGCCGTTGGCGTTGATGGCCAGCGTGCCGACCTGCGGGGCGAGTCGGTCGATGACGTGTTGCAGCATCGGCCGGTCATCGAGCGCCAGCAGTCCCTTGTCGCCGCCACCTGGGCCATCGGCGAACATGCGCCGCGATTGCCCGCCAGCCAACAGCACACCGGCGATCGATGACCCGGGTTGGCCCTCATACGGCCCGACGTTGCCACGGGTCATGAGCGTTTTGCCGCCGCCTGCTGGCGGCCACCTTCGCTGGAGCGATCATCGGCGCCCCCCGCATCATCGACGTCAAAGGCATCGATGGCCGCCTGTTCCTCCAATCGCACGGCCACCGCGCACGCAGCTCCTGCGCCACCGGCAGAAGCGTGGTCGTCGGCGGATGCAACGCTGGTCGCGGGGACAGCTGTATCAGAGGCATCGCCGGCTTCGCCAAATTCATCCGCGGGCGGCTCAGCGCCGTCGGCGTCCTCCGCTGTCGCATCGGCAGCGCTGGCAACCGTTGTCGCCTCGCCTTCAGCGGTTACATTGTCGGCTACGGTGTCAGCATCAGAGCCAGTATCGGCGTCGGCATCTGCGTCGGCCGCCACTTCGGGACGGCCAAGGGCCTCCCACTCGGCAACCTCTTCGTCCGACAGGAAGCCGCGGCCGAGCTTGTAGGCCGTCTTCACGCCGCCGATCGGCACCATTGCAGCATCGGTGTAGTCCTCGCAGTAGTCGTCGAGACCATCCATGTTGGCGAGTACGGGATTGGAGAGCCAGAGCTTGCGCAAGGCCTTGTTGCGCGCGTCATGCGAAACGTCACGCCCCATGAACTGGGTGTAGTCGGATTCGAAATCCAAGCCCTCGAAGTCGAAATCCTTGAAATCGCGCAACGTCGCCGGCGGCGGATCGCAGTCCTGCGTATCGCCCGGCGCGCGATCGTCGCCTGGGGCGCGGTTGTTTGGCCAGTGATCGACGGATTGGCCATCGAGCGCCGCCAACTCTTGCCCGTCCCGCGGCAGATGCCGCGCCGAACCAGCGCCCGATCCGGTGTCGCCAACGCCGAGATTGTCCGCAGGATAATCCGTCCGCGCCACCTCGCCCGTCGCACCTGCCTCCTCGGCCCCACCGTTGCGCGCCTCACGCTTCAGTCGCGACCAGCGGGACAGGAATCCATTGTCGGCAGGTGTGCTCATCGCGTCCCAATCGGTATCATAAATCGTCGCCCGGGCCGCTCTTCGGCCGCAAGCCCTTCATGCGCTCACGTAGCATAAAGATCGGCTCCTGGCCGAACTGATGATCTTCCTCGCGCAAGTGCGGCTGGCGCTGACGCTTTGCGAATTTCTCATCGACGTGGTGATCGTCGATGAACGCCTGGACCAGTTCGACGAGGCGATCCGGCATCGGCACGCGGTCCACCGTATCGAAGGCGAGGTTGGAGTGGGCTTGCGCCTCGAACGGCGAAGCCGTAACGGTGTGGACGGTGACTGGCATGCTGTCGCCGGACTCGGGGTCTTCCCGCAGCACGACGTAAATCGAGGGTTCGCCGTTCGCGAGGTTGACACGGTACGACATTGTTTCCTTGCGATGCAGGACCAGCGGAAGAGTCGCTGCGTGGTACTGATCGATACCAGGGCCGGAATGGAGTTTCCGCCAATTGGCTTTCAGCGGCGCATCCATAAAGACGCTGACGGCCCGCCACCGGAACTCCTGCCATGGGTGGTCGATCTTTTCCCGCGCAACGACCAGACCCAACGGAACCGACAAATCGACGGACATGAGTGCTCCTTCGCTTTGCGCACCAACAGTCACTAGACTAAAGTTTTATAGTGCACTCACGGCTACTCGCCAACGCCTTAAACAGTGCTCGAGCGCGTAACCCGTGGAATTTGTTCGCTCCTAGCCCAAAAAGCACCGGAAGGCCGATGTCTGATCCCAAGTCCCAGCCCCCAATGATCTGCAACTGCCAGCGCACGATGGAGATCGACGGAGCCCGGTTGGCCACGGCGCTCGGGCAAACAAATCCGCTTCCCGTCCACACCGAGCTCTGCCGGTCGGGGATCGCGAGTTTCGAGGCCGCAGTGTCGGCCGGCGGCACGATTCATGTGGCCTGCACCCAGGAGGCTCCCCTTTTCCGCGAGATCGCCGGTGAGGCGGCCGCGGGCGACGTCTCGTTGACGTTCACGAATATTCGCGAAAATGCCGGTTGGTGCGAGAAGCCCTCGGCGGCCCTGCCGAAAATTGCGGCGCTGCTGGCCGAGGCGGCGCATCCGGCCGAGCCCGCACGGTCGCTGACACTGAATTCCGGCGGCATGTGCCTCGTCTACGGTGCCGGTGAGATCGCGCTCGACGTCGCCCGCCGGCTCGAAGGCCGCCTCCAGGTCACGGTCCTGATGACCGACCCCGGCGACGCCATACCGCCATCCGTCGCCGAGATGGCCATTGCCCGCGGACGGATCAAATGCGCTTCGGGGCATCTCGGCGCTTTTGACGTGGTGGTCGACGGCTACGCGCCGGCGCTGCCGTCGTCGCGCGCTCAGTTCGATTTCGCGATGGCCCGCAACGGCGCCCATTCTCGCTGTGACCTGATCCTCGATCTGTCGGGCGGCACGGCTTTGTTTTCTTCCGCAAGCCGGCGCGATGGTTACGTTGCCGCCGATCCCGCGGATGCCGCCGCAGTCGCGCGCGCGATGTTTGAAATTTCCGACATGGTCGGCGAGTTCGAAAAGCCGATCTATGTCGATTACGATGCCGGCATCTGCGCACACGCCCGCAGCGCCAAGGTCGGCTGCCGCAACTGCCTCGATCACTGTCCGCTCGGCGCCATCACGCCGGCCGGCGACAACGTGGCCATCGATGCCGCCATCTGTGGGGGATGCGGCAACTGTGCGGCTGTGTGCCCGACGGGCGCCGCCAGCTACGCCTATCCGCGCCGCGAGGATATCCTGGCGCGTGCCGCCATCATGCTCGAAACATTTGCGAAGGCGGGCGGCAAGATGCCGGTCATCCTGCTGCACGACGAAGCGCACGGCCGCCGCATGATCGACGCCATGGCGCGCTTCGGTCGCGGGCTTCCAGCCAACGTGCTGCCGCTGGCGCTCAACTCGACGCTGCAGGCCGGCCACGAAATTCTCGCAAGCCTGCTCGCGCTCGGCGCCGCTCAGGTCGCGATCCTGGTTCCGACCGAACATCCCGAAGAACTCGCGGCCATGACCGGGCAGTTGGAACTCGCTGACACATTCCTGTCGGCACTCGGCGTCGCGATGCCGCGCCTCCACATGATCCGCGAGAGCGATCCATTCGTGATCGACGACCTGCTTCATGAGCTACCGTCGCACGCAGCCGTCGCGGCCTCTCGATTTACGTTTTCGCGTTCGAAGCGCGAAGCGGCGCGCACCGCGCTCACCAAGCTCAACGCTGCCGCACCTTCCCCACAGCAGGTGATCCCACTACCCGCAGGCGCACCCTACGGCCGCATTGCGATCAACGCCGATGGCTGCACGCTTTGCCTTGCCTGCGTCGGCGCCTGCCCAACGGGCGCACTCGCCGACAACCCTGATCGGCCGGAAGTGCGTTTCACGGAATCGGCCTGCGTCCAATGCGGCATCTGCCGGGCAACCTGCCCCGAACGGGTCATCGCGCTCGAGCCGCGCTACGATTTCACCAGCGCGGCGCTCACGCCCGTCACGCTGCATGGCGAAGAACCCTTCCACTGCGTCTCGTGCGGCAAGGCATTCGGCACGAAAGCAACCATCGAGCGCGTCATGGACCGCCTCAAGAGCCATTCAATGTTTCCGAACGAAGCGCAGCTCGCGATCATCCAGATGTGCGACACCTGCCGTGTCGTCGCCGTCGCCGAACGCTCGTCCGATCCCTATCGCGGCAACGAGCGGCCGCGCGTGCGCACCACCGAAGACTACCTCGCCGAAGCCGCCGCCGACCGGACCAATGCCGCCGAGGGCGACCGGCCAAAAGCAAAGAAGCCGGAGGACTTTCTCGGCTGAAGCGGGATGCCGCCAGCCGTCTGAACCCAACCGCAGATGCGCACGGCAACCGACGATGCAACGAAGGCTGCGGTCTTTCCGGCGAGGCACGCGACGGCCTCACCGCCATCGTTCACGGAATGAAGGATGTCGCCGGCGGCGTCCTCAGCTCTCGGCACGCAGCGGCAGATTGACCAGCACGTTCTGCGGCTTCATGCGGACACGATTTGCCGCCGTCATGGCAAGCGCCAGATAAATCGGCTTGCCCTTGACCCGGTCGATCACCAGCCGGTCATCGAGGATGCGCATGCGGAACAGCGCCACGAGACGGCTCATGTCGTCGATGGGCACCGTTTCGCCCTGATAGAGGGCATTCAGGATCGCGGTCGCTTCACGATCGAGCCCGATGTGCCAGCGCCAATCGGAATCCTCGAGTTTTGGCCGCGGCTCCACCTTCACCTCGACCTGCATCAGATGACGCAGCCAATCCTCGACGACCCGCGCGAAGGCATCGAGGGCCGGCTGCTCGAAGCGGAAATCGACGACGGTATCGAAGCGATCCGAGCGCGCCCAATAGATGTCGCTGTTGTCTTCGCCGAGCACGTCGAGGGTCACGCTCTTCGTCGGCGTTCCCGTTTCAGCAAGCAACTGGCCAAGTCCGGTCTCCGAACCGGAACGGGCATGCATGTCGACGATCTCCTCGTCGGCGAAGACCAAGCGGCCCTCGTCGGTCGAGACCGTCTGTTCGCGAAAGAACACTTCGGCCGCGCGCAGGCGCATGGGATCGCTTTGATCCTTGAGGATATTACGCAGGATCACGTGAACCAGCTGGTCGATGAAGACCGGTGGCACCAGCGGATCGACGTTGCGCACGAGGCGAAGATACGCTGCCTCGATCGTGCCCGCCGCGAGCAGATGATCGCGGAACGCAAGCACCGCGCGATAATTGTCGATGGCATCGGGATCTGCGAGCGTCGCCAGCCGTTCCGCTGGCACCGCGAGCGCCGGGTCAGCCATCAGTTCCTCGTGCAGGGCGATCTCGGCGGCGCACGAGCCTTCGATCGGATGCACTTCCGGCCGGGTCAGGTAGGCGCGAATGAAATCCGGCGTGACACCGAGCCAGCCTTCCCGGCCGACCGTGAGCAGATGCATGCCGGCCGACTTCCAGAAATCACGTTTCATCGTTTTCGATTGTCCAGATCCGGGTATGGAGGGGTTCGCCAGTCGGGGGACGAATGGTGCGGAATTCCTCGCGGATTACACCGTCGTCGCCGCGCACGCGCCGCACGGTCAGCACGGTGTTGATGGGTTGGCCATCTGCGAGCGACTGCGCGAAGCCGACTTCCGCTTCCGCGGCCGGCAGTGCGGCCTCGACATCGGGCGCGCCGTAGACTTCGACGAAGTGGTGCGCCATGCGCAATACGATGTCGTCGCGGTCTCGTGCCGTCGCATCTGAAACGGTGACGAAGGTCGATCGCCCGAAACTTTCGACACCGAGAAACCCGTTGGCGAATGCCTGGCGGGTCTTGCCGGTCAGGGCGTCGGCCTCAAGATCGGCGAACGCGAAGGCGCCGGAGACGGCCCATTCCTCGGGCGCCGCCGCGACCGCATAGACGGCGTCGTCGCTCCGGTCGAACCTTATGGTCCGCAACAGCTTCACGCCTCGACCGCTCATCGAGCCCCCAGCGCCGGCGCACCGAGCGTGGCGACATGCGGCTCGAGCGTCAGTGCTCGCACATCCCCGTCGCCGGCCTTGACCAGAAGTCGCATCTCGTCGTCGAGACCAAGTACGCTGCCGACCGCGACCATGTTCTCGCCGCCTGGTTCGCCCGCGAATGCGATCACCGCCGTCTCCGCGTGGCCCTCGATGCGACCGATAAGTGCGGCGTGCACGGGCTCGAAGCCGTCACCGCTCCAGGTCGTGATCCAGGTGAGCGTGAACGCCGCAATCATCTCCAGAAACCTCGAACGCGTCGCGTCTCCAGAGCCTTCCGCGAAAAGCGAGGTTACCTCGTGTCGCTCGCCCGGCTCGACGCCGTCGGGCTCGGGCATCACGCGCAGCGTTGCGCCGAGAACGATCCAGCGTGGCACGTCCTCCGGTCCACCGGCCGACATTGCAAACGACAGCCGACCGACCTCACCGCCATTGACGACAATGCGATCCGGCCATCGCCACAGCACCGAGGTTTTCGGCGGCATCAGGGCACCGACCGCCTCGATGACTGCAAGCGCGAACAGCGGCAGCATCTGAAGCGCCGTCTTGCGCGCGACGTCCGGCTCGAGGATGATTGCAATCTCGGCCTCGGCGGTGTTGCGCGCATAGACGATATCGGCCGCGCCGAGTTCACCCGCCTCCGCGGCGCGGCAGGCTTCCGCGAACGCAGCGACCGGCGCCTTTACCGCGTGCCCCGTCAACAGCGGCGGAAAGATCGGATCATCGATGTGCATACCGTGTCGGAACCTCAGGCGAGATCGATGTCCTGCTCGATGACGTGCGACAGGCTCGTGCCTTCCGCCGTCAGTTGCATGCGCAGCTTGATCGACGGCTTTCCTTCCGCCGCGGCCGCTGCGGCGGCGCGTTCGATTTCACGCTGAGACGTGA
This sequence comes from Hyphomicrobiaceae bacterium, assembly GCA_020442185.1. GTDB lineage: Bacteria > Pseudomonadota > Alphaproteobacteria > Rhizobiales > Hyphomicrobiaceae > JAEUMD01. The sequence continues at coordinate 19,019 of JAGRKS010000048.1, forward strand.
CGCCCACCTGCTTCAGGAACTTGCGCAAGCCGGCGTTGACCTTGTGTTCGTCCATTATTCATAGCTCCTTGATCGTCATCGTCTGCCACGGCGTTCATCGGTTCGTGGCGCCGCCCCGCCCGTCATCGGCTTTCGGCTCGAAAAGTTCAACCTCGATCGTGCGTTTGCCGCCGTTGCGAACGACATCGAGCGACATTAGGCCCGGCACCGGCGTCACGGCCTGCTCGGCCATCACCTCGGCCGGGCTCAGGACACGACGGCCGTTGACGCTGAGGACGATATCGCCCACGGCGAGGTCCGCGCGCGCCGCCGGCGACCCGGGCGGCACGCTGCGCACGACCGGCCCCCGCGGATTGCCGCTGGCCGGCGCCACGATGAGCCCCGACCGGGCGCGGCGGGGGCGGCCGTGCTTCGCAATGTCACCGGCGACGCGCTCGAGGAGGCGTGCCGACACTGCGAAATTGACGCCGATGTTGGCATCGGATGTCTTGGTGAAGATGGCCGACAGCAATCCGATGACCTGGCCCTCACCGTCGAGAAGCGCGCCACCGGACGAACCTGGATTGACCGCGGCGTCGGTCTGCACGAAATCCTCGATCGGATTGAAACCGACACCGGCTCGGCGCACCGCGGAGACGACACCGCACGACAGCGACAAGCCGAGGCCGAACGCGTTGCCGGCCGCGCACGCCTTCTCACCGATCGCGGGCTCGCGCGCACGGAACACCGCCGGCGGCAAATCGCTTTCGACGCGCAGGACGGCGATATCCGTCGCCGGATCGCGGCCGACAATCTGCGCCGGAAGCGTGTCGCCGTCACGCGTGCGGATGTCGACAGACAACGCCTTGGCGACCACGTGCAGCGCGGTAACGACATGGCGCCCGTCGCGCCAGACGATTCCGCTCGCCTCGGGCTCTTCGGCGCGGCGCGCGTCGGGCGGCCAGTGCGGCAGAACCGACACGACGGACTGCATCGCGGTATCGAAGACGTTCGCCGCTTCACCTCGCGTCGCGCCTGCTTCCCGGGCATCGGCAGGCGCCGCCATCACGATGAGCACGAGCGAGAGCGCTGCCACCGCAACGGCGCTTGCAGTCAGTGCATTCCAACAGGCCCAGTGGATTGGAGCCCTGAGCGCGCCGCGCAAGGTGGCGTTGCAGCCTTCGAGACGGCGCACGCGGCTAGAGCCGGACGTTGCGGTTCTCGGTGTAGATGTTCTCCGCCGACATCGGAAGGAGGTTCAGTCCGAATGCGGCGACAATCGTGATCACTGTCATGACGATCAGGCTGGTAACGAAGGCTTTCATGGTGAACCTCTCTCGGCTTTCTCGTTGCGGTCTGCTTTTTCGTCTGGAAGCGCCGCGCCATCGCCTGTCGTTGCGACCTTGAGAAATGCGATCAGTGCGGCGCGCTGCTCGGGGTTCGTCATCTTCTGAAGCGGCATCTTCGATCCCGGCGTGAACTTGTCCGGACCCAACTCGAAGAGCTTGGCGACAGTCTCCTCGGTCCACACGATGTCGAGTTCGCGCAACCCCTTCGAATACGGGTAGCCATCGACGGTGGCGATGCGCCGGCCGAAGATGTTGTGCAGTGTCGGCCCGGCCCGGTTGCGACCATCGGGCTTCAGCGTGTGACAAACACTGCACTTGCGCGCGAATTGTATCTCACCCTTGGCGATCGGGTCATCCGTGGCGCCCGTCAACTGGAAGCGCCTTGGAAACGCATTTTCGACATGCTCGAAGGGCGCCCGCGGCGTGATCTGCCAGAGTGTCACGAAGTCGTCGAGCCCGCCGAAATAGAGTGCCGTACCGCCCGGTGCGAAGGCAAGTGCCCAGACCGGTCCATAGGGGTTCTGGTAGGTTTCGATGACCGACCAGTCGGCGAGGCGGAGAACGCGGATGGTGCCATCGGCGCCGCCGAGCGCAACGAGGCCGGGCTTCGCGACCACGGCAACCGACAGCACCGGCCGTTCGAATGCCTCCAACTCGCGGATGTCTTTCCCGGTTGCGCCGTCGACAACCTTGATGGCGCCATTCAAGGCGCCGAAGACGAGGTGCTCGCCGCCGGGTAAGCGCGCCAGCACGTTGATGCCCCAGCCATGTTGCGCCACCGGCCGGACAAAGTCGCCGTCCTCCCGCTGGAAGTAGCCTATGGTGCCGTCGTAACTCGCGGTATAGACGCCCGTCGCATCGGCGGAAAATACCGCCGCGTTGACCGGGCCTTTGTGGCCTTCGAGGACCGGCCCCGCAGCGAGCTTCTCAAGATCCCAGACGCGGGCCGTCCGGTCCCAGCTCGACGTCACCGCCCATCGTCCATCGTCCGAGACGGAGACGTGATTGATCTTGGCCGTGTGGCCGGTGAACCGATGCAAACGCTTGCCGGTGTCGAGAGCCCACAACGTCACCGAGCCGTCGTCGCCCGCAGCGATGGCGCGGCGGCCATCGGGGAGAAACGCGACCGCATTGACGGCCCCGTCGTGCTCGGCGAAGCGATGCAATTCACGCGGCGCCTCGCCCGTCACGTCCCACGCCGTCATCGCGTAATCGAAGCTGCCCGAGAGGACACGCCCGCGCTCGGCATCGACCGCCAACGCCTTGATCGGCCCGCCGTGACCGACGAGATTGCCAGCCGCAGCGCGCCGCGCGCCTGCGGTCTCGCTCCCGTTCTGGCGCGCGTTCTGGCCGGTCGTCTGGCCAGTCCTCTGGTCGGTCGTCTGGCCGGTCGTCTGGCGCCCGTCACCGGCCTCGGTAACACGTGGCGCCGTTGCGGTCGGCGCTGCTTCTGTCGGGGGTGTCACCCCATAGGAGGACCGGTTCCCGTCCGCCGCCTGAGCGACGCTGGATTGCACAGCCGTGGCGGCAACGGCGGCGATGGCGGCCGCCGCGCCGATACCGAGCCAGATGGCTGCCATCCGCGTGAAGGATCCTGCCCGTGGCAACACGCAGACTACTCCGCCGGCTGAACCCGCGCGCCACGCGGCGCAATAGCGTCCTTGCCAAGCTCCTCCTCGACCCACAGTCCATGGTGCTCCTTGGCCCAATTGAGATCGACTTCGCCGGAGCCCATGGCATCGAAGGCACCTTCCATACCTATGGTGCCGATATAGATGTGGCCGAAAATCACGCAGACCAGAAACAGCGCGACGATGCCATGCCAGGTGGCGGCGTACTGCATTTCCTCGACCGACGTCAGGTTGGTTGGCAGATTGAAGCCGAACACGTTGAGCATCGCGAACGTCTTCGAGAACAGATGGAACTCGAACGGCAGCATCAACGAAATGCCGGACAAAGAGATCGAGACTCCACCGAGCATGATCAGCCAGAACAGGATTTTCTGGCCGGCATTGAATTTCTTCGCGGGCGGATGATCGTGCTTCGAGAACAAGCCGCCGGCGTGCAGCAGCCACTTCGCATCATGCCGGTTCGGGAAGTTGTGGCGAACCCACATGATGAAGCTCAACAAGAGCCCGGCCATGAAAGCGAATGCCACGTAGTTGTGCAGCCATTTGGCACCAGCGGAAAAGCTCGCAAACGCTTCCTTGCCAAGCACTGGCATAAGCACATCGCGGCCGTAGAGCACGTTCAGTCCCGTCAGGCCGAGAATGATGAACGAAACCGCCATCAACCAGTGGCCCATGCGCTCGGCGTCCGTAAATCGCGTGATGGTGCGGCCGGCCAGTCCGTGCTCGACCCGGATGCGCCCGCGCACCAGATAGAACAGCGCCAGCAACGCGAGCGTGCCGCCGAGCGCATACCCGCCCCACTCGGGAAGATCTGTCTGGCGCAGTACGCGCCATGCTTCGCCCTGGGACTGCACCAGCACACCGGACTTCTTGTCGGGAATGGAGACGGAGCCTTCGACCCCCTGACGCAGTTTTTCCCAAAGCTCGATATCGTAGTTTCCACCCTTTTCCGGGGCGGTGATGGTCGGTGATGGCGGGGCGTTCTCGACCGCACCAGCGGGCGGGCGCACGTTCGGGTTCTGCGCGTCGGCGGAACTCGGCGACAGCACGAGCGCGAAGACCAGCATGGCGGCGATCGCCAGCACGCGTTGCGCCAGCGGCTTCGAAGCGCGTTCGCGACACGCCGCGATCATTGCAGACAGGTTCATCCTCGCCTCCTTTTCGTCGGGCTCGCCGGCACTGATTACGCCGGCATCCCGCATCTTGTTTGGTCGTTCATCGTCGAGAGCCGCGGCGCGACATGGTCGAGATATGGTCGAACAAGGCTGTCCGGTTTCTGTGTCCAGTTCCGCTGGACAAATTTCTAACATGGAAATCGGCCGCTCGGGAGGTTCGGTCGGCGTCGGTGCCGGCCGCCCCCGCCGGGCCGAACCTTTCAGAACTGAACGAACAGCCGGCCCATCGACATCGGGAAGGCCGTCGCCATCGCAAAAGACATCACCGCTGCATATCTCCGCGACGGCGAAGCTCGTCCTGCTGTCGATCCGTCAACTCCTGATCGAGCACGCCTGGATAGGGGGTTTCGCCGTTGCCGCGCAGCGCCTGTTGGGGCAAGGGGCGTGACGGTCCGGAACTGTCGCAGCCGCCGATCGTCAAAGCGACAATGGCGATGGCACCTGTCGCAACCATTCGAGATCGCAGTCGAAATCGCATCTCTCTACGTGTTCCTTCTGTTCGTCGCACCTTCAGGGTCAGCGACGCGCCGCAACCCCGCCGCACGTTGCCCGAATCCGCGAGGAACTCGAGTTCCCAGCGCATCGAGCGTCGCTGTCGTGCAAAGGGCGGCCGAAGCCGCCCCTCCCACATTGTTCTCGGCGAATATCGTCCGGCGGTGCATCAGCCTTGCGGACCGGGATAGGCCTTGCCCCAGCCCCAGGCGCCCGAACCGAAGCCGCGCGCAACGACACGCTCGCGGTAGATGTTCGAGACGATGTCGCCATCGCCAGCGAGCAGAGCTTTCGTCGAGCACATCTCGGCGCAGAGCGGCAGTTTGCCTTCCGCGAGACGGTTGCGACCGTACTTCTTGAACTCGGCCTCCGAGTTGTTGGCATCCGGACCGCCTGCACAGAAGGTGCACTTGTCCATCTTGCCCCTGGAACCGAAGTTCGATGCCTGCGGATACTGCGGCGCGCCGAACGGGCACGCATAGAAGCAATAGCCGCAGCCGATGCACAGGTCCTTGTTGTGCAGAACGACGCCCTCGGCGGTCTGATAGAAGCAGTCCACCGGGCACACGGCCATGCACGGCGCGTCCGAGCAGTGCATGCACGCGACCGAGATCGAACGCTCACCCGGCTTGCCGTCGTTGATGGTGACGACGCGCCGGCGGTTGATGCCCCACGGCACCTCGTGTTCGTTCTTGCAGGCAGTGACGCAGGCATTGCATTCGATGCAGCGCTCGGCGTCGCAGAGGAACTTCATACGTGCCATGTTTTAGGCCCTCCAGATCTTGCAGAGCGTTGTCTTTGTTTCCTGCATCTGGGTGACGCTGTCGTAACCATACGTCTGCGCCGTGTTGGTTGCTTCACCCAGAACATACGGATCGGCGCCTTCGGGGTACTTGGATCTCAGATCCTTGCCCTGGAAGTGGCCGCCGAAGTGGAACGGCATGAACGCGACGCCCTTGCCGACACGTTCGGTGACCATGGCCATGACCTTGACCTTGCCCTTCTCGGGACCTTCGACCCAGACCATCTCGCCATCCTTGATGCCGAGATCGTTGGCGTCTTTCGGGTTCACCTCGACGAACATGTTCTGCTGCAGCTCGGCGAGCCACGGGTTGGAACGTGTTTCGTCGCCGCCACCCTCGTATTCGACGAGACGGCCCGAGGTGAGGATGACTGGATAGTCCTTCGAGAAGTCGTTCTTCTGGATCGATTCGTAGAGCACCGGAACGCGATGCAAACGGCGATCCTTGAACGTGGCGTACTTGTCGAGAAGATCGCGACGTGGCGTGTAGAGCGGTTCGCGATGCAGCGGCACCGGATCCGGGAAGGTCCACACCACCGCACGGGCCTTCGCGTTACCGAAGGGAGCGATGCCGTGCTTGATGGCAACGCGCTGGAGACCGCCTGAAAGATCGATCTTCCAGTTGACCTTGCCGAGCTTCTCCGGCTCGCTGCCGCCCGCCACCTTCTCGATGGCGGCCTTTTCCTCGGCCGTCAGATCGCCCGTCCAACCGAGCTTGTCGAGCATCGCGTAGGTCACCTCGGGGTAACCGTCCTTGATCTCGGAGCCTTCCGGCCAGCTTTCTACCGCGAGCAGGTTGTCGGCGTCGGGGTTGCCCTTCGCGTACTTCTCTGGCGCCTTCACACCGAAACGAGCGCGGAAGCAGAGGCCGCCATCCGAAACCGGCTTCGACGTATCGTAGAGGTTCGGCGTACCCGGGTGCTTGAACTCGGCCGTACCCCAGCAGGGCCACGGCAGACCGTAGTAATCGCCGTCGCACGGACCACCATTGGCCTTCAGCGTCACCTTGTCGAAGGTGTGCTGATTGGCCATGTGGAGCTTCAACCGCTCCGGGCTCTGCCCCGTGTAGCCGATCGTCCACATGCCGCGGTTGAACTCCCGCGTGATGTCCTCGATGTCTGGTTCGGTGCCCGCAACCTTGATGTTCTTGAACATCTCCTTCTCGAAGCCGAACTTCTTGGCGAACAGGTACATTATCTCGTGATCGACCTTGGCCTCGAACAGCGGTTCGAACACCTTTTCGCGCCACTGCAACGAGCGGTTGGACGCAGTCACCGAGCCAGAGGTCTCGAACTGTGTCGCAGCCGGCAGCAGATAGACACCGTCGGTACGGTCGTGCATCACGGCCGACACCGTCGGATAGGGATCGATGACGACGAGGAGATCGAGCTTCTCCATCGCCTTCTTCATGTCCGGACCGCGCGTCTGCGAGTTCGGCGCGTGTCCCCACATCACCATGGCCCGCGTGTTGTCGGGCTGCTGCAGATTGGCCTTGTCCTCGAGGACGCCGTCGATCCAGCGCGACACCGGGATGCCGGCCGTTTCCATCATCAGCAGATCTTTGCCGTCCTTGCCCTTGCCGGGCATCTTGG
>JAGRKS010000004.1 GCA_020442185.1 Hyphomicrobiaceae bacterium
TGTCGACGATCAGCGTGTCGATCTTCTCGAAGCGCTCAAGCGCTTCGGCATTCTTGATGAGCACGCCCGCCTGCGCGCCGCGACCGGTGGCAGTCATGATCGACATCGGAGTCGCGAGACCCAGGGCGCAGGGGCAGGCGATGATCAGCACGGCGACGGCCGAGACAAGTGCATAGGAGAGCGCAGGCGCCGGTCCCCAGATGGCCCAGGCAATGAAGGCGAGGATCGCAATGCCGATCACAACCGGCACGAACAGTCCTGCCACCTGGTCGGCATACTTCTGTATTGGTGCGCGCGAGCGTTGCGCCGCTGCCACCATCTCGACGATCTGACTGAGCAGGGTGTCGGCGCCGACGCGCGTCGCCTCCATGATGAGGCTGCCCGTGCCGTTGATAGTGGCGCCGGTCAGCTTGTCACCGGAGGTTTTCTCCACCGGGACGGGCTCGCCGGAGATCATCGATTCATCGACGGACGAGCGACCCTCGACGACGACGCCGTCCACCGGCACCTTGTCGCCGGGACGCACGCGCAACCGGTCGCCGGCAACGACGTCCTCGAGCGGGATCTCCTCTTCCTTGCCGTCGGGCCGGATGACCAACGCGGTCTTGGCAGCCAGATCCAGCAGCGCGCGGATCGCCCGCCCGGTGCCCTCGCGGGCGCGCAGCTCCATGACTTGGCCGAGCAGGACCAGTGTGACGATGACGGCCGCTGCCTCGAAGTAGACGCCGACATGCCCCTCAGCGTCCCGGAAGCCGGCCGGAAAGATCTGCGGCGCCAGAACCGCGATGACACTGAATAGGTAAGCCGCCGCTACGCCCATGCCGATCAGGCTGAACATGTTGAGGTTCAATGAGCGGAACGATCTGTAGCCGCGCTCAAAGAAAGGCCAGCCCGACCACAGGATCACGGGCGTGCCCAGTACGAGTTCAATCCAAAGCGTGTTGCGCTCGCCGAAGAAGGCGCGAATGCCGGTGATGCCGAGAAACGGCGACATGGTGAGGATGAGAAGCGGCACGGTAAGTGCTGCACCGACCCAGAAGCGGCGTGTGAAATCGACGAGCTCGGGGTTCGGCGCGTCCCCAGCCATCGCGGACGTCTCAAGCTCGAGCCCCATGCCGCAGATCGGACAGGATCCGGGGCTGATCTGGCGGACCCGCGGATGCATCGGGCAGGTGTAGACGGGACCTGCATGGCCTTTCGGCACGGTGTCGTAATCGCCGCCCGCCTGTGCCGGATCCTTGTGATGCGCATGCTTGCGATGTCCGTGTCCGGCATGAGAGTCCCGTTCTCCCTCAGGCACGAGATGCATGCCGCATTTGGGGCAATTTCCGGGCTTGGCGCTTCGGACCTCCGGATGCATGGGGCAGGTATAGACAGTTTCCGACTCACCATATTGTTTGTCTTTTGCGACAGCCCCTTCGTTCTCGCCGGCGTGGCGATGCTCACCGGCGCGATTGTCGCTTGTGAACGGTTTCTTGATCGACTCGGACATTGTCGGATCCTTTCGGCAAACTTACGGCTTACATGCGGTGTGGGCGGTAGCGGATATCGTTGGCGACCTGCAGCTCGCGGATGTAGAGCACGATTTCGTCAACCTGCTTTTCGGTTACTTGGGGCTGCGGCGGCATGTTGCCAAAGGACCAGTGATGCTGCTGCACGCCATACTGCGCCGCGCGGTGAAACGAGATGTCGCTGTGGTGGCCGGGATTGTAGATGTCGTGGATGAGGGGTGGTCCCTTGTCGGACCCCGATCCATTCATGCCATGACATGCAGCGCAGTTCTGGGCGAACAAGGCTTGCCCGCCGAGGGCGGCGGCCGACAGTGTTGGCACAGCGACGTCGACGATCGTCTTGCGGGTTGGCTGCGATATTCCCTGATAGAAGGCGACGCCGAGGCCCAGGGCGAGCACGCCGATCACCCATGTCGACGGTGTGAGGAGGCGTTGCACAAGTCCCATGTCTGTTCCCTGCCGTTTTCTCGATTTCCCAGTGACCCGCATGAAGTGCCGCGACGTCTCGACGACGCTAGCCCGCCGTCAATGAAACACCATGCCCTCGACGTGGAAGCCGGCGTCGACGTGGAGGATTTCGCCAGTGATTGCGCTCGCAAAGTCGCTTGCCAGAACCAGCGCCGCCCGTCCCACTTCCTCGGATCGGACCGTCCGTCGAAGCGGCGCCTTGCGCGCGCTCTCATTCAAGAGCTCGTCGAAATGCTCGATCCCCGAGGCAGCGCGCGTGGCCACGGCCCCGGCGGAGATGGCGTTGACACGGATGCTCTTACGGCCCAGCTCGTGCGCCAGATAGCGCACCGATGCCTCAAGCGCGGCCTTCACCGGTCCCATGACGTTATAGTGATCGACGACCTTCTCGGCGCCGTAGTGGCTCATCGTCATGAGGCTGCCGCCATTCGACATGAGGGGCTCGGCGAGCCGCGCCATGCGAATGAAGGAATGACAGGATATGAGCATGGATTCGGCAAAGCCGTCCGCCGAACAGTCGACAAGGCGGCCATGCAAATCCTCCTTTCGTGCCCAGGCGATCGAGTGCAGCAGGAAGTCGAGGCGTCCCCATTTCTCCTCGACAGCTCGGAAGACCGCCTCCAACTCGCCCGGTTTGGCTACGTCACACGGCAGAAAGATTGTTGCGCCCAGCTGTTGTGCAAGCGGCTCGACAAATCGATGTGCCTTTTCACTGAGGTAAGTGACCGCGATGTCGGCACCGGCCTCATGACACTGTCGGGCCGCTGACCATGCAAGGCTGTGCTCATTGGCGATTCCGACAACCAAGCCCCTCTTTCTGCGCAAGTCGATACACTGCACGGGTTCACTCCAACTAGCTGAAGGTCGAGGAGTTCCGCCCGCCCTGTGGGCGATCACGTTCCGCCTCGAACGCGGTAGGCGTGAATGAGCAGCCAAAGATCATCGCGAAGCCCCGCGCATAGATCGCATCACGCGCCTTGCGCGCATGCCCCAGTGCGTCCGAGACTTCGCTCAGTAGCCGCCGTTCCTGGAGCAGGATCGGATGGCCCTCTGGCAGTGGCTTGCGGTTCTCGGAGACCGACTCAGCAATGCTCGCAAGGCCGCGCATCCACGGATTGAACTGCTCGGAGAAGAGATAGCGGCTGGTCCGCATCGGATGTGTCCATTTGAGCGCCTCGGTGATCCATGGGTTTGACAGCGCCCTGACCCACGGGCTGAACACAGCGCCGTACATCGCGTCGCTGGCTTCGGACAGCAGGCGGACCCGCTCGAATGCCGCGCGGTCCGTTGGCGCTCGCAATTCCTCCACATGTCGCCTCTGAAACCGCACGGAGTAGTTCGGCTTGTGGCAATCCGGATCGCCCGATGGATTGTCGATTTTCATCTCGTAGAGGCCGGGTGCCAGCGCCTCGATCTCATCCAGGCTTTCAAGGATCGCCCGGTGCTCGAGCCGAGCGACCCGCGCCGAGACGAAGATCCCGAGGTGGCCCACATGGGGGTTGGTCAGATAAACAATCCGCTGCCCGCATGCCTCCAGGTCCGTACTGTCGCGGTAGACGGTCGGAATCCAAGCCAATGCCTGATGCGGCGGGGTGATATTGTCACCGTAAGACGCAAAGATGATCAGCGGATTATGGATCCGACGCAGGTCAACGGTGCAGTCGGCACAGATGCGCAGTTGTCCCTGCTCGAGCTTGTTGCCGATGAAGAGGTTCTCGACGATTGCAAGAATCTCCTCCCGGCTCAGGAAATAGAATCCGTTCCACCAGCGCTCGAATTCGAGGAAACGCTCGCGCTCGGTGTCGACCTGGTGAAACAGCGTCGCGTATTTCTCGATGATCGCTTTTTCCGGCTTCAAGCCCTCGAAATTCTGGGCGAGCCAGGCGCCGTCGAAGCGTCCGCCCGAAAGATCGGCAATGAAATGCGCAAGCCATGCGCCACCGACAAGGCTGCCGCCGACCCGCATGGGGTTGCTGCCTGCCTCCCCCGCCCAGTAGGACAAGGGCGAGCCGTTCAGGACGACCGGGCCTGTGAGGCCTTCGCAATCCGCCGAAAGCAATGTCAGCGCCCATCCGGCCTGGCAGTTGCCGTAAAGCACGGGCGACTTGCCCGGATGCCGGCGGGCAACCTCTTCCACGAACCGGCGCAGTGCGTGCAGGACATCCGTCAGGGTCTGTCCCGGCTCGGGTTCCGGGAAAAATACCACGAAATAAACCGGATGGCCTTCGTGCATCGCCATCCCGACTTCGGAGTCGTGCTTGAAGCCGCCGATCCCGGGGCCGTGACCGGCACGGGGATCGACGACGATGACGGGAGCATTCGATAGATCTACGCAATCCTCCCAGCAGGCGTCGCCGATTTCCGTGATCCGCAGCAAGGCATAGTTTGCCCGACGCTCGAAGCGGCGCGCATCAAGGATCGTCTCGTATTTGAAGTCGAGAAGCGGCGGCAGACCAGCCCGTTCGTGTTCCAGCATGTTGTTGGCCCGCACCCGTAACGTGTCCCAGAACAGAACCGAGCGCTCCCACAGGTCGATCTGATACGCGAGAAACTGCAACGCCGGTTGCTGGGCCAGCGGAAGGCGGGGGGTGGGATCGGCCGTTCTCTTGCGCTCATCGACCTTGAGAGCAACGGTGGACTTCCTGCTCGAGCGGGACTGCTTTTTGCCCTGCCGCGGCGCCGCTGTCATGGCCCGCCCTCCCGCGTGCTGCGAGCGGCGAAGAAATTGTAAAGCGGGCCGAAGACCAGAGCCACGTACCAACCGTAGGCGAAGCTCTCCACGAGACCCAGCAAGAAGCTTGGCCACGTGAGCCACGTGACGCCTGGCAGGAAACGAAGCCAGCTCTCGTACATCGCCATGCCGGGAAACAGCAGGTCGAAGCCGACGCACAGCACGTAGGTCAGAGCCAGAAACAGGCCAAGGCTCATGCCGAAAGCAAACACAGGGATGCGAGGAACATCCGAAACAGGCAGTCGGGTCCCTGAACGTCTTGTGATGACAGAGGACGCAGATGTCTCAGCCATGGCTGTGCTCCACTTGTGTCTGGGGCGTACCGATCGTCGGGCTGACGTATTGTCGAGGTGCGGCCTCGAAAATCTCGCGGCAGTCACGCGAGCAGAAATAGTAGACCGTTCCGTCGAACACCGAGGACTTTGCGCCTTCGGGCCGGACCGTCTTGCCGCAAACGGGGTCGGTGTCGGTCGCTGGAGGAACCCATTTCAGGTCCTGTGATGGTGCAGGCCCGTTGCCGGTCTCCGAGCTGTGATGGGTGTGACCGCGTCCCATGACGTGTCGGCCGCAGCCGAATCGCATCATCAGGAACAGCAGCCCCGCCCAGACAATGAAGTAGAGGAGCGCTTCCATGATGCCTTTCCTTCTATTGGAGTGGGAATGCGTGACGGGTTTTTCCGGCTGTGACAGCCAGCCACCGAGTTGGCGTCAAATCTCGGCTCGCCTGTGTCAGTTGCGACGTTGCTTTCGCAAGCGGCAGCCAAACGATCGTCGATGGCGCCGAGCAGCTGCGCGAGCACATCAATCTGCGCCGAGACGCCGTCGCGAAGCCGGTTCAATAGTTCCAACTCGTCATCTGTCTCAGCCAGAGCCTTGTGGTGCAGCTCTTGTGTCGCCGCTCGCACAATTCGATTTCGATTGCTTTCGGAAAGGATCGCGTGGCGTTCTTCTGCTTCAGAAAACAAGTCGATCAGCTCAGTGACGGGACCCGCGCCGAGATGTCGACCGTCGGATTTCTGCGAGCCGATCGATGCCGGCGCCCCTCGCCACCTCATCAGTGCACTCACACGTTCAAATCTGTCCGGACTCTCACAACAGTCAGTCATCCCAGATCCTCCCATTCGGCTTAGGGCCAGATCGGCCCGCACCTCGTTGCGACCTCGACCCACGACGGCCATTGGGTTCGCAGTTTGGTGTTCAGCTCCTAATCGGCTACACCTTCCAACCATTGGAACCTCCAGTAACGATATCGTGAGGAGTATCGAGTCGTGCTCATCGGAGAGGCCGCACAAGGCTCGGGCGTGTCCGCCAAGCTCATCCGCTACTATGAGAGCACCGGGCTGTTGTCGGCGTCTCATCGGCACTCCAACGGTTATCGACTGTATGAGGAGCGCCATGTCCACGAGCTCCGCTTCATCAAGCGCGCGAGATCGCTTGGCTTCCCGATCCGCGAAATCCGAAGCCTGCTTGATCTGTGGCGCAACAAACGCCGTGCCAGCAGCAAGGTGCGCGCGATCGCGATGCGGCACCGTTCTGTGCTCGAAGAGCGCGCGCGCTCCTATCAGGGCATAATCGACGTCCTTGATCATTTGATCGCTGCCTGCAAAGGCGATGATCGGCCGGACTGCCCGATCCTGGAGGATCTCTCCCGGCCGAGCGCTCGTTCGAGCAGAAGGCCGCCCCGGATCGGCGGATCAGGTCCTTCCGCAAAGGGGTCCTGATCCGCTCTGATCACGCCTGGGTCACATCATGCAGCCCATGACGGTCAGGATCTGATCGGCTTTCTTCTTCTGCTCCTCGCTCAAACTCGCGTAGAGCTTCGACAGAGCAGGCTTTACAGTCCTCAGCGCCGTCACCCTTCTTTCCATGGCCGTCACCAACGCATCGAGGCGGGCTTCGGGGTTCGCGCCCGTCATCGCTGTCATCATGGTCTGGCCCATGCCTTGCATGCCTTGCATGTTCGCCTTCAGGGCTGCGGCGTAAGCTTCCCAAGCACCTTTCTGCGCGTCGGTGATAGCGAGTTCGGCCTTGAGAAAGGCCAGGCGTCCGTCGATGAAAGCCGGCGCGCCGCTGCCGCCTGCCATTGGACAGCTCCCACCCATCATCTGCATCATGCCTTGTCCCATCATGCCCTGGCCCATCATCCCGGGCCCCATCATTCCCGAGCCCGGCATGCCCTGCCCAGGCATGCCGCCGGGCATGTTGCCCTGTCCCATCTGGCCGCGACCCTGCATTTGCGATGGCATTTGTCCGGGCTGCATTGGCATCTGCGTGGCTTGCGCTGAACGGCTGTTGCCGTCCGGATGATGCGCGTCATGTGACGACTGCGCGTAGGCTTGGCCGGCGAGCATCAAAGAAATCGCCAAGGCCGAAGCGGAAATGCGAAAGACGTTGGTCATGGATGTATGCTCCTGCGAGCCGTAGGAAGCTACTTGCGGCCCCTCGGCAGAAAGTGATCGGAATGATTGCCGCCCGGCCGCACAACGGCCTGCGAACGGAATCACAGCGGTTCGATATCGGAGGTCATGCTGCGACCCTTGTTCTTGATCGCAGCGGAATGACGCTGCCGCCGGTGGGCGGCGGCGGTCGCAAACAATGTCAGGAAATAGGAGGTTCCAAGCCGGGTTCAGGCTCAAGCCCGGCAGGCATGCGCGCCAGCGCCGGTATCAGATGGCCCCGGGAGTCGACCCGCAGACCGCCAAGAGCAGCGGCACCAAGCGCCCCATGTGAGGTACCGCATCCGGCGTTGCTTGAGCAGCAAACCTGACACGACTGACAGCCGGCACCACTACAGCATCCAAAGCAGCCGCGGTCAGGCCCAGCAACAAGCTTGGCGGCCCGTGCGACTACGCTGGTTTGGGCTGACGTGAGATCGGTCTTGGAATATCCGGGTTTTGTCGAACACCAGCGATCTGTTTGAGCGACAGGCGACAGGACCTGCGCGCGATTTGAAAAATTCTCAAACCCTGCAATGGTGCTTTGATGGGTCTGCGCCGGGCGCTCCGTCGAGCCATGCGCATGCCCGCCATGGGCCCCTGCCGCACTGCCCGCAACCAACCAAAGCATGATAGCCAGGATGGTCAGGAGCCCGGTTCTGATTGGTGCAAGCCGCAACAGAGGTTCTCCATCTCGCGGCGCAGTTTCCAAGCGGCTACATGCGAAGCCTCTGGCATTACAGGTAGCAGCGCATTGATGGATGTCAATCCGGCGATCGATCAGATAACGCCGGGAAACAAGCGCATACGGATGAAAAAGAGGCCTATGCCAACTGCCCGCCACGCGCCTGCGGAAGCTTCGATACGATGGGCCGTGACATGGCGGTATCTCGCGTTCATCGCTCTGGCGAATCTCACCTGGGAATTCGCACGGAAGCCCGCTCTATACCGTCTGGCAATCCGGGAGCGCGGCCGAGATCGCCTTCAACGGAGTGCACTGTATCTTCGCAGACATCATGATCGCGGCCGCGTCTTTGCTCGTCAGCCGTGGTGGCTAGCCGATCCGGCGCCGGCTGCCCAGTCGTCGTCGCCGCGACGATGGTCGGTGTCATCTACACCGCCATTTAGATTAGCGAATGGATGAAACATTACTATTCGTCAATCATGAGGCTACACTGATCTTATGCCGTTCTTGCCCGGAACGATGCTCGGGTTGAGCCCTCTGCTCCAATGGCTGATCCTGCCGCCCACGGCTTTCGCGATCGTTCACCATGGCATGACCAACCGCCTCACGAAGCTTTGATACCCTGGGGTCTCGTTCCGGACCTTTCAGCTGCCGCTGGACTTGGATTAAACCCTTGCCGCCTTCTGCGCGGCAGTTCGCTAAGAGGCCTGCCAGCTGTGTCCTTGCGGCCCCTCCTGCGATTTTGGAGCCAACCGGCCGTGATCGCATCTTGATTCCGCCCCACGACGCACGTATCAACGTAGGAGGGCAGTATAATTCGAGAATATTGGCCAGATGCTCGTGAGGATTGCACGTCAGATCGTAGTTGCCGCCACGATTGTCGCGCTGGCGGCGGTGGCGGGTGTGCTGTCCAGTACATCAGTTCTGGCGCATGGCGCTCATGACCACGGCCTTCACCGCGTCAGCGCGAGTCAGGCCGCCGTTTCACATGAGCGCGGCGGCGACAAGTTGCAGTTGGACCAGGCCACGGCTCGGAGCCATGCCTCACCACAAGCAGACGCAGTCGTGAGCGGTGCCGGCCATGAGATCCGGGTGGCGGTTGCCAGCGCTTCGCACGGCGGCTGCAACTTTGAGGGTGGGCATGCGCTAGGGATGTCCTGCTGTGGGCATGCCTGCCATGGGGGCGCGCTGTCCGTTGATGAAGGCACTCATCAGCCGCTGCCGCGGCCGCAAAGACTTGCGCCACAACAGGCGGTAATATTTTGGGCCGAGGTACGATTTGGCTTGATGCGGCCTCCCCGCGCCTAGTTTTTCCATCGGTCGTCAGCCGAGCACCTGGTGGTGATCCTTCGCTTGCTGCAGGCAGGCGCAGCTGCTGACGCTCCCTGCTCAACTGTCCAAAACTGAACGTCTGATCGCGCGTCGCGTCTTCGTGTGCGGATGTGCGCGGGGCTCGACTCAGCGCTATGACCTGCGTCGTGCCAGCGGTTTGCCCGCGTCGCAGGCCCACTCAACCTGGAGCCAACACCAATGCCATTTCGTCTGTTCGTTCTCGCAATACTAGCGGCAACGCCGATCCTGGGGGGATGCCGCGAGCTACCGGAGCCGATTGGCGTCGGCGCACATCCGGCAGACGCCGACGCACCCGTGTCGCGCGCGAGGTACCGATCCGTCACCGGCGACATGCGCGACTACCGCATCGTGACGCCGAAGCCATGGGGGCAGTCCAACGAGCAGGTCGCACCGCAGCGAAAATAGCCGTCTGTCCGTTTGGGGAGATGAGGGACCGACAGAAGGCGAATTGGGGGACGGAACAACATGAATCGGAACGTCGGGCGCAAGGCGCGCCGAACCTACCAGGTACGCAGCATGTCAGTCGCGTTGACACTCTTGCTCGGAGGCTGCGCGAGCTTCTCGCCGGACCAGGGCATGGCGCCGATCGAAGCCGCGGCCACCGAGGCGCTCGGCAAGAACGTGGTGAAGATCCGCAATGCCGATGATGCGCGCGACGTTAAAGCGCGCGTGGCTGCACTCTTGGCGGGATCATTGACGGCGGATGCGGCCGTACAAATTGCGTTGCTCAACAATCGGGCGCTGCAGGCGGCTTTCAATGATTTGGGCGTCTCGGAAGCGCAAATGGTCGAGGCGACGCTGCCGCCCAGCCCCACGCTATCCCTGTCGAGACTGGTCGTTTCCGGTGCGGTCCTCGAAATCGAGCGGCAGGTGCTCCAGAACATCCTTGGTCTGTTGACGTTGCCCCGCCGCAGGGAGATTGCCGAGGATCGTTTCCGGCAGGCCCAGATGCGTGCAATCGAAGCCGTGTTGCGAACAGCTGCCGATACGCGGCGAACCTATTATCGCGCCGTGGCTGCCGGCCAGGGTGTCATCTTCCTGAAGCAAACCCAGCGCGCGGCCGAAGCGCTGTCAGACCTCGCAAAGCAACTCGGCGAAACAGGTGCCATGGGCAAATTGAGCCAGGCGCGGGAGCATGCCTTCTACGCCGACGTGTCGCGACAGCTCGCCGTTGCCAGACTGCGTCACCGTACGGAGCGCGAACAGCTCGCTCGCCTGATGGGCCTGTGGGGCAGGGATCTCGGCTTCAAGCTGCCGGACCAACTGCCGAAGTTCCCCGCAAGGCCGAGACGGATGGAAGATGTCGAGCGGGAAGCCGTTCAGCGGCGTATCGATCTGCAGATGGCGCGACTGGAGCTTGAGATTCTCGCCAAGTCCTACGGTCTGACGCGAGCGACCCGCTTTATCAACGTGCTCGAGGTCCGCGGCATAAGCATCACCGAATGGAGCCGCATCACCGAGGTCGACTACGAGCTCCAGCCCGGACCAACGCTGGTCAAGACGGTGTCGCCGGAAACTGAGAAGGAGCGCTGGAAGGGCATCGAGCTCGAATTCCAGATCCCGATTTATGATTTCGGCGAGGCGCGAACGCGAGGAGCATCCGAGACCTATCTTGCTGCTGCGAACAGGTTCGCGGACAAAGCGATCGCCGTGCGCGCCGACGCTCGCGTCGCCTACCAGTCATATCGCGGGGCGCATGATATCGCGCGCGTCTACCGCGACAAGCTGCTGCCGCTGCGCAAGACCATCTCCGAGGAAATGCTCCTCCAGTACAACGGAATGCTCGCTGATCTGTTCGAGCTTCTGCAGGACTACCGCGTTCGCATCCAGAGCAACCTGGAGACGATCACGGCTGAGCGCGACTTCTGGCTGGCCAACGTCGACCTGAAGTCCGCGGTCCTCGGCGGCGGTGGCGCACCCGCAGCCGTCGGCGGCGAAGGCGGTGCCCAGATGGCAGCTGCGGAGGGCGCCGGCCACTGACCGTGACAAAGACCATGCCGCTTTATGCTGACAAATCGAAGGAGCCCGAAACATGAAACTCACCCGTCGACGTTTTCTCGAAGCCTCTGGCGCCCTGGCAACGGCCGTCAGTGCGACAGCGGTGAGCGGTCGCGCAGCTCACGCGTCGTTGCCGGAAGCGCCGATCCAGAAATCGCCGGCCATGCAGCCGCCGCTCTTTCCCAAGGAAGGTCCCGACTATCAGCCTGTGGTCACGCTCAACGGGTGGACACTGCCGTGGCGCATGAACAACGGCTGGAAGGAGTTTCATCTGGTCGCCGAGCCGGTGGAGCGAGAAATTGCGCCTGGCATGAAAGGCCATCTTTGGGGCTACAACGGCCAGTCTCCGGGTCCCACGATCGAGGCTGTTGAGGGTGACAAGGTGCGCATCTTCGTCACCAACAAGCTGCCCGAGCATACGACGATCCACTGGCACGGTCAGATACTTCCATGCGGCATGGACGGCGTCGGCGGCATCACCCAGCCGCACATCAAACCAGGCAAGACGTTCGTCTATGAGTTCCCTCTGACCAAGAGCGGCACCTTCATGTACCATCCGCATGCCGACGAGATGGTGCAGATGGCCATGGGTATGATGGGGTTCTTCGTTGTGCATCCGAAGGACCCGAACTTTATGCGTGTCGATCGCGATTTCGTCTTCCTGCTGAACGCGTTCGATATCGCACCCGGGACATACGTTCCCAAGATCAACACCATGCTCGATTTCAACATGTGGTGCTGGAACAGCCGTGTGTTTCCGGGAATCGATAACTTGGTGATCAACAAGGGGGACCGCGCCCGCATCCGCTTCGGCAATCTCACCATGACAAACCACCCCATCCACATGCACGGCTACGACTTCGAGGTCACGTGCACGGATGGGGGGTGGACCAAGCCCGGTTCCCGCTGGCCGGAGGTCACGGTCGATTGCGCTGTCGGCCAGATGCGGGCGTTCGAATTCGATGCGGTGCACGAAGGCGACTGGGCGATTCATTGCCACAAGTCGCATCACACGATGAACGCCATGGGACACGACGTGAAGACATATATCGGCGTCGACAAGCGAGAGGTGGCCACGAAAATTCGCCGCCTCGTCGACGGCTACATGCCGATGGGCACAGCCGGCATGGCGGACATGGGCGAGATGGAGATGCCGCTGCCCGACAACACGTTGCCGATGATGACGGGCTTCGGTCAGTTCGGCCCGATCGAGATGGGAGGCATGCTGTCCGTCGTCAAGGTAAGGGCCGGTCTTGAGCGCAACGATTACAAAGACCCCGGTTGGTACAAGCACCCGCCGGGAACGGTCTCCTATGAATGGAAAGGCCCCAACCTGACGGATGCCACCAGGGTCCGCCAGCCTGAAAGCGGAATGCCGACGCAGGTGCGCGTGAGAGCGAGAAAACCGACAGGCGGCCACCAGCACTAACGATTGGCACGAGGCCGTCGCGCCGCTGCTTGTTTCTGTCGAGTATCCCAAAACCCAAGCGAGAGAATCCCGATGTCACTGAATAAGTATAGCACCGCAGCCTTAGCGGTTCTCGTCGCCGTCATTGCCACGGCCAGCGCAAATGTCAGTGCCCACACCGGAGCCACGGGCATCGTCAAGGAGCGCATGGATCTCATGGATCGGATCGGCGACGCGATGAAAGTCTTGTCCGGCATATTCAAAAGAGAACATGCGTACGACGCCGATGCAGTCGCCAAGTCGGCGCGGACCATTCGGGACCACGCCGGGACAGCGATGACGAAGCTGTTTCCTGAAGGCAGCGCCAATCCGCCAAGCGTGGCTAAGCCCGAGATCTGGCGGAACTGGAAATCGTTCAAAGCTCTCGCGAAAGACCTCGAGACGTACAGTGCCGCTCTCGCCGACGCCGCGCCAAGAGGCGATACTCCCGCCGGCGGAATGCCGTCGGGACCCGCCGGGCACGGCATGATGGGCGGCAGCATGATGGGGCAAGGCATGCCTGGCTCCATGATGGGCGGGCAGCAGGCGCCGACGTCCGATATGCTGACGGTCATGCCCCCGCGGGCTTTGTTCGGCCACGTGACAGCGACCTGTGCGAGTTGCCACACGAAGTTCCGCACTGAAAAGCATGAGCACTGAGGGAATAGTCTGCGAAACACGGAGTGCTCGGTGTGAAACGAATTGCCGTCCTGATGTGTTCGGTCGCCTTGGTTGCCGTCTTGATGGCGGTTTTGCTGTGGTGGTGGCCGATCAATCCGCCGGCGCAAACGAACTTTCCGCCGGGTGATGTCAACCGCGGAGCCTACTTGGCGCGAATGGCGGGCTGCATCGCATGTCATACCGATATCAAGGGCAACGGCAAACCCCTGGCGGGCGGAGCGCCGATCGCAACCCAGTTCGGCACGTTTCACCCGCCCAACCTGACGACGGACAGCCGGTTCGGCATCGGCAGTTGGACGCTGCCGCAGTTCGCAACTGCTCTTCGCGCAGGCGTGTCGCCCTCGGGAAAACCCTACTATCCGGCATTTCCGTATCCGTTCTATGGCGCGCTCAGCGATCAGGACGTTGCCGATCTTTGGGCGGCCTTCAAGACCGTCGCGCCAGTCGAACAGCCCTCGCCGCAGCAGGACCTCTCGTTTCCGTTCAATATGCGCTTCGGCCTGAAGCTTTGGCGGACTCTCTTCATTAAGCCTTCTCGCTCGACTGAGTCGGCTGACAAGAGCACCCGATGGAACAGGGGTGCTCAGATCGTCAATGGCCCGGCTCATTGTGGCGCCTGCCATACGCCACGAAACCTTCTGGGGGCACGCATCGAAACGCGCAAGTTCGAAGGCGCGTCAAATCTGCCGGGCGGAGGCACCTCACCAGCCATCACGGCCGCGGCTCTTAAAAAGGCAGGCTGGAAATCGTCCGACATTACTCATGCCTTGAGATACGGCTTGACCCCGAAGGGCGACAGCCTCGGCGGAAGCATGGGGGAGGTCGTAAGCGAAGGCACAAGATATTTGTCCGATGACGACCTCAATGCCATCGCGACGTATCTGCTGGATGAGCCGACAAAGTAGGTCGCCGCCAGCCAAACCTTGAAAGGAGGCCTTGTTCGAACTTACGCCAGGGAAGGCAAGTCACCAGAAAACCGAAGGAGTCCAAAGTGAAGAAAATCCTAGCAGTAATCGCTTTTGCGCTTCATGCGCTCGTGCTGACCCCGTCGGCATTCGCCGATGACATGACCACCGGCGAAATCGTCAAGGTCGATGAGTCGGCCCAGAAGATCACCATCAAGCACGGGCCGCTGAAACATCTCGACATGGATCACGGCATGACGATGGTGTTCAAAGCAATCGACCCGGCAATGCTCAAGATGGTAAAGCCCGGAGACAAGGTCAAATTCGAGGCTCAACGGGTCCAGGGCCAACTCACCGTCATGAAGATGGAGAAGGGGAAGTAGAACGCCGGCAGGTCCAAGGCAGTGCATCGACCGCGCTGGCTTGGACCATTCGCAGACAACGAACCCGGCGTCCGGCGGACCGGGTCCGACACGCGCGAACGAACCAAAGGAAATGGCGATGGATCATCATCACATCACTTTCACGCGGCGTACCGTCCTTTCACTGATTGCGGTCGGAACGGCAGTGCTCGCCAAGCCATCTCTTGCCCAGAACCAGACCGACATCCGCGTATGGAAGGATCCCGGTTGCGGATGTTGTGGCGCATGGGTCGAGCATCTGCGGCGTTCGGGCTTTGCCCCTCTCGTGACCGACACGACAAACATGCACGCGATCAAGGCGCAATTCGGCGTGCCTGCCGCCCTGGCCTCCTGTCATACAGCGCGTGTCGGTGATTACGTGATCGAGGGCCATGTGCCGGCGCCTGCAATCATCGAGCTCCTTGCCCAGAGACCTGCCGGACTGGGGCTTGCTGTACCAGGCATGCCGCCGGGATCGCCGGGCATGGAAGGAGCATCGCCCGAGATTTACGATGTCATCCTGTTCGGGAGCGGGATGCAAACGAGCTACGCGCGCTTTATGGGGAGCAGGCGGATCTGAGCAACCCGCTCAACAAGGCAGAGTGTCACTTCCGACAAAGGACGTACCCTCATGATGAACGACGGTTGGATTTGGGGATTGGGCTTTGGGCATATCCTGGGCGTCATTGTGATCGCGTTGGTGATCGCAGCCCTGATCAAGTATGTCTTCTTCAAATGACAACTCAAGCAACCCGGATCTTCCTTGTCCTGCGCCGACTGATCCGGGAACGTGTTAGCAGTGATTGGCTGCGCATCGGCGGGCACGTGCCGATGAGCTACCACATCCCTTGAATGGCGAGATGCGAGCCATGTATCGTCACATCATGATCGCAACTGACGGCTCCGATGTCGCGCAACGGGCAGTGGACCAAGGCCTGCGGCTCGCAATGCGCCTCGGCAGCAAGGCGACAGTCGTGACCGTCTCCGAGCCCTATCCCGCTGAACTGGCCCCTGCCTGGCCGATCGAAGACTACGACCGGGCCGTGTCGGAGAAGGCCCAGGATATTCTCGGCCTTGCGCGGGATGCAGCCGCCGCGCTCGGTGCGTCCTGTGACTATCTCCACGTCAAAGACGCTCACCCTGCCGAGGGGATCATCCAGGCGGCGGCGGATCAGAATTGCGATTTGATTGCGATGGCCTCCCACGGCCGCAGAGGCTTCCAGCGGATGATACTTGGCAGCCAGGCCTATGAAGTGATTGTCAAAAGTCCGATCCCGGTCCTCATCTGTCGATAGCCTGTTGCGGTGCTCCAGCTTCCCGAGAGTCTACACCACGACGAACTGGCCCATCATGCCCGCGTCCTCGTGCTCGAGAATATGGCAGTGGTACATGTAGGGGCGGACTGGGTCGGCGTAGTCGGTAAACTGTGTGATCACACGCACGGTCTCGCCGGGATCGACCAGTACGGTATCTTTCAGTCCCTGCTCGTGCGCACCGGCCGGTCTTCCGTTGCGATCGAGCACCCGGAACTGGATGTCGTGGATGTGGAACGGGTGAGCAAGTGGCGAAGCGTTGCGTATGGCCCAGATCTCCGTTGCACCGAGCCGGACCCGCTCGTCGATGCGCTCCATGTCCATCGTGCGGCCGTTGATCGTCATGCCGCCTCGCATCATGCCCATACGGCCGGGACCTCCCATCATCCCGCCTCCCATCATGCCGCGGCCCATACCACCTCCCATCATGCCCATTCCCATGCCCATCTCGAGTACGAACGTGCGCTTGCGGTCGACGCGCGCCGGGTTCCAGTTGGGAACGTCGATCAGCCGCTCCGGCAGGGGCGGCGCATCACCCTCGAGGCGGCCGGCGCGCAGCTCGAGCAATGCGAATGTCTCGTCGTTTCCGGCCATACCCATCATCATGCCCATGCCGCCCCCACTGCTGCGATCGGGATAGCTCATCAGGCGCACAGTCGAGTCCGGCTGGATTTCGACGAGGATCTCGGCGCGCTCCCCCGGAGACAGCTGCAAACGCCGCATGCGAGCCGGCCGCTCCAGCAAGCTGCCGTCGGAAGCGATCTGCGTGAATTGCTGATTGTTCGACAGCCCGAGCGTGTAGATGCGCGAATTCGAGCCATTGAGAATGCGCAGCCGTGTGCGGCGGCGCTTCACCTCGAAGTGCGGCGCGACTGTGCCATTGACGAGGATCACGTCGCCCTTGAACCCCATCATCACGTCGGGCATTGCCGAAAGGTAGTCGAAGCGCCCGTCACGCCGGAAGCGCCGGTCCTGGATCACGAGCGGAATGTCGTCGATGCCGTACTCGGCAGGCAGCCCCAGCGCCTGGCTTTCATCGTCGTCTACGATGATCGGGCCAGCCAGGCCCGCATTCACCTGCGCCCCGGTTCGCTCCATCATATGCGAGTGATACCAGAACAGTCCGGCTTTCTGTTTGATCTCGAACTCCGGCGACCAGGTCACACCGGGACTTATGGTCTGATGAGGTCCGCCGTCGGCACGCGCGGGAATGTGAAGGCCGTGCCAGTGCAGCGTCGTCGTCTCATCCAGCCCGTTCCGCACGTTGAGCCTCACCTGCTCTCCCGCCTTCGCCCTGACGACAGGGCCAAGAAACGCTCCGTTGACGCCGATCGTCGGTGTCTTGCGGCCGGCGAAGAATTCGGTGGTTCCATGCTGGGCTTCGAGGTCGAAAATGCGCCTGCCTGCCTCCTCTCTACCGTGAAGAACCGGCGGAATCATGAGCGGATTGGGGAAACGCTCGCTTGTCTGTGCGAGAGCCGAACTGCCGAGCCCCGTGCTACGGACCGTCGCCAGAGTACCGAGGGCAACCAGGCCGCCCAATGCCGCGCGTCGTGATACTCTCATCTTCGAGCACTCCTCAATAATCGAGCACGCGATCGTGCGTCCCGACGTCCTCGACATCGATCTCGCCGCGCGGCCGTTCCCAATTCCGCGCGGGCGAAATACGCTACGGCGCTAGATATATGGACAACGCCGCCGGTATCCCCGCCACGTCATGTACATGCCCGTCCGACGATCGAACGACATGAACCGGGCGGCGCATTGCGACATGCCGCCGCCTCGATGGCCGTAGCCCAGGCCCATCATGCCGGTTCCGTAACGGTGCCAGCGACCTTCGTTATCCCGCCACATGCCGCCGCGTCCGTACCGGGTGCCCCCCTCGTGCATCGGCCCATAGCCAACGCGGGGCTGAGCGAACAACGGCGTCACCAGCGATGCCGAGCCCATGAGCGCGAGTGCTGCCAATGCGTAGCCGATGTCCTTGCGCATGATTGCACTCCCTGGCCTCTCTAACGTATCGGCATCTAATACCCCTAGGCGGTATTCCCATTGATGCCGGTCAAGAAGCCTTCGCGAAACGCTGATGGAGAAGCCAATCGCTGTTGACGCCAATCATGGGCGAGTCATTCGAGAACGAGGAAGTTTGTGCTTCGCCATCGGCGCCGGTTTTCGCCTATGCGCAAAGCAAATCGTTCAATTCAACTTGTTGTGAGGCGTCAACAATGCCACAGCACTCATCCGCAGAAGCGTCCGCCGGTTCGCGCCGGCATTTTGTTGCAAGACTTGCTGCATGGGTTGTTGCGACTGCGGCTCTCACCGGCAATGCCGTGGTTGCTCAGGCGGCGAAAATGAGCAAACGCGCCGCGGGATACAGGGACTCGCCGGTCGGCAGACAGAGTTGCGTCAACTGCCGCGTGTTCATTCCGCCGAGATCCTGCGCACTTGTATCGGGCTCCGTCAGTCCGCGAGGCTGGTGCCGCCTCTGGCGCTGAAGGTACGCTGGCAATGACGTTCGCGAGTGTCGCCACCGCGGCGCCGCCAAACCGTGGCTCGAATGCAGCAGGATGCAGCCGCTGGCATCGCTCACTCGCCATGCGGCCCATCGCGTATGGACACCAAGGCCGCATCACCATAGATAGAAGCGGTCAGAAGAGGCTAGCCAGCGCCTGGGCCGGATTGCATGCCTGCACCTTCAATCAAGCAGATTGCCTCGATTTGCGCCGTCTTGGTTTTGTTGGTGCTCGGTATCGCGAGCACACCGGGCGGTGCACTCGCCGCGACGCATGCTCAGAATCCCGCACAGTCCGCGACATTCATTGACGCACGTAATGGTCATGCTCCCTGCGTGCACGTCCTGGCGTCCTCAGGTCAGCGGGGTGAGGACAATCATTCGAGCTGCTGCTACCGTCGTCCCCACATTCCGAGCCTGTCGGTCAGATCGCCCGGACCGCGCAATGTGTTCATCGATCGGTCCGCTCAGGTTGACCGCATCTCGTTTCCGTTGAATCCGAGGAGTCGGTCAGAATATAGGCGTACGGAAATCATTGGCCGGCCGTTCAAGGCTTTCTTCGCAGTTACCCAGCGCATGCTGAGCTGAGAGATCGGGTGAGGCGCCCAGACCTATGAGGGCGTCCTTCCAGGATCCATCATCAAATTCAACATTCCCCAATCCGAAACATGCCGTCCGCAGGTATCGCGGCCGGTCGAAGGAGGCATCATGCGCATTCGCTCTTTGGCGAGGGTGGGAGTCGTCGCCGCCTTAGCGGCGATACTTCCGACCACCGCTCAAGCCCAGTGGTTCCTGGGCACGCCTGTGGGACAGAACTCTGCGTCCGATCGGACCGCCGTGTCGTTTCCGAAGCAGTACGGCGCAGGCCAGATCATCGTGAGCTTCGGCGATCGCCGCCTTTATCTTATCGTCGCCAAGGGCCGCGCCATCAGCTACCCGATCGCGGTGCCGAGGGCACAGAGCCGTTGGCAGGGCGTGGAACGCGTATCGATGAAGCGCGTCCATCCGCCGTGGACCCCGACACCGGACATGCGCCGCGAGAACTCGAAGCTGCCGAGCTTCGTGCCGGGCGGACATCCGCAGAACCCGCTCGGCGTCCGCGCGATCTACCTTGGTAACACGCTGTACAGGATACACGGCACCGACGCGCCCTGGACGATCGGTCAAAATGTCTCCAAGGGCTGCATCCGTATGCACAACGAGCACGTCGTCGAGCTGTACGACAAAGTGAGAGTCGGAATGAAGGTTACGGCGACGTGGAAGCGTTTTAGGACGCAGCCTGAAGCCGCTGGCAGCCCCAGTGCGGGCTTCGTCAATCCGTTCGCGTTCAACTGAGCGCCGATGAAAAGGCGTATCGTACTGCTCATTGCACTCTTGGTTATCGGCACTCTGCTGGCCGTCGCCATCCAGTGGCCGGCCGGTTCCGTGCGGCTCGAGCCGGACAATGCCGGCGTTGTAGCGCAGGGGCAGCGCGTCTATCAGACCAACTGCGCCTCCTGCCATGGCGACAGGCTGCAAGGCCAAGTGCGCGACTGGCGCAAACGCGACGCCGAGGGCTACCTGCCGGCACCACCGCATGATGCCAGCGGACACACCTGGCATCACGCCGACAAGGTGCTGTTCGAGATGACCAAGTACGGCCCGCAGGCGTTCGCCGGCAGCGATTATAGGTCCCGCATGCCGGCATATGCCGGCACATTGACGGATCGCGAGATCATCGCCGTTCTGTCATTCATAAAGGCACAATGGCCGCCCGGGATCCGTAAGAGGCACGACCTGATCAACAAACAGGCTGCTGACAGATGACGTCCGCAATCAGTTCCGGCTTCGATCGGATTCAGTGTCCGGCTTCGCCGGAAATACGCACCGGAGCGCTCTCAATAGCTGGCGCAGCGCTCGCGCCCGTGGTTTCTGCGCTTGCAGCCGCAGGGAGAGGACCGATCGAACTGACGGCCAAATACGGCACGGGACATGGGCCTATGGCGCGACACGGCTCTCGTCGAGCCGGACGAGACAGTCACCATCGGCGTCGTCGCCGACAATCCCGGAGAATGGATATTCCACTGCCACATGCTCGAGCACCAGGCAGGCGGCATGGCGACCTGATTCCAGGTCGGCACCTGACGCCGCCCGTGATCCGATAGTAACTGCTCCCACTGACCGCGTTGCATGACATGTTCTGTGCTTCGGTGGCCGGCGTCGGCCGGCACTCTTCGCGTCGCCTGCGACGGCAACCGCGCAAGTCAGGACGCGAATTAGACTTCCGTCTGTGTCACCGCCCCGCCTTTGAAAGGCACACCGGATTATGCAACGGCTCACCGCCGTCGCGTTGCGCGCACGACCACTTGCGCCACAGGCTGCTGTGGCGTTGACGCTGCCGGGCAAGATTGCATCGAACGCGGCTGCCATTCTTCTCCGTGGCGCCCCGCGGCCCAAGGGGGCCGCGGCCGGGCTCTAGTCCGCGGCGGACCACGATCACACGAAATGGCTGACGCCGTCTGGGGCCGCGGACCCGAGCCCCGCTTGCCGCGGGTCTCGGCCTTCGGTGGCGATCCCTGGCGCGGACCGCGATGCCGATGACGGCAGCGATGCCACTCGAAAACGCAAGTGCGCAGGACTCACCATAGGCAGGCCCGCGTGCCTCCCTCGCGGAGCCGTCAAGCACGCGAACGTGATTTCGTGCGACAGTCGCGCTCCCGACTGCAGTGATCTTGCCACCGTGCTCGCAGGCGTCAAGACCAAGCCCTACGGGCGGCCGCAAGCGGCCGGTCTTGACCCCCGCTCCGCGCGGCGGCGCGTTGAATGCGCAGGTCGGGGCGGAAGGATGGTCCCGGTCGAACCGAAGGATGGGCCCTTCGGTCATGATCATGATCGATGCGCGCACCGATCATACTACTTCAAACACCAGTTCTATTGTTCGGCCGGAATCACGTTCTTTCGTCCCGACCGTGCAATTCCCTCTGCCCGGCGCGCAGGCCCAAGTCAAGGCTGGCCGCGCAGCGGCCACCCCCAGGGCTTGGCCTTGACTGGCCGAGCGCCGGGCTATACTGGCAGCGGTCCGGGTGGTGCTGGTCCGGGTCATATGATGTTGTCGTGCGCTACGCGTGAACGCGTCTGCTTATATCCGGCAGCTCCGATCCGGCTTGCCACAATGCTGCATGCACGAGCAGCTCACATCTTGGGGATGGGACTAAGCTCCGGGACGGCATGTCGGCCCTTCCCGCCGTGCAGTCACGCATCCAACCCACCAGCGCGCTGGACGGCCCGCTGATCCTTGCTAAGCTGTGTGGCTCCTTTCTTGGGTCGTAACGAATGGACGGGACTCAGCTCCACGGCGGCACAACCAGGCCCAGACCGTCATTCCAGTCACGCGTCCAACTCGGCAACGGCAACCGCCGTTGATCTGTCGGCTATTTGGCCGTCACTGCTTTGGTGATCGCGCCGTGTGGAACGAGGCCGGTTTCGACGTAGCGCCACAGTGCGACAGCGAGCTTTCGCGCCAGTCCCACGAGCATGATCCGACGAACGCGCCCCGTGTGTCCTTCCGTGCGCAACGCATACCAGCGTGAAAGGGCGCTTTGCGGCTGGTGCCGGAGCCAAAGCCACGCCGCCTCGATCATGATGTAGCGCGCCAGCCTGTTGCCGGCCTTCGATATGCCGGAATTGCGCTCGGTCTGGCCGCTCGAATAGGGACTCGGCGTCACCCCGATGTAGCTTGCCACTTGGCGCCGGTTTTCGAACGCGCGGTAATAGACCTCCCGCGTCAGGATCGACGCGAGCGCCGGTCCGATGCCGCGCAATTCAAGCAAGCGATGACGCTTCGGCTCACTCTCCGCAGACGACGCTTCAACGGTGTCTCGTTCTTTCTCGACTTCGGCAATCTGTGCTTGCACCTGCTTCAATCGCACCATCTCGCGGGTGATTTCCGCCTTGAGGCGCTCGGGCAACGGCCTGCCATCGCCCGTCATGAGGCCATCAAGCACCAGTCTATCGCAGCGGCAGCCGAGATTTCGGATTCCGTAGGCGAACAACAGACCCTTGATGCGGTTCACGTGTGCAGTCTGCTCGGAGACCAGCCGGCACCGTTCGCGATGCGACCGGCGAAGGTCCTCTTCCTCGCACGTCGGAACACGAACCATCGAGCATACTTCGCGCTCGCCGCGGTACCACGTCCTCAGAACACGCACGAGCTTGGCGGCATCGATCCGATCCGTTTTCGGCCGGCGCCGTCGGCGGTTGATCTCGATGCTTGCTGCGTCGATCACATGACAGGTGATGCCGCGCGCCTGCAGCACGCGCCAGAGCCAGAAGCCATCATAGCCGGCCTCGTAACAGACGACGATGCGCAGCGTTCGACCAGTTCTCTTGCGATGCTGAGCTTCAACTGCTTCCAGTCGCTCGATCAGTGCGTCAACATCGCCACCTGTCAGCTGATAGATGCTCGGCTGCTCGAGATCCGACATCTGAACAGCCAGCAACCATTTCGCCTTACTGAGCTCGATCGCGCCAAACACGATTTCATCGTGAGACGATACGTTGCGCTTCCTCACCATCGCCGATTCTCCTCTTGAGATGCCAAGGAGCACGACGGTGCCGCACGATCTTGGCGGCTCATAGCATCTCCACGAGGCAGGCACACGGCAAAGCGGGCAGGCTCTTTCATGACATGAACGCGGGTTCTCTTTCCGGGGGCGGAATTCTCAGCGCAATTTGCGACCGCGGCCGTAACATTATGTGATTGATTCAACGCAGAAACTGTCGACAAAAGACTGGAACAAAAACAGAACTTATGGTAGTGTTCTGAGACTGAGATCAGCGCTGAAACTCAGGTGTTCACGGCCCCATTTATCGGAGTTTGCGTCATGGCATCCGACAGCGCGAAAGCACGCACCAACGTTTACGACACGATCACCGCCAAGATCATCGCGGCGGTCGAGGCCAATCCCGGCGATCCGGTGATGCCCTGGCAGCGCGGAGGCTTCTCGCCGACGCTGCCGGTCAACGCCACCACGCACCAGCCCTATCGCGGCATCAACATCCTGTCGCTCTGGGTGTCGGCACTCGATCACGGCTACCAATCCGGCGAGTGGGCAACCCTCAAGCAGTGGAACGCCGTCGGCGCGCACGTGCGCAAGGGCGAGCGCGCCAGCCCCATCGTGTTCTATCGCGAGATTGAAATTAAGGGCGAGCCGGCGGCCGATACCGGCGGCGACGGCGAGGCGGAGGTGCGCCGCATGGCGCGCGGCTATTGGGTGTTCGCCGCCGAGCAGGTCGACGGCTACACGCCCGCCACCGCCCTGCCACCCAATCCGGTGGAGCGCATCGCCGCCGCCGAGGCCTACTTCGCCGCAACCGGCGCGCGCGTGATCGTCGGTGGCAGCCGTGCCTGCTACCGGCCCGCAACCGACACCATCTACATGCCGGACGAGGCGCGCTTCATCGGCAAGGATGGCCGCACGCGCACCGATGCGTGGTATCGCGTGCTCAGCCATGAGACGTCCCACTGGACGGCACCCTCGCACAGGCTCGACCGCCAGCTCGGCAAACGCTTCGGTGATGACCAATACGCCATGGAGGAATGCATCGCCGACACGGCCGCGTGCTTCGTGTGCGCCCGCCTCGGCATCGCGGGCGAGCCGCACCCGGATCATGCGCGCTACATCCATCATTGGCTCAAGGTGATGAAGGCCGACTCGCGAGCGATCTTTGCCGCCGCCGCCAAGGCGCAGGAGGTCGTGGCCTATCTCGACGGCCTGCAATCAAGCGCCGGGCAGCAACGCGCAGCCTGATCACAAACCACCACAGCACCACCGACCGGCGCGCATGCCGTGCGCCGGACCGGGCGAGTGCATGCCATCGCCACCCAAGGAGTGCCGACAATGACAAGCCTTCACGCGCCATCCGTTATCGATCCCACGCGCGCAGCTGCCATCGCCGCCCGCAACGATGCGCTACGGCGCAACCGGCTCGGCGGACACATCGTGATGACCGCCGCCGTCGCCGCGCTGCCGCCCGACGTGCTCACTGCCGCCGTGATTGCGATGCGCCGCTTCGACGCGTTCACGCCCGACAACGATCCGCATCAGGAGCACGATTTCGGCGCGTTCGAGCACGCGAGCGAGCGCTTCTTCTTCAAGATCGACACCTACGCCGACCACACGCTGACCCAGGGTGCGGAGGATCCGCTCGCCCCTGGCGTCGTCCGCGTTCTGACGCTGATGCTCGCGTCCGACTACTGACCCAACCCGTGCAATCAAGGAGACCCGTCATGACCCACACCCTGACCCAAATCCCGCTCGACCGTTTGCATGCCTCGCGCATCAACGTGCGGCGGCACGGCCCTAAGGCCATTGACAGCCTCGCTGCCTCGATCCGCTCCATCGGGCTGTTGCAACCGCTGATCGTGCGCATGAACAGTGACGGCTTCGAGGTTGTCGCAGGCGAGCGCCGGCTCAAGGCGCTGGAGCGGATCGCGCGCGAGGCCGGACCCGGCGAGGACGCGGGCACGGACGTGCCGTGCATCGTCATCGAATCTGCCGACGACGCCAGCGCCATCGAGGCCAGTCTTGCCGAAAACGTCGAGCGGCTGCCGATGGATGAGCTCGACCAGTACACCGCCTTCGCCGCGCTGATCCGCGAAGGGCGCAGCGAGGAGACAATCGCCGAGGCGTTCGGCATCACGCCCGCCATCGTGCGGCGCCGCCTCGCGCTGGCGCGGCTGATCCCCGACATCCACCGGCTCTATCGCGCGGGCGAGATCAACGGCGAGACGTTGAAACTGCTGACGCTTGCCACCAGGGAGCGGCAAAAGGCATTTGTCGCGCTGCTGCGCGATCCCGACGCCGTGCCGCCGCCGCGCTGGCAGTTGAAAGCGTGGCTGCTCGGCGGCGCGGAGATCGCCACGTCGGCCGCGCTGTTCGACGAGGCCGACTATCACGGCGACATCAAGGGCGATCTGTTCGGGGACGAGCGCTTCTTCTGCGATGCCGAGCAGTTCTGGAAACTGCAGAACGCCGCCATTGCCACGCTGCGCGACGACCTCGCCGACAAGGGTTGGCCCGCCGTGCACGTCATCGAGCCCGCCGAGCGTTTCCACGCCTGGGACTACGAGGCCGTGCCGAAGGCCAAGGGCGGCGCGGCCTACATAGAGGTGCAGGCCAACGGCCACGTGGAGGTGCACAAGGGGCTGCTGCCGCGCTGCGAAGCGCGCAAGGCGCTTCGTAACGCCGATCACGATGCAGTGGCCGACGAAGGCGGGGACGACGGGGCGCGACCCGAGCGGCCGGAGTTGAGCGCGCCGCTCGCCAACTATATCGATCTGGTGCGTCACGGCGCGGTGCGGCTGGCGCTGGCGCGCGCGCCGAAGATCGCGCTGCGGGTCATGCTGGCGCACGTGATCGGCGGCGGCACGCTGTGGAAGGTGGAACCCGAGCGGCGGCAGGCCGCGAGCGAGGCCATCGATGCCGCCGTGTCGTCGCTGCCGAGCGAGGCGGAGTTCAACGCCGAGCGGGAGACGGCGCGGAACCTGCTCGGACTCGATGGCGAGGGCCCACTCGTGGCGCCGCACAGCGGTACGCGCACCGCCGACGTTCTGGCAAAGCTGATGGAGCTTTCCGACAAGGACGTGCTGCGCATCCTCGCCGTGGTGATGGCCGAGGCGCTGGCCTGCGGTTCGGCGCTGATCGACTCCCTGGGCGAGCGGCTGGCCGTCGATGTCGGCAGGCACTGGCAGCCCGATGACACGTTCTTCGCGCTGGTCCGCGACCGGGAGGCCGTGCACGACATCCTGGCCGAGGTGATCGGCGCGAAGGAAGCCGACAGCTACCTGACCGCGACCGGCACCAAAAAGAAGGAGATCATCCGCATGGCGCTGACCGGCGACAGCCGTGCCAAGGTCGACGGCTGGCTGCCGCGCTACATGCGGATTCCGCAGGCCGGCTACACCGGACGGGCGCTGACGGCACGGGAGCGGGCGGCAGCGTAGGTTCCTGAGCCCCGGCAGTGGGTCCGACACTCGATGGCGGCATGCCGGCATGGGACTTTGGTTGCTTGCCCTCGCCCCAACAGCCCCCCGCACGATCCTGCCGGGATCAGGCCGCTGGGCGCAAAGGGCGGAAGTCTGACCGGCGGTATTACTTCCACCACCCCGGCCGAAACCCCAGCCGCCCAGGGCTTGCACCTAATCGGTTCTCGGGCCGAACAGGATGACGCCTGCGCCGATCACGCAGATGGCCGCGCCCAGAAGGTCCCATCGATCCGGCTGGCGGGCTTCGACGAGCCACAGCCACGCAAGCGACGTTGCGGTATAGATCCCGCCATAGGCGGCATAGGCACGACCCGCGAACGCGACATCGGTTTGGGTGAGCAATAGGGCGAAAACGGAAAGAGCGGCGGAGCCGGGCAGCAGCCAGAGCACGGAATGTCCCTGCCGCAGCCACATCCAGAACGCAAAGCAACCGGAAATCTCGGCCAGGGCGGCCAGGCCATAGATCGCCACCGTGGTCACGCCGCTCCCCCGTCGTTCACGCAGGCAAGTCATCATCCCGCCAACTTCACATGACACGCGGCGGCAACTGAGGCAACGATATCGCCGCCATCACCGCCGAGCCCTCCTGATCGTTCCTCGCGACCAGGATCGGCGGTGGCCTGCGCGACTTCACCAGTGGTCTGCCGCAGCCGGTTTCGGCTTCGATGCTGCGAGCGCGATGAACGCGGCGCCAAAGGTTGTGAGGCGTGAAACCCTCCTATCGAGCGACGACAGCCATCGTGCGCAGAGACCGTATGACGGATAACAGACCGCGCCGCGAGCCGTCTCTGCTAGCAGCCCTGCCTTAATCGTCAGCTGCTTTAGTTCGCCTGCCGTTCGAAAGCGGGCAGCCCTCCACGTCTTCGCCCTGAGCCAACCGGCTATGCGGCGCTTGGCTGCCCAAATGGAACATCGACCAAGCTCGCCAATCACCAATCGTCCGCCGGGGCGCAGCACGCGCGCCATCTCACGAACGGCACGTTCTGGCGCAGGGACGAAGCAGAGCACGGTCACCGCCACGACGATGTCGAATGCGCCATCCGCAAACGGCAGCGACTGCGCATCTCCCTCGGCGAGCACAATCGTCAGGCCCGCCTCGGTGGCACGGCGACGTGCGGCGGCAAGCCCCCTTGGGTCGAGGTCGAGCCCCGTGACATCCGCGCCGGCCTGGGCCAGCCGGACACTGAACACGCCATCGCCACAACCGACGTCGAGCAGGCGCTTGCCTGATGCAGGCCCGATGAGGTCAAGAATCAGCTGTTCCTCGATTCGATCCGTGATTCGTCCCAGCTCACTCGCACGCCAGCGGCGATAGGCAGCGGGAAGCTCACCAAGATCATACGGCGGGGCAGATGACATCCCAGAACTCCAGCTCCTTGTCGGCGGCGGTCACCGCCACCGCTGGACTGTCGCGCAGAGCACGTCGCATCTTCAGTCCTCCGTGTTCAGCTTGCTTCCTTGAGACCTTGACCAGGACTGTCCCGATAGATGTGCATCGCCACGACCCGCGCTCTCCCGCCGGCCAAGTGCATACGCGCTGTCACCTTTCCGGAACGGCTGGGTCAGCATGCGGTCGAGACGCTGCTCGGCCGGATCGCGAATTTCCTTCACGCCGATCGTCATGCCTTCATGCCCTGCCTCGGGCTGCGCGCGGTAGGTTCCGAACAGGCGGTCCCACCAGGGCAGATTGAAGCCGAAGTTCGAGTTGGTCTCGCGCACGACGACGGAGTGGTGCACGCGGTGCATATCGGGCGTCACCACGAGCCAGCGCAGGATGCAATCGACGGGCGCTGGCAGCTGGACATTCGAGTGATTGAACATGGCGGTCGCGTTGAGCAGCACCTCGAAGATCAAAACGGACAACGCCGGCGCACCAAGTGCTCCGATCACGGTGAGCTTGATCAGCATCGACAGCACGATCTCGATCGGATGGAAGCGGGTGCCCGTCGTCACGTCGAACTCGAGATCGGCGTGATGCATCCGATGCAGGCGCCACAGCGCTGGAACGGCGTGGAAAAGGACGTGCTGCAGGTAGATGACAAGATCGAGAACCACCACCGAGACGATGATCGAGATCCAGTCCGCAGCCTGCCAGGCGTTGAACAGCCCGAAGCCCTTCGCTTCTGCCAGAAGCGCAAGCCCGACAGCGGTCGTTGGAAACAGAATGCGCACAAGCAGATTATCGACCGCAACCACCCCCAGGTTGCCGAACCAGCGCCTCGGCCGGCCGATTGCCTGCGAACGCCTGGGTGCAAGCACCTCCCACAGCGCCATGATGCTGAACACCGCGGCGAAGACCGCCAGGCGGACGACCGGCTCGTTGCTCAGCAGGAACTCGCTCATAGGCTGCGTCCGGAATGCATCGCGAAATGCCAGGGGCCGATTGACGCCGAGGCTTCATTCAACTATTCAATTGATCGATAATGGAGGATTGAGATGGCGTCAAGCGTAAGTCCGAAACGCCTGCTGTTCCGCCAATTCGCTGCTGTTGCCAAGGCGGTCGCGCATGAGCATCGCCTCGAGCTTCTGGAAGCGCTCGCCCAGGGCGAACGAAGCGTCGAGGCGCTGGCCGACTGCACCGGCCTGTCGGTCGCTAACGCTTCTCAGCACCTGCAGCGCATGCGGCGGGCCGGTCTCGTCGAGACGCGCCGAGACGGCAAGTTCATCCACTACCGCCTCACCGGCGTGGCCGTGCTCGATCTCATTGCTGCGCTCACCCGCATCGGGGAGAGCCACGTCGCCGAGGTCGAAAAGATCGTGCGCACCTATTTCGACAGCCGTGACGCCATGGAGCCTGTGTCACGTGCCGAGCTCATGACGCGTATGAAGACGGGCGACGTCCAGGTTCTGGACGTGCGGCCGGCGGACGAATTCGCGATGGGACACATTCCGGGCGCCGTCAACATTCCGCTGGCACAATTGAAGCGCAAGCTCGCCATGCTCGATCCGGATAAGGAGGTTGTCGCCTACTGCCGGGGGCCGTGGTGTGTGCTCTCGTTCGATGCCGTCGCGCTGCTGAGGGGCCAAGGCTATCGGGTGCGCAGGCTGGAGGGCGGCCTGCCGGAGTGGCGCGCGGCAGATCTGCCCGTCGAGGCAACCTGAGGCGCGTGTCGCTATGGCGCCTCAGGTCGGGCCGTGGGACTGCGGCAGTCAGGAGCGGCGCCGAAGCAGCAGCGGCCCAAAGACGATGACGAACCCGAGGAAAGCCGCGACCCAGGCCGTCGCGGCCAGATGCAGCATCGGCTCGCGCCAGAGGTGGAACGCGGCGACGATGCGGGCGAGCGCCGAGACCGCCGCTGCCGCGTAGATGGCCTGGATCGGCCACGTCGCGGTGAGCGTCTGTGCCGTGTGGCCGAGACTCGCGCGCGTCATCACGGCGAGCGTCATCAGGCCGATGGCACCGGCCGTCCATCCGTGCAGCGCGCCAGTGGGCGCAACCAGCGACGGCGCCAGAATAGCGAGCGCCAGCAACACGAAACCGATCGGCACGAACGCGAAGGCGACGTGCAGGATCAACACCAGCGGCTCGGCAGTCGTGCGCTCGCCGGCCCAACGCGACAGCCGTATGGCGTTAAGGACCGCGGCCAGGATGGCGAGCCACGCGGTCATGCGCGCGTCCGGCCATGCGATCCAGGCGAGTAGCGCGAGGGCGCTTGCGGCCATCACCAGCATGTCGGCGCTGTCGAAGGTAACCGGCAGACGGCCGGGTCCGCGTTTGGCCAGCCAGTTGCGCGTGAAGCTCGGGATGATGCGTCCACCGACGAGCATGATCAGCATCAGCGTTGCGGCAAGACCGATGCGCGTGCCGTAGCCATTCGCGCGACCCTCGATCGCCTCCCAGTGGAAGATTGCGTTTCCAATCAGCAGTACGCCGACGGCCGCCAGCACCTTCAGATTGCGCCAGTTCCTGCCGGCGACGATCTCGCGCGCGATGACTGTGCCGAGTGCAGCCAGGAATGACAGATCAACCGCTGCCGCCACGGACGGTGCCACAATCGACGACATCGCGATGGCCGCGCGGCCCGCGATCCAGATCGAGAACAGCGCCGCGAGCGGCACGCCCACCACCGGCAGGCGGCCGGTCCAGTTGGGCACCGCCGTGAGCAGAAAGCCGGCGACGACCGAAGGGACATAGCCATAGATCAGCTCGTGAACGTGCCAGTCGATCGGCGAGAAGGCCGACGGCAATGCAAGGTGACCGCTCAGCATCGGCAGCCAAAGGGCAAGTGCAAGTGCGCTCCAGGCGGCACCGAACACGAAGAACGGGCGAAAACCGTAGCTGAACAATGCGAGCCCTTGATAGGCGCGGATCTGCTCGGCGCTGGTGGTCATCGAGGCATGCTCCCGCACTTGCTCATCCGTGTCCTCAATTCGGTATTGCTGATGCGAATTATGATAGGCAATAATCAACATTGGCAATACCTATTCGGATCCGCCACCATGCGACTGACTGCCTTCACCGACTTCGCACTGCGTGCCCTGATGCGGCTCGCCGGCGAGCCCGACCGCACGTTCACCACTGATGAGATCGCGCGCGAGTTCGCGATCTCGCGCAATCATCTCACCAAGGTCGTGCGCGAATTGGCGGACGGCGGGTTCGTCACCACGCAACGCGGAGCCGGCGGCGGCTTCAGGCTCGCCCGGCCGGCCGGGAAGATCACCATCGGCGAGGTTGTGCGGCGGCTCGAGGCCCGCCACGCCATTGTCGAATGTTTCAGGGCCGATGGTGGCGGCTGCGTACTGACACCCCGTTGCCGGCTGAAGAGCAAGCTGGCGCAAGCGGCCCGCGCGTTCATCGAAGAACTCGACCGCACCACGCTGGCGGAATGCGCCTACACGGCACCGCGAGGCCGGAGCGCGGCCATCAGGAGCCCGATGTCTGCTCAGCGATTGTCCGGCTCGAGGTGAGGTGACGCATGCGGATCGCCTGGCTTGCACTGGGGGTTGGCGCCATGGGATGCGGCATCGCGGGTATCGTGCTGCCGCTGGTCCCGACGACACCATTCCTCCTCGTCGCCGCCTACGCCTTCGCGCAGTCCTCGCCCACCCTGCATGACTGGCTCGTCACGCACCCGCGGTTCGGGCCCGTTATCGCGGATTGGCGCACGCACGGCGCCATCGATCGCCGCACGAAGGTCCTCGCCGTCATCGTCATGGTGCTGATGCTGCTCGGCTCCTGGATGGCCGGGCTTGGACTGCCGCTGCTGCTGCTGCAGGCCGGCGTGCTCGCCGCCGTGGCCCTGTTCATCCTGACGCGGCCCGACGCGCCGGCCCGGCGGCAGTGATGCACACATCATGGTCCCGATCACGATCGCCCGCGCACTTCATATTCTCGCCATCGTCCAAGGCGATGTCGGGCCTGTAAACACAAAAAATTGCATTGATTTCCCGCCCGCCGCCTGCGAATTGGGCTGCTGGAGGTGCTCGCTCTTGTTTTGGCTTCGCAATCTGCTCTCGATGCTCATCGCGGTCGCGATCGCTCTCGCGCCGATGGGAGCTGCGTGGGCGGGCGGAGCCAAGGGGACGAGTGAGACGGTGCGCGTCGAGCATGGGCATGTAGACGACCACGGCTCCGGCCCCGCCGCATCGCCTATGGAGGACTGCGCCTCCAGGATGCAAGGCACCTCCGATGCCGACGATGGTCCGTGTTGCGCCAATGATCCCGCCTGTCCGGCAGATATCTGCGCAACGGCGTGCTTCCAACTCGTCGGCATTGCCCAGCAGCCGCGGCTGCTCGGCCGTCTCTCGACGCCGCAAACATGGCCTGTCGCGATGGTCCATTCGCCCGACTGGTCGGACGGGCCTCAGCCGCGACCTCCCAGAACCTGATCCATCGATGACCCACCCGCGCTTCATCGCGGGCAATTGGCGCCGGACTCGCACCTAGCGCTGCTCGCCTCAGGCATGATGCCGTGGCGAAGTGGCTCTCTATGGACAGGAACCTAAATGACGTTGCCAATCAGCTTTCGCGCGGGCCTTGCGGCTCTGGCGCTCTCCTTGATCGCGACAGGTGCTCTTGCCGCCGCCGCTGACTACGAGTTCCAGCCGCTCAAGGTCGATGTGAAGAAAGGCGCCGGTAGCGAGCTCGCGGTTCGGCTCGTGCACAAGGCGACGGGCAAGCCGGTCACCGGCGCGGTGCTGTTCCGTACCCGCCTCGACATGGGCCCCGACAGCATGGCCGAGATGACGGCCAGGCACGTCGCCATGCCGTCGTCAGAGCCCGGCGTCTACCGCTTCAAGGCTGACCTCACCATGGCCGGCGGATGGGCGCTGCGGATCATGGGCAAGGTGCCAGGCGAGAAGGACACGGTGCAAGGCGTCGTCGTGTTCCAGGCCAAGGACTGAGGGACCCGCCCATGCGCAAGCTTCTCACCGCTGGGATCGCCATCGCGGCGATCCTCGCTGCAACCGTTGCCGGCTATCGCCTTGGAGCCGGCAAGTGGCCCGATCCGCATACATGGACCGCGGCCTCCGTTCCCGAGGCTGTCGCGATGCCGGCTGCCGCGCCGAAAAAGCGCACCGTGCTCTATTGGAAGCACCCGGACAATGACGCTGATTTCGCGGCCGAGCCGAAAAAGACCGGGGACGGCCGCGACTACCTGCCCGTCTACGACGACCAGGAGGCGGACTTCGCGGAAGCCAAGCCGAAGGAGCCGCTGAGAAGCGCCACTGGCGCGCCGAAGAAGCTGCTCTACTACCGCAATCCGATGGGCCTGCCGGACACCTCGCCGGTGCCGAAGAAGGACTGGATGGGGATGGACTACATCCCCGTTTACGAGGGTGAGGAAGACGAGCCGGGAACCGTCAAGGTCAGCGTCGCCAAACTGCAGAACGCTGGCGTGCGCTCGGAAACTGCAGCCATGCGTCGTCTCGTGCGGCCGATCCGTGCGCCGGGCGTCGCCAAGCCTGACGAACGAACGCTGCTGACGGTTGCGCTGCGCGCCGACAGCTTCATCGAGAAGCTCTACGTCAACGAGACCGGGCGGCACGTGAAGAAGGGCGAGCCGCTGTTCCGCATCTACAGCCCGGACATGGTCAAGGTGCAGGTCGACTATCGCATCTCGACAAATGCCGGTGGCAACCGCGACGACAGGGGTGCGTTGCAGCGGCTGGAGAACTTGCTGATCCCCGAAGCCGTTATGAGCGAACTGAGGCGTACACGTCAGCCCGTCATCTCTTTCGATTGGCCGTCGCCGGTGTCGGGTGTCGTCATGCAGAAGAAGGCGATCGAGGGCATGATGATGAAGGCGGGCGACGAGATGCTGCGGCTCGCCGATCTCACCTCGATCTGGATCATCGCGGATGTGCCCGAGCAGGACATCGCTCAGGTTCGCGTCGGGGCCACAGCAAAGGTGTCGTTCCGAGCCTTCCCGAACGAGGTGTTCAACGGGCGTGTGACGTTCATCCTGCATGAGCTGGAGATGGTGACACGCACGGCGAAAGTCCGCATCGAGGTCGCCAATCCCGATCACCGCATCAAGCACGAGATGTTTGCGGATGTGGCGATCAACGCAGGTGACGGCGAGGCCGAGCGCCTCAGTGTGCCGGTCTCGGCCTTGATCGACAGCGGCAACCGGCAGGTGGTGATCGTCGATCGCGGCAAGGGTCGCTTCGAGCCACGCGCCGTCAAGGTCGGCGTGCGCGGCGACGGGTTCATCGAGATCGCGGAGGGGATCAAGGCCGGTGAGAATGTCGTCGTAGCGGCCAACTTCCTGATCGACGCCGAGAGCAATCTGAAAGCCGCGTTGTCGACTTTCACCGCTGATCAGCCACCAGTATCAGCGCCAGCGCCTGCGGAGAAGCAGCCATGATCGCCCGCATCATCCGCTGGTCGGCGACCAACCTGATGCTGGTCCTGATCGCGATTGTT
This sequence comes from Hyphomicrobiaceae bacterium, assembly GCA_020442185.1. GTDB lineage: Bacteria > Pseudomonadota > Alphaproteobacteria > Rhizobiales > Hyphomicrobiaceae > JAEUMD01. Next base: position 34,337 of record JAGRKS010000004.1, read on the forward strand.
TTCGTAACGGGCGCAGGTCTCTATGCCGTGAGCAAGGTGCCGCTCGACGCCATCCCGGACCTGTCGGACACCCAGGTGATCGTCTTTACCGAATACTCGGGCCAGGCGCCGCAGGTGGTCGAGGATCAGGTCACCTTCCCGGTCTCGACCGCCATGCTGTCAGTACCACGCTCGAAGGTGGTGCGCGGCTTCTCGTTCTTCGGCGTGTCGTTCGTCTACGTCATCTTCGAGGAAGGCACCGACATCTACTGGGCGCGCTCGCGCGTGCTCGAATACCTGTCCGGTGTGACGCGCACGCTGCCGCAAGGCGTCGTGCCGACACTCGGGCCGGACGCAACCGGTGTCGGCTGGGTCTATCAGTACGCGGTCATGGCCAAGGAGCGGAATCTCGCGGAGCTGCGCACAACGCAGGACTGGCAGGTGCGCTTCGCCATCGCCAAGGCGGAGGGCGTCGCCGAGGTGGCGAGCGTCGGCGGCTTCGTGCGCCAGTATTCCGTGGTGGTCGATCCGCGCCGGCTGCGCGCGTTCGACATTCCACTTTCCAAGGTCCGCCAGGCCATCCGCGAGTCCAACATGGACGTCGGCGGCCGCGTGGTCGAGTTGGCCGAGACCGAGTTCATGGTGCGCGGGCGTGGCTATCTCAAGAGCATTGCCGACATCGAAAGCATCGTGCTCAAGGCGCAGGGCGGCACGCCGGTGCTGATCAGGGACGTGGCGCGCGTCGAGTTGGCGCCAGACGAGCGCCGAGGCGTCACCGAGCTCAATGGTGAAGGCGAGGTCGTCTCCGGCATCGCCATTCAGCGCTACGGTCAGAATGCGCTCTCCGTCATCGCCAGCATCAAGGAGCGGCTGGCGGAAATCGCCGGCAGCTTGCCGAAGGGCACCGAGATCGTGCCCGTATACGATCGCTCCGACCTGATCAACCGCGCGATCACCACGCTGAAGGTCACGCTGCTCGAGGAAAGCGCCATCGTCGCGCTCGTTTGCTTCGTCTTCCTGCTGCACGCCCGTAGTGCTCTGGTCGCGATCATCACGCTGCCGCTCGGCATCCTGATCGCCTACATCTGTATGTGGGGCTTGGGCATCTCGTCGAACATCATGAGCCTTGGCGGCATCGCCATCGCCATCGGCGCCATGATCGACGCGGCGATCGTCATGATCGAGAATGCGCACAAGCATCTGGAGCGCGCCCCGCCCGAGAAGCCGCGCGCCGAGGTGCTGATCGAGGCGGCGAGCGAGGTTGGCCCGTCGCTGTTCTTCTCGCTGCTCATCATCACCGTCTCGTTCCTCCCGATCTTCGCGCTGGAAGCGCAGGAAGGGCTCCTGTTCAAGCCGCTCGCGTGGACCAAGACGTTCGCGATGGCGGCCGCTGCATTGCTTTCGATTACGGTCGTGCCGGCGCTGATGGTGATCTTCGTGCGCGGTCGCATCGTTCCGGAGCACCGGAACCCGCTCAACCGCGCGCTGATCTGGCTCTACCGGCCGATCATCCGCGGCGTGCTGAAGGCCAAGGCGCTCACGATTGCCGTGGCGATTCTGATCCTTGCGGGCAGCGTCTGGCCCGCAACCAAACTCGGCTCGGAGTTCATGCCCAACCTCAACGAGGGCACGATCATGTACATGCCGACGACGCTGCCGGGGCTCTCCATCACCAAGTCGGCCGAGCTGTTGCAGATCCAGAACCGCATCATCAAGACCTTTCCCGAGGTCGAGAGTGTGTTCGGCAAGGCGGGTCGCGCGGCCACGGCGACCGATCCGGCGCCGACCGAGATGTTCGAGACGGTGATCAACCTGAAACCGCCGAAGGATTGGCGGCCCGGCGTGACCATCGACAGTCTGATCCAGGAGATGGACAAGGCGCTGCAATTCCCCGGCGTCTCCAACGCCTGGACAATGCCGATCAAGGCGCGCATCGACATGCTGGCGACCGGAATCCGCACGCCGGTCGGCGTCAAGGTGATCGGCCAGGATCTTACCGTCATCGAGAAGCTCGCGCGGGACATCGAACGAGCGATCAAGACCGTGCCCGGAACGTCGAGCGCCTTCGCCGAGCGGATCATCGGCGGCTACTACCTCGACATCGAGCCGGACCGGCGCGAACTTGCCCGCTACGGCCTGATGATGGGCGACGTGCAGCAGGTGGTGTCGTCTGCGCTCGGTGCGGAGACGGTGACGACCACCGTGGAGGGGCGCGAGCGCTATGGCGTCTCCGTCCGTTATCCGCGCGACGTGCGCTCCGATCCGCAGGCGATCGCGCGCGAGGTGCTGGTGCCGCTGCCTAACGGCGCCTCGATCCCGCTAGGTCAGGTTGCGAAAGTCGCGCTCGTGCGCGGTCCGGGCGGCATCCGCACCGAGAACGCCCAACTCGCCGCCTACATCTTCGTCGATGCCCGTGAGCGCGACCTCGGCAGCTATGTCGCCGATGCCAAGAAAGCTGTCGCCGCCTCGGTCACGTTCCCGCCCGGCTATTACGCCATCTGGAGCGGGCAGTTCGAGTTCTACGAACGGGCGAAGAAGCGGCTCGCCGTCGTCGTGCCTTTGACGCTGTTGATCATTCTCTTGCTGCTCTACCTCAACTTCCGCCGCATGACGGAGACGCTGATCGTCATGCTGTCGTTGCCGTTCGCGCTCATCGGCGGACTCTGGCTGATGTGGTGGATGGGCTTCAACCTGTCTGTCGCTGTCGCCGTCGGATTCATTGCGCTCGCCGGTGTCGCCGCCGAGACCGGCGTCATCATGCTGATCTACCTCGATCACGCCTGGGCGGACCAGAAGCGCAAGGCGTTGGCGGAAGGCCGCGCCGTCACGCGGGCCGACCTCACCGCCGCGATCATGGAAGGCGCCGTCGAGCGCGTGCGCCCCAAGATGATGACCGTGATCGCCATCATGGCCGGCCTCGTGCCGATCCTGTGGAGTCACGGCACGGGCTCGGAGGTGATGCAGCGCATCGCCGTGCCGATGATCGGCGGCATGGTGTCGTCGACCGTGCTGACGCTGGTCGTTATTCCGGCGATCTATGCCGTGGTGAAAGGCTGGCGGTTGTCGCGCACCCTTTCGCACGATGAAGCGCCAACCAGCGTCGCACGAGCTGAGCCGGAAACTGCCCGCGTCTGATTGGCCGGGCATCGAAGGAGGTCGTCATGACTCACGATGGATTGAAAGCGATCGACAGGCGCGCATTTTTGTCGGGAACGACTGGCGCACTTGCCGCCAGCCTGTTGCCGGGAAGCGCGACCTCCGGTGATGCGAAGCGTCGCCTCGTCCTCGCCGAGACGCAAGCCAGCCTCGTCGGCAGTGGGCATCCGAAGACCCGCGTGTGGTCCTACAACGGCACGGTTCCGGGGCCTGAGCTTCGCTTCAAGCAAGGCGAGCGCTTGCAGATCGAGGTCGAGAACCGGCTGCCGCAGGAGACCACCGTTCATTGGCATGGCATCCGGCTGCCGAACGCGATGGACGGCGTGCCCCACCTGACGCAACAGCCGATCGCGCGCGGGGGTAAGTTCGTCTACGCCTTCGATTTGCCCGATGCCGGCACCTACTGGTACCATCCGCACATGCTGTCATCCGAGCAGGTTGGCCGTGGCCTCTATGGACCGCTGATCGTCGAGGAGCGGGAGCCGATCAGGGTCGATCGCGAGCTGACCTGGGTGCTCGACGACTGGCGCCTCAGGCCCGATGCACAGATCGACGATGGCTTCGGCAACATGATGGATGCTAGCCATGCCGGCCGCATCGGCAACACCGTCACGATCAACGGCCGCGTGCCGGACACGGTTGCGGTCAGACGCGGCGAGCGCATTCGCCTCCGCCTCATCAACGCGGCCAACGCCCGCATCTTCGGTCTCGAGTTCGCCGGCCACGAGCCGATCGTGATCGCCTATGACGGTCAGCCCGTCGATCCGCACCGGCTCAAACAGCGCCGCCTCGATCTCGGCCCTGCCATGCGCGCGGATCTCGTCATCGACATGATGGGCAAGCCCGGCGAGCGCTTCACCCTCACCGACAGCTTCTATCGCCGGCAGGCCTACAAGCTTGTGGACCTCGTCTATGGCAGCGAGTCACTGCGCGAGACGCGGCTTGACGCAACGTTTGCCCTGGCGGCAAACACCATGCCCGAGCCCGATATCGGCAATGCCGTGCGCCACGACATCGTGTTCCAGGGCGGTATGATGGGCATGATGGTGGAGCGTCAGATGGGTGGCGGCTCCGGCTCGGGCATGGGGATGGGCGGCATGGGTGGCGGCATGGGCTCGATGAGGGACATGATGCACTCGGGCCGCATCTGGCGGATCAACGGCGTCGCCGCCGAGGGGCACGTCATGAAGCCCATGCTGACGCTCGAACGCGGGAAATCATACGTCCTGGCCATGACCAACATGACCGCCTGGCCGCACCCGATTCACCTGCACGGACACTCGTTCCGGGTGATCTCACGTAACGGCGCGCCGACCAGGGACCGCGAATGGCTGGATACCGTCCTCATGTCCTCGCGCGAGCGCGTCGAGATCGCTTTCGTCGCCGACAATCCCGGTGACTGGATGTTCCACTGCCACATCCTGGAGCATCAGGCCGCCGGCATGATGGGCGTCATCCGCGTGGCGTGAACGGCCGAGTCATCACAGGGGAACTGGACCATGCACAAACTTATTATGGCAATATCGATGATGCTTTCGCTCGCGGGCTCGTCAGCAGCGCGCGCTCAAGGGCAGACCGAGGCGCTGATCTACAAGAACCCGAGCTGCAGCTGCTGCGACGCATATGCCGACTATCTGCAGCAAAACGGCTTCAAGGTCACGGTGCGCGAAACGCACCAGCTTGCGCCGATGAGCCGCAAGGCCGGCATTGCGCGCGATTTCGAAGGCTGTCATCTGGCCCACATCGATGGCTATGTGGTCAGCGGCCATGTGCCGGTCTCCGCCATCCGGCGGCTGCTCGGCGAGCGTCCCGCGATCAAGGGGATCACGCTGCCCGGCATGCCGCTCGGTTCGCCGGGAATGGGCGGTGCCAAGCAGGAGCCGTTCACGATCTACGAGATCGGCGACGGCGCGCCGAAGGTGTTCGCGAAGGAGTAGGTTTGCGGGCGTTCGTGACCGCCATGCACCCGCAGAGCGAGGATCGCACACATGATGAATGATGGCTGGATGATGTGGGGCATGGGGCTCTGGCACCTGGGCGGGATCGTTCTCGTCGTGCTGGTGATCGCTGCGCTCATCAAATACGTGTTCTTCCGGTGAATGTCCCGCAGCGATCGGCATGGCGTGCCGTCGGCCCGCAATGGCGCGAGCGGCTCATTGCGCTCGCACTCTATGTCGTCTTGTCCGTGGTCGGTCATCTCCTGTGGGAGATCGCGCAACTGCCGCTCTACACACTCTGGTGGACGGCATCGCGCGCAGAGCTGACCTTCGCCGTACTGCATTGTACAGGCGGCGATGTCCTCATCGCGATGAATGCCCTGTTCGCATCGATCGTGTTGCTCAGAGCCTGGAGGTGGCCGCGCATAAATGCGCTGCAAGTCGCCGCCCTTGCTGTGCCACTTGGAATTGCCTACACGGCCTTCAGCGAATGGCTCAACGTCTACGTCCGCCAATCATGGGCCTATGATCCGGCGATGCCGACAGTACCGATCCTCGGCTACCAGATCGGCGGATCGCCGCTTGCGCAGTGGTTCATTGTGCCCGCTGCCGTCTTTGCGGCCCTGTCGTGGATGCGCCGTTGGTACGTTCAATCCGAGCCCGGTGCACCGGAGCCGTGACAGCACGCGTCGCCGAGACCCGCACGCTCCTCCTGGATCGGCGGGCAAGCCACGTCGCCATACGAGCAGTAGATACAGCAGTCGCCGGGCTTCGGCTTCAATGTGATGCCGCAGCTTGCGCACACATGAATGTACTGACAGGCGTCCGTCGGCATCATGTGGATCGAGCGGTGACCGCACCTCGGGCACGTGATCGTGGATTGCAGCACGATCGCGGGCGACACGCCGGACGGCTGGGCTTGGTCGGTCATGCGAGCCACCGTCCCCAGACGGGCTCGCTGAGCACGATCGCGAGCACCAGCGCCCCGGCCCATAGAACGGGCTTCGACCACGCACCTGCAGTTGCCGTCGGGCAAGCCGCGCCCTCGGCCAACACCGGCCGGCCGGCATAAACGAGCCAGAAGCCGCCTGCCAGCAGGCCAACGGCCGCAAGGCGAAACACCGTCTGATAGGGCGCGAGCACATCGAAGCCCGATGCCACAGTGCCGCTAAGGCCCAAGCTCCCCAGTGCAAGCGGCATGACGCAGCACGTAGAGGCTGCAAGCGCAGCGACCGTGCCGCCCGCCGCAAAGAGTTTCAGCATGTCCGCGCCCCTTTGCTCACGGGCAGAACGGGCAGGCGGCATAGACCGTCGCCGTCAAGCCCAGCAGCATCAGCGCTGCAATCGCCAGTCGTGCCATGTCGGCTCTCCTTCTGCGGTTCCAAGCTCAGCCGCCGGCTTTCGACAACCGTCACGCTCGACAATCGCCTCTTTGGACAGCGGCCAGTTACGACGCTACAATCTGTAGCAACTACAGATGCAAGCACTTTTAGGAGAGCCCGGATGGTACGGAAGGAAGCGCCCGCGGCACTGACGATCGGGCGGCTTGCCGAGGCAACCGGCGTCCATGTCGAGACGATACGCTACTACGAGAAAATCGGCCTGCTCGCGAAGCCGGGCCGTACGTCCGGCGGACACCGAAGCTACGCACCCGAGCACGTCGCGACACTGACCTTCATCCGCCGGGGGCGCGAGCTCGGCTTCCCGCTGGAGACGATCCGCGACCTCTTGCGTCTCAACGCGCAGGGTGCCTGTTGCGAAGAGGCGCGCGCGGTCACTGTTGCGCATCGCGGCGAGGTGAGGCGCAAGCTGGCCGACCTCAAACGCCTGGATCGCGCCCTCACATCCCTCATCGCCGAGTGCAAGCCTTTGCGCTGGCCGGACTGCCCGATCATGGAGGCCCTTGCCTCAACTCCCAGGTGATAGGTTGTCGCCGTCGAGACTTGGCGTCCGCTGACTTCGAAGGTCGGCTGCCAGAGGCGGCCTGCCGTCGACGAAGAAAGAAAATGCCGAGCTCGATATTGTGGTGGGCGAGAGGCCGACGACCGAGGACCGGCTCGCGCACGTGGCCCGCTCAAAGCCATCCCGCATACAGCCTCCGCTTGTCGGTGTCCGGTGGCCATGTCTCTTTGCCGAATCCTGTAGAATCGGCAACCGGCGGGGCGTTACGTCGCTGATGCCGATGTAATCCTTTCCAGATCACGACCGAACCCTGGGCACTCTACATCCGCGATCAACCAGCCCCGCCGGACACCTTCCCGCCACCTCCTAACACCTCCCGCGACTTCCCTCTTTTCCCCGCGTTTCCCCATTCACTTCGCCGCACGACCCGCCGCATCCTGATCCCGCAACAGCGCTCTCGCGCTTTCGTGAGGATCGGCCATGTCGGCTCGAGCAACCTGCATCCAGATCGCCACCGCCTTCCTGCTCGCCCTTACCGGTCTTTGGGCCGGCACGCAGTGGGCGGCGGCGATGCTGGCGTACCAGCCTGCCCTCGGCGCCCCGCTGGCCGAGGCGTTCGGCTGCGCGCTCTATGCACCCTGGAAGCTGTTCGGCTGGTGGCTGGCCTTCGACCGCCAAGCCCCGCACGTCTTCAACACCGCCGGCTTGCTGGCGGCGGCGGGCGGGGTCGCGAGCGGCGCTGTTGCACTGGGGGGCGCTGCCTGGCGGGCGGGGACGAAGGCACGGTCCGCAACCTTCGGCTCGGCCCGCTGGGCGGCATTGCCGGACATGCGCAAGGCCGGGCTGCTGGAGGCCAAAGGCGTCGTGCTCGGCACCGCGGCCGGCCACTATCTGCGCCATGACGGCCCCGAGCATGTACTGACCGTCGCGCCGACGCGCTCGGGCAAGGGCGTCGGCCTCGTGCTGCCGACGCTGCTGACGTGGCCCGGCTCGACGGTCGTGCACGACATCAAGGGCGAGAACTGGACCGAGACCGCCGGCTGGCGCGCGACCTTCTCGCAGTGCCTGCGGTTCGATCCCACCGATCCCGATTGTGCGCGCTTCAACCCGCTGCTGGAGGTGCGCAAAGGCCTCAACGAGGTGCGCGACGTCCAGAACATCGCCGACATGCTGGTCGATCCCGAGGGCGCGCAACCGATCCGAAGCCACTGGCAGCTGACCGCGCACGACCTGCTCGTCGCCGCCATCCTGCATGTGCTGTACGCCGAAAAGGACAAGACGCTGTCGGGCGTCGCCCGCTTTTTGTCGGAGCCGTCGCGCTCGCTGACGCGCACGCTGAAGATCATGATGACGACCAATCACCTCGGCACGGACGCGGCGCCTCGTGTCCATCCGGCCGTCGCCGAGCATGCGCGCGCCGTCTGGGACAAGACCGATCCCGAGCGCTCCGGCGTGCTGTCGACGGCGCGGACATATCTGTCGCTCTACGCCGATCCGATCATCGCCGCCAACACGTCGTGCTCGGACTGGTGCATCGCCGACCTGATGGTTCCGGACAAGCCGGTCTCGCTCTATCTTGTCGTACCGCCGTCCGACATCTCGCGCACGCGCCCGCTCATCCGGCTGATGCTCAACCAGATCGGCCGGCGCATGACCGAGCGGCTGCCGCGACGGGGCGAGACGCCGCCGCGCATGCTGCTGATGCTCGACGAGTTCCCCGCACTCGGCCGGCTCGACTTCTTCGAGACGTCGCTCGCCTTTCTCGCCGGCTATGGCGTGCGCGCCTTCCTCGTCGCGCAATCGCTCAACCAGCTCGACAAGGCTTACGGGGCCAACAACGCCATCCTCGACAACTGCCATGTGCGCGTCGCGTTCGCGCCCAACGACGAGCGTACGGCGAAACGGCTGTCGGATTCCCTCGGCACGGCGACGGAGCTTCGGGCGCAGCGCAACCTCTCCGGCGCGCGGCTGTCGATGTGGCTCTCCCACACGTCGATCGCCGAGCAGGAGAGCCCGCGCCCGCTGATGACGCCCGGCGAGGTGCTGCAGCTCGATCCGCGCGAGGCGCTGGTGATGATCGCGGGCGTGCCGCCGATCCGGGCGCACAAGATCCAGCATTACCGCGACCTCAACTTCACCCAGCGGCGCCTGCCCGAGCCGGCCGGGAACGGCCGCCGCCCTGCAACGCGACCGGCACCCGACACCTGGTCCGACCTCGTTCGCCCGACCGACGCGCAGCTCGAGAAGCAATGGGACCGGCAGTCCCACGGCGAGCCTGATCCTGCGTCGGAGACGCGCGAGCTCGTCAGGCAGGCGGCGCGCAGTCGCAAGCCAAAGCGCGAGCGTTCCATGTCGCTCAATGGCCTGCCGCTGTTCGACGACCCGATGCTCGAATGCCGCGCAGCGCCGTCCGACAGCGACGTCGACCTGATCATGGATGACCAAGACCTGCTGGCCCCGGAGGAAAACAAGCAATGAAAAAGCGACGTTACACCCTCTATCTCCCGCGCGATC
>JAGRKS010000049.1:0-133 GCA_020442185.1 Hyphomicrobiaceae bacterium
CAGAACTGGTATCCGGGCGACAAGGACGGCAAGGGCGGAATCTACAACTTCGTGACCAAGCGTGGCGATTGCCGCGGCCACCACTCGAAGATCTCTTGGACGCAGGTCGAAACCGGCTCGGCGATCACCTGGA
>JAGRKS010000049.1:214-3588 GCA_020442185.1 Hyphomicrobiaceae bacterium
GACAGCGGCACCAAGATGATCCACCTCGGCAAGAACACGACGAGCCGGATCATCTCCAAGGGCATCGCCGCCGGCCGCTCCGAGAACACCTATCGCGGCCTCGTCTCGGCGCACCGCAAGGCGACGAATGCCCGCAACTTCACATGTTGCGACAGCCTGCTGATCGGCGACAAGTGCGGGGCGCATACGGTTCCCTATATCGAGGCGAAGAACGCCAGTGCGCATTTCGAGCACGAGGCAACGACGTCGAAGATTTCGGAGGACATGCTGTTCTACTGCATGCAGCGCGGGCTTTCGGAGGAAGAGGCGGTGGCGCTCGTGGTCAACGGCTTCGTGCGTGACGTGCTGCAGCAATTGCCGATGGAGTTCATGGCCGAGACGCAGAAGCTGATTGGTATCAGCCTCGAAGGCAGTGTCGGCTGAGCCAGGCCGTAGGATCGGAAGAGGTGGCTGGGCGCTGGGTTTGTGCCCGCTACCACCGGCAACTGCCCGCCAGGTGGTCGGATGATCGGCACCGGCTTAGTGCCGACAACGAGAAGGTAAAAGGGAGAACATCGCTGATGTCGGCGCCTGACACCCGGTTCTGGTTCAAGCCGAAGTCGCACGGCTACGGCGCGACGCCCAGCAATTGGAAGGGCTGGGCGGCAACGACGGCGTTCTCACTGGCGCTCGGCATCGCTTCCGTTGCGACCATGCTGGCGCTGAAGGATACCGGCAGCATCCTCGCCTATCTGGTCTGGTTCCTGGCCGTCCTGGCCGCGGTCTACGGCTTCACGCAGTTCGCCCGCGCCCGCACGGACGGCGACTGGGCGTGGCGCTGGAAAGGCCAGAAATACGTCGACATCTACGACCCCGAAAAGCAGCAGAACTGCAACAAGAGCTGAAACTGAAACCGAGGGCGACGTGCCGCATGGCAGCGGCGCCCAGATGAGACCAACACCGGAGTGAACCTGAAATGCTCGAGATCAAGAACCTGCACGTGAAGATCGCCGACGAGGACACGCAGATCCTCAAGGGAATCGATCTCGTCGTTCCGAAGGGCGAGGTGCACGCGATCATGGGGCCGAACGGCTCCGGCAAGTCGACGCTCGCTTATGTGCTCGCCGGGCGCGAGGACTACGAGGTTACCGACGGCGACATCCTTTGGAATGGCGAATCGATCCTTGAGATGGAGCCCGACGAGCGGGCGGCAAAGGGCGTCTTCCTCGCGTTCCAGTATCCGATGGAAATCCCCGGCGTCGCCGGCCTGACGTTCCTGCGCACGGCGACGAACGCGGTGAGAAAGAAGCGCGGCCAGGCAGAGTTGACGACACCCGAGTTCATGAAGGTCGTCAAGGAGCGCGCCGGCAAGCTCAACATCGATGTCGAGATGCTGAAGCGTCCGGTCAACGTCGGCTTCTCGGGCGGCGAGAAGAAGCGTTCCGAAATCCTGCAGATGGCGATGCTCGAGCCGACGCTGTGTGTGCTCGACGAGACCGACTCCGGTCTCGACATCGACGCGTTGAAGGTCGTTTCAGAGGGTGTCAATGCGCTGCGCTCGCCGGACCGAGCCATGCTCGTCATCACGCACTACCAGCGCCTGCTCGACCACATCGTGCCCGACCGAGTGCACGTTCTGGCGCACGGCAAGATCCAGAAGACCGGTGGCAAGGAACTGGCGCTCGAGCTCGAGAAATCCGGTTATGCCGAATTCGGCGAGAAGGCGGCGTGACGAACAGCCGACACGATAATGAAGCGGCGTTCCGGAGACGAAACATGAATGTAGCAGTGATGAAGACGAAAGCAGAAACCGGGTTCACCGAGGGGTTCGAGCGCGTGGTCGATACGCTGCCCGGCGGGCCGAACGTGGCAGCACTGCGTCGCGAGGCAATTGGCCAGTTCGCAGCGGACGGTCTGCCGCACCGACGCGTCGAGGAGTGGAAGTATACCGATCTGCGCAATGTGATGAAGGATGCGCTGCCGCCGGCGATCGGCGATGCGACGCGCATCACGATTGCCGACGTCATCGTCGCGCTTGGTCCGCTCGGTCGCATGGAGGTGCCGCGCGTCGTGCTGGTGAACGGCTCCTATCGCAAGGAGTTGAGCAACACTGAAGCGGCTGCCGGAGTGTCCGTCGTTGCGTTGTCGACGCTGCTGGCGGGTGGCGCGGACGCAAAAGTGTTCGGCGTCGAGGCCGAATGCGCACGCCAATCGGTCGTCGCGCTCAATACGGCTTATGCGACCGACGGCGTGGTCGTGGACGTGCCCGACGGCGTGACGCTCGAGGCGCCCGTTTTCATCGTCCATGTGCGCGCGGGGGGCGTGGCGCAGTTCGCCGCCTCGCGCAATCGCGTCCGCGTCGGCAAGGGTGCCCGGGCGACCATCGTCGAGGTGTTCGCGCATGTTCCTGGCGCCACTCCCGACGGCCAGCAGAGCGCGGTGACGGCGGTCGATCTCGATGAGGGCGGCCAACTCGCGCATATCAAGATCGTCAACGATGCCGGCCGCATCACCCATCTCTCGAACTGGGACGTAACGCTCGCCAAGTCCGCCGATTACCGCGCGTTTCATTATACCGCCGGCGCAGGCCTCGCGCGCAATCAGATGCGTGTCGTCTATGCCGGCGCCAATGCCAAGGCGGACATCTCGGGAGCGTTCCTGGCGCGCGTCGGCGAGCATGTCGACACGACGCTGCTCGTCGATCACGCTCTGCCGGGCGGCGTCAGCCGCGAGCTCTTCAAGGGCGTGCTCCAGGATCATGCGCGCGGCGTATTCCAGGGCAAGGTCATCGTGCGGCCCGACGCGCAGAAGACAGACGGCAAGCAGATGGCGCAGGCGCTGATGCTTTCGGAGGATGCCGAATTCGACAGCAAGCCGGAACTTGAGATCTATGCCGACGACGTCGTCTGCGGGCACGGCTCGACGTCCGCGGCGCTCGACACGGATCTGCTGTTCTATCTGCGCGCGCGCGGCATTCCGCTCGAGGCGGCGCGGGCGCTTCTCATCCAGTCGTTCGTCGGCGAGGCGATCGACAAGGTCGAGAACCCCTCGTTGCGCGATGCGCTGATGGAGCAGGCGCAGATATGGCTGCTGGGCCACGAGGCCTGATTGCGATCGGGTGGCCGCGTTGCGGGCGCCCGAACACCGGACGACGGAGCAGGCGTAGAGCGGTACGCCGTGCACAGACAAGAGTGGGTGAGGCAAATGACGTTGGAGATGCGCGACATCGCGGCGGCCGACCACGGGCTTGCGGGAGGCAGCTATGACGTCGAGCGTGTGCGCGCCGACTTCCCGATCCTGTTTCGCGAGGTCTACGGAAAGCCGCTCGTCTATCTCGATAACGGCGCTTCGGCACAAAAGCCCCTCGCCGTGATCGAGGCGATGGATCACGCCTA
>JAGRKS010000049.1:3598-31373 GCA_020442185.1 Hyphomicrobiaceae bacterium
AACGTGCATCGCGGCCTGCACTATCTCTCGAATACGGCGACGCAGAAATTCGAGGATGCCCGTGAGGTGGCGCGTCGCTTCCTCAATGCGCCATCGACGGATGAGATCATCTTCACACGCAACGCGACGGGCGCGATCAATCTCGTCGCGCAGTCGTTCGGTTCCATGGTGGTCGGCGAGGACGACGAGATCGTGTTGTCGATCATGGAGCACCACTCGAACATCGTGCCCTGGCATTACCATCGCGAGCGGCGTGGCGCGGTACTCAAGTGGGCGCCGGTCGCGGATAACGGCGAATTCCTTCTCGACGAGTTCGCGCGCCTGCTGACACCGCGCACCAAGATGGTTGCCATCACGCACATGTCGAACGTGCTCGGCACCGTCGTGCCGATCAAGGAGGTGATCCGCATTGCCCACGACCACGGCGTGCCGGTGCTCGTCGACGGCAGCCAGGCCGCGGTCCACATGAGCGTGGACGTGCAGGATCTGGATTGCGATTTCTACGTCTTCACCGGCCACAAGACCTACGGGCCGACGGGTATCGGTGTGCTCTACGCCAAGCGCCAGCACCTCGACGCCATGCCACCCTACGAGGGCGGCGGCGAAATGATAGAAACGGTTTCGATCGACCGTGTTACCTACGGCGTGACGCCGCATAAGTTCGAGGCGGGAACACCGGCGATCGTGGAGGCGGTTGGCCTCGGCGCCGCGCTTGACTACATGATGCAGGTGGGCCGCGACAGAATTGCACGCCACGAAGCGGAACTCGCGACCTATGCGCACCAGCGCTTGTCGGAGTTGAATTGGCTGAAGGTGCACGGAACAGCGCCGGGCAAGGGTGCCATCGTATCCTTCACGATCGATGGCCTGCACCCGCACGATATCTCGACGCTGATCGACCGGTCGGGTGTCTCGGTTCGCGCCGGGCACCATTGCGCCCAGCCGCTGATGGAGCGCATCGGCCAGACGGCGACGTGTCGGGCATCGTTTGCAATGTACAACACGAAGGGCGAAGTCGATGCCCTGGCGGATGCCCTGATCCGCGCCCACGATCTGTTCGCGTGATGCGGCCGGATGCGGTTGCCCGCGGATCTGAAACCGAGCGAGAGAAGCAATGAGCAGCGTAGCGATGGAACGAGACAGGATCGACCTCGAGGCCGCGGCCGCGCAGGATCTGGAACCCGCGCGAGATCAAGAGGCCGCATCAGCCACCGAGATCGCAAGCGAGGCGGCCGACACCGCGGCGGGTGCAACCGATGCCGCGCCCGCGCTGGCGTCCGCACCTGCATGGGCATCATCATCGGAACCGGCACCCTCGGCCACAGAACCCGCAACGGGAGACGCCATCGCCAAGGCGCCTTCGGTCGCCGACGGCGGCACACCCGTGCCGGGCTCCGCACTCTCGGCGGAGGAACTCGACCAGTTGACGAGCGACATCGTCGCGGCGTTGAAGACCGTCTATGACCCGGAGATCCCCTCCGACATCTACGAGCTCGGTCTCATCTACCGCATCGACATCGGCGATGCGCGCAACGTCGATATCGACATGACGTTGACCGCGCCCGGCTGTCCGGTTGCCGGTGAAATGCCGGTATGGGTCGAGAACGCGGTCAGTGCCGTCCCGGGCGTCGGCGAGGTCAAGGTGAAGCTGGTGTTCGATCCGCCGTGGGATCAAAGCCGCATGTCGGATGAAGCCAAGCTCGCGATCAACATGTTTTGAAACGTGGCGTGAGGGCCAGGCAAGGCGCGGGATTGCCGCATGACCAGCCGGATCATAATATGATCGGCATGGACGTCCGAGCCGAAATCGAGGATGCAGAAACGATATGACGACAGTTCGCAGCCGGCCCAAGGTCCTGTCCCTGACGGAAGCCGCCGTCGGCCGGATCAAGACGATGATGGCCTCCAAAGGCGAAGACGTCGTCGGGCTCAGGATCGGCGTCAAGAAGGGCGGGTGCGCCGGCATGGAGTACGCCATGAGCTGGGCGACGGCGCTCGACAAGTTCGATGAGGTCGTCGAGCAGGATGGCGCCCGCGTCGTCGTCGAGCCGACCGCGGTGCTTTATCTGCTCGGCACCGAAATGGACTATCAGACGAGCAAGATGTCCTCGGGCTTCGTGTTCAACAATCCCAATCAGAAGAGCGCCTGCGGTTGCGGGGAAAGTGTCGAGTTGGTGCCGGCGGCATCGGACAAGCTCGACGCGCTGAAGAGCTGATGACGGCCGAAGCGCAAATCTCGCACGATCCGGCGTGGGTCGCGGACGTGCTGACCTTCTGGTTCAGCGAGATCGGGAATGCGTCGTGGTTCGTCAAGCGCGACGAGACGGATGCATCGATCCGCGACCGCTTCGAAGCGCTCTATCTCTTTCTCGCCGGCGAGCCAGCGGAAGCGGCGTTGACGAGCCCGCATCGGACGCTCGCGACCATTATCGTTCTCGACCAATTTCCGCGCAACATGTACCGCGGCACCGCCCGAGCATTTGCCGCTGACGCGCTCGCCCGCGACATCGCGCGGGCGGCCATCGTTCGCGGGCTCGATAAGGCGCTCGATGTCGATGGGCGACTGTTTCTCTATCTGCCGTTGGAGCACAGCGAGCAGCTCGCGGACCAGGATCGCGCCGTCGCACTGATCGCGGAACTCGGCGACGACACCTATTTGAGCTATGCGCGCGCCCATCAGGACGTCATCGCGCGTTTCGGCCGCTTTCCCCATCGCAATGCCGCGCTCGGCCGCCGGTCGACGTCCGAAGAGATTGCCTACCTTTCGCTTCCGGGGTCCGGGTTCTGACGGTGCCTTGCGGCACGTCGTGCCCTGGGCGCTGGACGATGGCGGCGGCCCTTTCTCTCACTTCCGCTCGCCGCGCCCGTGATAAAAATGCCGCGAGGCGATGTGCGGGCTACGTGCCTTCCCCGCAAACGTCCGACGGGCCGGCGAACTGATTGAGCGGGATCTTGAGATAGGACACGTCATTGCCCTCCGGCGCTGGTACGAGGCCGCCGCGGATGTTCACCTGCAATGCGGCGAGCATCAAATGTGGTAGCGGCAGCTCGGCGTCGCGAGCTTCGCGCAATCGCACATACTCGGTTTCCGATGTGCCGCCGCGCAGGTGAATGTTCGCCGACCGCTGCTGCTTGACGGTGCTTTCCCACATCGGGCGGCGACCGTCGCGTCCGTAGTCGTGCCCGACGAACACGCGGGTGTCGTCCGGCAACGCCAGGATACGCTGGATGCTGCCATAAAGTGCACGCGCGTCCCCGCCGGGGAAGTCTGCCCGCGACGTGCCGCTGTCAGGCATCATCATGGTGTCGTGGACGAAGGCCGCATCGCCGATGACGTAGGTGATGGAGGCCAGCGTGTGGCCGGGTGAGAACATCACGCGGGCGTCGAGTTCGCCGATCTTGAAGGTGTCGCCGTCCTTGAACAGGCGATCCCATTGCGACCCATCCGTCGCGAAGCCGTCGCCGAGATTGTAGATCTTCTTCCAGAGCTTCTGCACCTCGACGACCTTTTCGCCGATCGCCGTCGATGCGCCGAGCTTCTCTTTCAGATAGGGCGCTGCCGAGAAGTGATCGGCGTGGGGATGAGTGTCGAGGATCCAGACGACGTCGAGACCCGCCGAGGCGACATGCGCAAGGATCTCGTCCGCGTGCGAGGTGCACGTGCGAGCAGCCTTTTCGTCGAAATCCCAGACGGGATCGATGATCGCCGCCTTGCGGGTTTGCGGGCACGAGACGACGTACTGGATCGAGCCGGTTTTTTCATCGTAGAAGCCTTTGACGTCGGGGCGGGCGGTTTTCACCATCGCATGGATCTCCTTCGCTCTACGGCAACGTCGGTATGTGACGCGCTTGCTCGCGCCGTCCTGCACGATCGATAGAGAGTTAGTATCGCGGCGGAAGCATGCAAGACGTCAGTGATCGCCGTCACTGTCGCGCGGACGCGGCGACGCGCGCCGAGCGGCGGCGGGGCGGTTGCGGCTGCTTTCGCTCAAGGCGCGGTGCGTGACGCGGAGATCTTGCGTCAGCGGATGTCGCTGACAAGAGCTGGTGGGGCTCCCGGCGTAGGTCTAGATCTTGCGATAGAGCAACCGGGCGCGGATCGTTCCAGGCATCGCGCGCAGCTCTGCAAGGATGTCGCGCGCTCCGACCAGAAGGTCGTCGCAATCGAGCACCACATAGCCGATCTCGCCGTCCGTCTGATAGTACTGCGCGGCGATGTTGACGCGATGCTTTGCGAACACCTCGTTGAGGCGCTGCAACTCGCCCGGGAGATTGCGCTGCACTTGAATGAAGCGCGTTCCGTGCGCACGCGGCGTCAACTGCACCTGCGGGAAGTTGACGGCGCCGACCGTCGAGCCGACGTCCGAATATTCGACGAACTTGCGCGCCACTTCAGCACCGATGCGTTCCTGTGCTTCTTCCGTCGAGCCGCCGACATGCGGCGTCAGGATGACGTTGTCGAGGCCCTGCAGCGATGAAGTGAAGCGATCGGTCGTCGACTTGGGCTCGGCCGGAAATACGTCGATTGCCGCGCCGGCGAGATGGCGGTCGCGGAGGGCCGCGCTCAGCGCGTCGATGTCGACGACGGTTCCGCGTGCGTTGTTGATCAGGAACGCGCCGGGCTTCATGGCGCGGATCTGCGCCTCGCCGATCATGCCCGCGGTATCGGCTGTCTGGGGTACGTGCAGGGTTACGACGTCGGATCGCGCGAGAAGTTCCTCGAGCGTATCCGTTGGTTCGACGTTGCCATGCCGCAGCTTGTCGGTACGGTCGTAGTAGATCACGCGCATGCCGATCGCCTCGGCGAGCACGGCGAGCTGGCTGCCGATGTTGCCGTATCCGACGATGCCGAGCGTCTTGGCGCGCACCTCGTTGGCGCCGACCGCCGTCTTCTGCCAGTCGCCGGCGTGGGCTGCGACGGACTTCGGGAACACGCGCCGGAACAGCATGATGATTTCGGCGATGGTCAATTCTGCGACCGAGCGCGTGTTCGAGAATGGCGCGTTGAAGACAGGCAGTCCCATGTGTCGCGCGACATCGAGATCGACCTGATTGGTGCCGACGGAAAAGCAACCGATTGCGATCAGCGAGCGCATGCCGTCGAGCGCCGCGGGTGTCAGCTGCGTCCGCGAGCGAATGCCGACCATGCTGACGCCGGTGAGCGCCGTGCGCAACGCCTCGCCCTCGAGCGCTTTCGCATGGCGTTCGACGTTCAGGTATCCCGCCTGCGTCAGCACATCGGCGGCGGTATCGGAGATGCCCTCCAGCAGAAGGATCTTGATCTTGTCCTTGGGCCGCGAAAGCGGCATCCCGGGATTGGATGGCATGGGCTGGCTCATTTCATCGAGAGGGGGCGGGCCGGTGGCGTAAATCGTGCGCCGGTCTGCGCGGAGATGACGATGCCGACCTGATCGCCAATCGCGACGCGCCGGTCAATGGACCATTGGCCCAATATCGGGTCGACCGAGGCTCTCGGGGCTTGGTTGCCGCGGATGGATCGTGTCGGCACGATTAGGCCTGCCACGCTCGTTGCGCGACCGGCTTTGTCAGGAGACGGGACAGGCTGGAGCGTTGCGAGGCGTCGATATCTGTGGCTGGCGGGCCGAGTAATGGCCTCAGGCCTGGCGATGACCGGACAGCATCAGGAGGGGGCCACAATCACGGGCGTCATAGATGAAAGGCCCCGGCGGTTGCCGCCGGGGCCTTTTGTTGTCGCTCACGATTCGCTTGCTACCTTCTGGCGGCGCGGGACGGGGCGGCGCAGGAATGCCGGCACGTTGTCGGCGAAACCGTTTTGCGCACCGCGTGTCGCGTTCGCAGCTGGGGCTCGCGACGGCTCGGCACGGCGCGGCTGATCGGCGCGCTTTCCGGAGCCGGGTTCACCCCGCGCCGGATCGCTGCTCGGGCGATCGGAGGTTCGATGCGGCTTCGATGCTGGTTTCGGCGCGGCGGTGCGCGGTGGAGCTGCCTCGCGCTTGCCGCGGTCGGAACCAGCTTTCTCCTCAAGCCGCTCCGGCTGCGGATCTTTCCCGGCTTGCCGATCCGCTGATCGGGGACGCTCGCCCGCGGCATTTCGGTCTGGCCGGTCGGGCCGGTCGGGCCGGTCTGGCCGTGGGCGCGGTCCGCGGTAGCGATCGCCGCGACGGCCACGTCCGCCCTTGCGCTCGTCCAGGCCTTCCTCGGAGCCGCCGACGGCCTCGGTCAGACCGTCGTCCTGGCGGCCGTCCGTGTCCTCCGCGCTCGCGTCAGAGACGGCCGACACCTCGGCGGCATCGTCATCGTGTCCGCCCGCCGCTTGCGTCGATGGCGCATCGCTGTCTCGGCCACCGCGACCTCTGCGGCGGCGCTTGCGGCGCGGTGCCTCCTCGGTCGAAACGCCGATGTCCGCAGTACTGACGACATCCTCGATCGCTGGCTGCTCGGCATCCGGAGCGGAGACATCGATCGCGGTTCGAGCCGCTTCAGCGGACCTGCCGCGTCGCTCGCCGCCGCCGCTGGCGCGTCCACGGCTTTCCGCACCGCCGGCGCCGCTACGAGTCCGGCCGCCGTCACGGTCGCTTCCGGGCCGTCCGCCGCGACCACCGCGGCCACGCTTCTTGCGGCCTGCCTCGGCGAAGTCATCGTCCGTTGGCGGGTCGCCGATCCATGCCGGTTCGTCACCGGTGATCTTGTTGATCGCGTCGACGAGCTTCAGGTCCTCGAGCGTCACGAGCGACAGCGCGCGGCCCTGCTTGCCGGCGCGACCGGTGCGGCCGATCCGGTGCACATAGTCGTCCGACTGCCACGGCAGATCGAAGTTGAAGATGTGGCTGACGTCGGGAATGTCGAGGCCACGTGCCGCGACATCGCTGGCGGCGAGCAGCTTGATCTCGCCCGAACGGAACTTGTCGAGCGTGTCCGTGCGGCTCTTCTGGTCCATGTCGCCATGGAGCGCGCCGGCATTGAAGCCGTGCTTGAGCAGCGACTTCAGGAGGATCGCGACATCACGCTTGCGGTTGCAGAAGATGATCGCGTTGCGGAAGCCTTCCTCGGTCCGGATCAATTGGCGCAGCGCGTCGCGCTTGGCCCAATCCTCGCCCTCGGGGCAGAACTTCAGCAACTGGGTGATCGTCTTTGCCGTGGTCGCCGGCTTGGCGACCTCGATGCGCTGCGGGTCCTTCAGGAACTGGTCGGCGAGGCGCGTGATCTCGGGCGGCATCGTCGCCGAGAAGAACAGCGTTTGCCGCCGCGGCGGCAGCAGTTTGCAGATCTTCTCGATGTCGGGAATGAAGCCCATGTCGAGCATGCGATCGGCTTCGTCGATGACGAGGATCTCGACGCCCATCAGCATGACGCGGCCACGTTGAAAGTGGTCGAGCAGCCGCCCGGGAGTCGCGATCAGCACATCGACGCCGCGATCGAGCTTGCGGGTCTGGTCGTCCATCGACACGCCGCCGATCAGCAGCGCGACCGAAAGTTTGTGATTGGTGCCGTATTTCTCGAAGCTCTGAGCCACCTGGGCCGCAAGCTCTCGCGTCGGCGCCAGGATCAGGGATCGCGGCATGCGGGCGCGGGCGCGTCCGACCTCCAGGCGCGAAATCATCGGCATGGTGAAGGCCGCCGTCTTGCCCGTGCCTGTCTGGGCGATGCCGAGGATGTCCTGGCCGGTCAATGCGATCGGAATGGCTGCGGCCTGAATCGGCGTCGGGGTGGTGTATCCGGAGGCCTCGATGGCCGCCATCACCTTTGGGCTGAGCCCGAGCTCAGCGAACGTCGGTGTCGTCAAAAGCGTTCCTCTCCGCTTGCCTCACGCTCAAGGCGCGCCGCTGTCGGCCAGTGCCGGCGGGTCGCAAGAGCGGTCGACGAGACGCAGGGGGGAGCATTGCCAAAAGACGGCAAACCAATAAATGGGGCATCGATAAAGGGATCAAGAAATGCGCGGTGACGGCTCTCGAACCCCTGCGCTCGTGCTGCGTTCTGCTTACACAAGGACGGTCTAAACGCAAGTAAAAGCCTGAAAATGACTGTTCATTGTGTCAGATGGCCGCGGAAACTGGCCGACAACGGCCCAACGACGTTGCATTCTGGGCACGCGGACGAGAACCTGAGAGAGTGAAGTTATGACCAATCTGGTGCTAGTTCCCGGGCTGCTGTGTACCGATGCGCTGTTCCGTCATCAGATCGACGCGCTCGGAGGCCGTGTGGCTATCACGGTCGGCGATCACCGTCGCTCGGATACCCTGGCTGGCATCGCCGAGGGTCTTCTGGCGGCGGCGCCTGAGCGATTCGCGCTTGCCGGTCTCTCCATGGGCGGCTACGTCGCCTTCGAAATTCTGCGGCAGGCACCCGAACGGGTCGAACGGCTCGCGCTTCTCGACACCAGCGCACGCGCCGACCAGCCCGAGCAATCCGAGATGCGCGGCAGGCTCGTCTCACTTGCACGCCGCAAGGGTGTCCGCGCGGCGCAGATGCAACTCCTGCCGAGGCTCATCGCACCCGAGGCCCAGCACGACGCTCGCCTGGTCGATCTCATCATGACGATGGCGGAAGCAACGGGTGTCGAAGCTTTTGCGCGCCAGCAGGCGGCCATTGCCGCGCGTCCCGACAGCCGGCCGCTGCTCGCCAATATCTCGTGTCCGGCGACGGTGATCGTCGGCTCCGATGACGTGCTGACACCGCCGGCCGTCGCCGCCGAGATAGCGGCCGGCATCGCCGGTAGCCGTTTGATCGAGATCGACGGCGCGGGGCATCTGTCGTCCCTGGAGCGGCCGGAGGCGGTGACGGACGCCTTGAGATCGTGGCTCAGCGGCGACTGACGGCGCCAACCGGGTTTGCCAATCGAGATCGGCGTTTGGCCTGATCGGCGTTTGGTTCAGCGCCTCAGTTGCCGGGCCAGCATTTCGGCGATCACCGGCACTTCGTTCGCGTCGAGACGGCCGTGTCCCTCAAGGAAGGTCGCGATGTCACGGCCGGTATAGCGGCCGACGAGTTGGCCATCCCGCAATGTCAGGAAGAGCCTGGCGACGACCACGGCGCGATCGTGACAGGTCGAGCATTTCTGATGATACAGGAAGCCGGTCTGCAGCATTGCGTTGAAATGCCGGTCGAGCGCTTCAGCTTCGGCCGGGGTCGGCGCGCGACGAGGGTGGTGGGCCAGAAACTGACGCAGTGATTGCCCCGACCCCTTGAGCACGACCTTGCCGTCCCGGCGGTCGAGCGCGGACTCGGCCAATTCGCGCGCGTGGGGGAGGTGACAGGCTGCACAGCGCTGCTCGTAGACGGCGTGCGGGTCGAGGCTCTCTGCAACTGTCGCGGTCGAGGTTGCCGCGATGACGGCGCAGAGGACGAGGAGCGTCCGCATGGTGTGCACGGACGTGCCTCTTGGGCGAAGCGTCGCAACCGTCGATCGGGGTCTTATGGAGTTCGCAATGTATGTGACTGGCATGGGTTGCTCCTATCGGAAGCCCTGCACGTCCAGATTAACGGGCGAACGCCGTGGCGTCCTTCGCTTCTGCCCCGCGCGATAGTGACGCGCCTTTCCGGCCGCTGGAGATGTTTTGAGCAGGAAATAAGTGGCCGTGCGATTGCTGTTGGAAGGTCCGGAACCGCCCCGATACCGGCAGCGCCACATCCCCGCCGCTGATGTGCTCCTTCGGCCCCGCTCCACACCTGCAAATCGTGACATTGGCACAGGTTGCCGCCGCGGCCGATTTATCCGCCGCTCGCCCGTGGCGGCAATTGCATATCAGCGGTTTCGAATGCATGCTCGCGATCAACGACTTCGAGCGAAGCGGTTTAATCTGGGAGACAACGATGGATCGTCGGAAGAAGACTGTGGATCGCGCAGGCGGGCACCTCGATCTGACGCGTCGCGATGCGCTTGGCGGCGGCGTCGCCGCCGTCGCGTTGAGCGCTTTTGGCTCCCTCGCCGGCGGCGCGGCGGGGCTCGGGATTGCCAATATTCCCGCGGCCTTTGCCGCTGCCACGAGCCATAGCTTCGCGTTCGGCTCTTTCGAGATAACGGTCGTCAGCGACGGTCATATGATGATCCCTGCGCGTCTCGCGGCTCCCGACGTCGCCGAGGCCGATCGCGCGGCAGCGCTCGCGGCAGCGGGGCAGACAGGCGATATGGCTCAGCCGCCGACCAACGTCACGTTGATCCGCGCCGGCTCGGATCTGATCCTGGTCGACACCGGTGCCGGTCCGAATTTCATGCCGACGACGGGCCGTTTGCTGGCAAATCTCGAAGCGGCAGGTATCACGCCCGAAGCAATCACCAAGGTCGTCTTCACGCACGGCCACCCCGATCACCTCTGGGGAGCACTGGATGATTTCGAGGAAGGACCGCGTTTCCCGAATGCGGCGCATTATTTCCCGGCTGCTGAAATGGATTTCTGGATGTCGGACGATGCCGAGAAAGGACTGCCGGCGGATCGGGCCAATTTCGTGCCGGCGGCGCGCCGCAATCTGAAGGGCATCGCAGACAAGACCCAACGGGTTGCGTCGGGGGACGAAATCGTCGCGGGGCTCGCGGTGTTTGCAACACCCGGTCACACCCAGGGTCACGTCTCGCTCGAAATCGCGGGAGGCAGCGAAACCCTGGTCATTCTCGGTGATGCGCTGACACATCCCGTCATCTCGTTCGCACATCCCGAATGGCGCCCCGCTTCCGATCATGTTCCCGATCAGGCAGTCATGACCCGCAAATCACTGCTCGACCGGCTTGCCGCCAACAAGTCGCGGATTATCGGTTATCACTTGCCGTTTCCGGGGGTCGGTCGCGTCGAGAAGCGCGGTACGTCCTACGCGTATGTGGGAGAGAGTTGACCGGCGTCAGCCTTTTGGCCGATCTGAATCAGGGGTCGGTCTGGCGCATTATTCCCATTAGAATTATAGCTTTAACCGTTTTCGGCTCGACGAGATGACGAACTTCTGGTTCTCTATCAGAAGTATTGATGTCGGATCGATTTGGACGGCGCGTCGTGGCCCAGAGTTGACCGCGATGGACATGGGCCGGTGGCCGGCTCGGAACAGGACGCTGCGCGCGGGTGGTGCGACGATGATCTCCCGTCGATCGGACTCGGGGTCACCGATGCCGGCACGGGCTGCCTTGTTGACTATCCTGGAACGTCGTTACGGTTCGCGTCACCTATTCCTGCTAATGCCTATCGGCTCCGGAGCAGCACTGCGGCGCGCACCTGGGACGCAGGCTGAGGATGCGGGGCGCGATGTGTGGGCAACAGACGACGAGACACCGAACGATGGGGCGATGGGACAGCGGTGAACCGCCGGGCGCCAATCGGTGTTTCTGTTACGAGTTTAGGCACCCAGTTCGGTAGCGGCGCTCTCAGCCGCAGTCGCCGGACGATTTGACTTTATTGGGCCGTTGGCCCTGGAAATTGCAGTGTGGGCACCCACGGCGGCTGCGCTGTGGCACGTGATAAGAGGTTGTCGGCCTTATGAGAACATTGGTCCGCTACGGCTATGTACCGATCATGGTGATCGGATTGAACGCCGTTGCCTACGCCATTGTCGCGGGCGGTCATTCGTATGCCTGGCTGGCGCTCGTTCTCGCTGGCGCGCTGGCTCTGGTGTTCGCTGCCGAGCGGGTCAGCCCCGCGTATGGCGATTGGAACGCGGACCACGGCGACACTCCAGCCAACTGGCTGCACGCGGCGGTCTACGAGGTCTCGAACATTAATGGCGTCCTCCTCATCCCCGTCATCGTCTGGCTGTTCCCGTTCGAGGGCATCTGGCCACGAGACTGGCCGCTCGTCGCACAGCTTCTGTTGGCCATCGTATTCGCCGACTTCATTTTCACGATGGTGCACTACTTCAGTCACCGTTGGCCGATGCTGTGGCGCTTGCATGCCGTGCATCATGGCGTGCCGCGGCTCTATGGACTGAACGGCCTGGTGCGCCACCCGTTGCACCAGACGCTCGACATGGTGCTCGGAACTGCGCCGCTGGTCATCATGGGGATGCCGGTCGAAGTGGCGGTGCTGCTCGGCTTCGCGATTTCGATCCAACTTCTGGTGCAGCACGCCAACGTCGACTATGTGCTCGGACCTTTCACGAACCATCTTGCAATCGGTCGTCTCCACCACTTGCACCACGTCAACTGGGGCAAGGAAGGAGACTGCAATTTTGGTCTCTTCTTTACGATATGGGATCGCATGCTCGGAACGCTGACGCCCGAGTCCTCGCGGCCGATCCAGGCGCACGACATGGGCGTCGACGAAGTGCCGGAGTTTCCCAAGACCTACTGGCAGCAGCTCGTCTTCCCCTTCGTCTATCAGCCGGGCGCTGGCCGGCAGACGGGGCTGGAGCGGCCGCATGTCGAACAATTACGTACTCCGGCGGCCGCGCAAGCGACGGAAAACGGGCCGGGGGCGAGTCCCGATTCCGCTTCGGCCAAAGGAATGACGGGACGCATTTCGCCAGCTGAATGACACGCGCTTTCAGTACGCAGCGACTCGCGATACCGCCTTCGTCGGTGCAAAGCATGGCGGGAGTGTCGTCCCGTCGTAGACTGATGAATGGCTAGAGGGAAGAGTTGAAATGGCCTTGGCCGATGCAGCGGGGGGAAATTCCCGCAAGGGTGGAGAAATCTCTGGCCATCGACTTCATGATCACGCCGGCGTCCATGGGCATGACGATGCGGCGGGGGAACGCGTCAGACGTATCGACTCAGGTGCGTTGCAGAGCCTCAAGACGCGTGACAACACGACCAATATTCGCCACCTGCTGGCCGTGTGGGGCATCATCGCGGCGACGATAGCCGGTGCCATCGCATTCGAGTTGTGGCTTTCCAGCGCGGGACATTCCCTCTGGTGGCTCGCACCCGTCATCCCGCTTGTCGTGATCGTCGTCGGCGCCTCGCAGCATCAGCTCGGCGGGGCCATCCACGAAGGCACGCACTACACGCTTTTCGCCAACCGCCGGCTCAACGAATTGGCATCCGATTGGCTCGCCGCGTTCCCGATCTACACGACGACCTATCAGTTCCGCATCCATCATCTGGCGCATCACCAGTTCGTCAACGATCCCGAGCGCGACCCCGACATCGCGCAATTGAAGGAGAGCCACCACTGGCTCGACTTCCCGATCGAACATATCGATATGGTGCGCGCGCTGGCGCGTCAGCTCTGGCTGCCAAACCTCTTTCGCTATACCGCGATCCGCGCGAAGTATTCCGCTCTCGGGTTCGACAAGAATCCGTATCGCGACGAGGAAAGCCGGCCGTCGAAATGGCCGACACGCATGGCCGTCGTTTTCGCGGTCGGCGTGCCAATTGCGGCGGGGGTGATGAGCGCACTCGGATTTGGCAATGCGTCACTTGCATTCATCGCCGCAATTTTCGTGGTTGTCGTAGCCTACTTGGCCATCGCGCCGGCGGCGGCCTTTCCGCGCACGCAGCTGCAGCCGGTCATCTCGCATCGTGCGACGATCATTGGCCGCGTCACGTTTCTCGGGATCGTCTATGCGACGTTGACCGCGATCCAGACCAGCACCGGGCAGCATGCGTGGACGTGGTACGGCGTCTACTGGGTGCTGCCGCTATTCACGACGTTCGCGCTATTCATGGTGTTGCGCCAATGGGTGCAACATGGGAATGCGGATCGCGGCCGCTTCACGAACACGCGCATTTTTCTGGTCAATCCGCTGGTGCGCTACGCCGTGTTCCCCTGGGGCATGGACTATCACCTGCCGCATCATCTCTACGCCTCGGTTCCGCACTACAACCTGAAATCACTGCACACGCTGCTGCTGGGCGATACGGAGTATCGCGGCAAGGGCGTGATCGTCGAAGGCTACTTCGGCGACGATGATCAAACGACCGGGCGGCCGACCGCGATGTCGGTGATTTCAGGCAGGCACGCCCCCGAGGGCCGAGAGGCCGTCCACATCGACGATACCGCGCTCGAGCTTGCGGACGTGAAGGACCGCGCTGCCATCGCGCGCGAGTCCGATGCCTCGGTCAGGGAGAGCCGCCGCTGACGTCGCACCTGCACCGCCAGCTTCCGGTCAGATGTCGAGATCCTTGGCGAACGCGGCGCGATCCTGGATGAAGCGGAAGCGGGCCTCGGGCTTCGAACCCATCAACGCGTTGACGGCTTCCGCTATCTCCGTCTTGTCGCCCTCGCCGATATCGACACGCAGAAGCATCCGCTTCTTCGGGTCCATCGTCGTTTCCTTGAGCTCGGATGCATTCATCTCGCCGAGGCCTTTGAAGCGGCCGATGCGGACCTGCGGCGAAGGCTTGAATTCCTTGCGCAGCAATTCATCGCGATGCTTGTCGTTCAGGGCGTAGAGCGACTTGGCGCCCTGCGTCAGCTTGTAGAGTGGCGGCACCGCCAGGAACAAGTGACCGTTCTCGATCAACGGCCGCATCTCCTGGTAGAAGAACGTGATGAGCAGCGCCGCGATATGGGCACCGTCGACGTCGGCGTCGGTCATGATGATGACGCGCTCGTAACGCAGCTCCTCGTCGCGATACTTGGTGCCGAGCCCGACGCCTAGGGCGGTGATCAGATCCGAAAGCAGCTGGTTCTGCGCGAGCTTGGCGGAGGACGCGTTGGCGACGTTCAGGATCTTGCCGCGCAGCGGCAATATCGCCTGGGTCTCGCGCAGCCGCGCGCTCTTGGCGCTACCGCCGGCCGAATCGCCCTCGACGATGAATATCTCGGTGCCCGCCGCCTGCTGCACGGTGCAGTCCGCGAGCTTGCCCGGCAACCTCAGGCGGCGTGTCGCCGATTGCCGGCCGACTTCCTTTTCGCGCCGCCGCCGCATGCGCTCTTCGGAGCGGTCGATCGTCCATTCGAGAAGCCGCGTTGCCTGCTGCGGATTGTCGGCCAGCCAGTGGTCGAAGGCGTCGCGGAGCGCGGTCTCGACGATGCGTGTGGCCTCCTGCGTCGCCAGCTTGTCCTTGGTCTGGCCCTGGAACTCGGGTTCGCGGATGAAAACCGAGAGCATGGACGTCGCGGTGCCCATGACGTCGTCTGACGTGATCTGCGCCGCCTTGCGGTTGGCAACGAGTTCGCCATAGGCGCGCAGGCCCTTGGTCAAGGCCTGCCGCAGCCCGGCCTCGTGCGTACCGCCTTCACCCGTCGGGATCGTGTTGCAGTACGAGCGCGAGAAGCCGTCGTCGTTGGCGATCCATGCGACCGCCCATTCGACCGAGCCGTGTCCGCCTTCCTTTTTCGTCTTGCCGGCGAAAATGTCCTTGGCGACGCGCGTCGCACTGCCGATCGTGGCGGCGAGATAATCCTGCAGGCCGCCGGGGAAGTGGAGCACCGCTTCGGTCGGCGTCTCGTCCTTCTCGCCAATCAATGCGGGATCGCAGCTCCAGCGGATCTCGACGCCGCCGAACAGATAGGCCTTCGAGCGGGCCATGGTATAGAGCCGCGCGGGTTTGAAGCGACAACCCTTGCCGAAAATCTTTTCGTCAGGGCGAAAGCGCACCTTGGTGCCGCGCCGGTTCATGATCGAGCCGAGCTTCTCGAGCTTGGTCTGCGGCGCGCCGCGCGAGAACACCATGCGATAGAGTTGTTGGCCGCGCGCCACCTCGACTTCGAGTGTCTCGGCAAGCGCATTGACGACGGATACGCCGACGCCGTGCAGACCGCCGGACGTCGTGTAGGCCTTGCCGTCGAATTTACCGCCCGAGTGCAGCGTCGTCATGATGACTTCGAGCGCGGATTTCGTCTTGAATTTGGGGTGGGCATCGACCGGGATGCCGCGGCCGTTGTCGGTCACCGACAGGAAACCTTCGGCATCGAGATGGACGTCGATGAAGGTGGCGTGTCCAGCGACGGCCTCGTCCATCGCATTGTCGATGACTTCGGCGAACAGGTGGTGCAGCGCCTTTTCGTCGGTGCCACCGATATACATGCCGGGGCGTCGGCGCACGGGCTCGAGGCCTTCGAGAACCTCGATGTCGGCCGCCGTATAGCTGTCGGATGCGTCACCCGTTTTCCGGGCGCGAGGCGCGGTCTTGTCGCTCATGTTTCCGGCAATTGTGGAAAAGAGGTCGCGTGTCGGCTGGCCCATGGGCGCTCATCCGGTCCTGGCAGCATTCGAGCCCCGGACCTGACGCGCGACGGGAGCGTCCGGCGAATCTCTCTGTGGTTTCGTTGGCGTCCAGATGGCACGGGCGGCCAGCGCTTGGCAAGCAGGGCCACCCGTCGCCGGCCGTTGCGGGGCTCGAGAAGGGCCGAGCGGTGCCGGGAAGTCGCAGATGTCGTGGCCGCCGCCGCCGCATTCCGCCGCGGTGCGGCGATATTGCCGCGGTAACGGGGGGATGACAGAGGCCGATGGCTAGGCGGACTCCCGGGACCCATTGGGGTCGATACGACAAGGCTTGACGCGAAACTACCTGACGTGGCGCATTTCGGGGGCATGCAGGAGGAGAGCAGCCGCAGGCGTGTGGCCTCGGTTGCCCTGTCGTACCCGAGAGTTGCGCCCCTGGTTCGCGTTCGTTTGACGATGCAGTCTTTCTGCGGCTCAGTCGTCGCCATCTTCCTCGTCGTCGGCGAGCGAGGCCAAGGTTTCGATGATATCGGTCTCGCCTGCGGCCTTTGAATCGACCGGCCATTCGATGATAATTTCTTCACCACGCTTGAACACGACTTTGAACGGGGTTTCCTCGCCCGGTGTCGGGACGACGTCCCCGGTTACGAATGCCATGCAATCCTCCTGCTGGTGCAACGCGTCAGTTCTAGCATGCGGCCGCATACGGATGTTGGCGAAGTCGAGGCAGGCAGAGCGATTTGACGGCGCGCTATTTTCCGGAGCCGCGCAATAGGCAGGCGAGAACGCCAGCACCGGCGCCCGCCGCAGCGGCCATTGCGAGTTCGGTTGTGAACGCTGATTGCAGATCGCCGCCCCACCAGGCCTTGCCCACCATGTAGCCGATCCCGACCAGTGCGCCGGCAATGGCGAAGTAGATTTGTTCGGTCGTGAGCTTCATCGCCGGTCATCCCTAATGGGGCGTTGTTATGTGGGTGCCGCTCAAATCGCGACGTGTGTCCTGCGCCGCTCATATCGCGACGTTTCTCCTTCGTCGCTCATATCGCGACGTTGTCGATCAATCGGGTCTTGCCGAGCCACGCCGCGGCCAGCACGCGGCCCGGTCGCCCGCTCTTCGGTGACCAGTCGGCGAGCGTCTCGGCATCGACAACGGCGACGTAGTCGACCCCGGCGAACCCGGCCCGCTGCAGCGCCAGCGCCGCCGACCGGATGGCAGCCGCCGGACGCCCGCCGGCCTTGACCTTCTCGGCGACGGAGCGGATCGCCGCATTGAGCGCAGGCGCGGCCAAGCGCTCATCGGGCGACAGATAGGCGTTGCGCGATGAGAGCGCGAGCCCGTCCTTCTCGCGCACTGTCGCGAGGCCGTGGATGGCGAGCGGCAGATCGAGGTCGCGCACCATTTGGCGAATGACGGCAAGCTGCTGATAATCCTTCTCGCCGAATACCGCGATGTCGGGCATGACCTGGCTGAAGAGCTTGCAGCATACGGTTGCGACACCACCGAAGTGATGTGGCCTGAACGCGCCCTCGAGGCCGTTTGCGGCACCCGTCACCTCGATACGTGTCGCGAACCCTTCAGGATACATCTCCTCGGCGCTGGGCGACCAGACGAGATCGGTGCCGACGGAGGCGAGCTTCATGAGGTCGCCCGCTTCGTCGCGCGGATAGCGGGCGAGGTCCTCGGTCGGCGCGAACTGGGTCGGATTGACGAAAATCGAAACGACGACATGCTTGGACTTTCGCTTGGCGGCGCGGACCAAGGCCAGATGTCCATCATGCAGGGCCCCCATGGTCGGGACCAGGGCGACGCTCTCACCAGACTTGCGGTAGAGGGCAATGCGTCGTCTCAAGTCCTTGAGGGTGCGAACGATGGCCGGAGTGCGTGCTTTTGATTGCGGTCGTGATGACATGCGGGAAGCTCTATCGAATGGCGTCGCGGACGCCTCAATCAGCGATTGGGTGTAGCTTCGTTCCAAGCACAGCCGGCGGTCACGGGCAAGCGGTGGCAATGCCGGAGCCATTTTTGCACCCCCGCTCGCATCCCAGCCCCACTGGCTCCGGCCCTTCCCCGAAGGTCAGCGCGTTGCCACGGCCGATTTGCTAGACTGGGGTATCTTTGGTGGCGAATCGCCCATAGCCGCGATGGCGGCGGCGGTCCGGGCGACCACGATGCACGAGAAAACGACGCGGAACAGGTGCGGCGGGCATGGAAGCTGTGAAATCCAAGGCGGAGGCCCCGGCTGGCCGGAATGACGGCAATAGACCGGGCCATACGGCGGGCCCGAACGTGACGGATGCCGCCGGTTGCGCGGCCGATCCCGCGCAAGGCCGCGCGGCTGGGGCTGCTTCCGAAGGCGGCACCGCGACCGCCGCGCACACGAGATTGCAAGGATTGCCGCGCCGCGACGAGATTTCCGCCTTTCACCTGACGGCTGAGCCCGCTCTTGTCGGCGCGCTGATCGAACGGGCCGCCTGGACCGAAGACGAGGCGCGGCGGACGTCTGAACTCGCGCGGCGCCTCGTCGTCGCGATGCGCCAGAACCGTGGTCGTCACGCGGGCGTCGATGCCTTCCTGCACGAGTACGGCCTTTCGAGCGAGGAAGGCGTCATCTTGATGTGTCTCGCCGAAGCCCTGCTGCGCATCCCCGATAGCGAGACGGCCGACAAACTGATCGCCGAAAAGATCGGCGAGGGCCAATGGGCGCGGCACCTCGGACACTCCGGCAGCACGTTCGTCAACGCTTCGACGTTCGGGCTGATGCTGACCGGGCGCGTCGTCAAGCTCGGGCTTGCCGCGGGACAATCTCCCATCGACAGCCTGAAGCGCCTCGTCGCGCGCTCGGGCGAGGGTGTCATCCGCCAAGCACTTCGGCGCGCGGTGAAGCTGCTCGGCGATCAGTTCGTACTCGGGCGCGACATCGGCGAGGCGATCAAGCGCGCCAAGCCCCTGCAGGCCAAGGGATATCGGTTCTCGTTCGACATGCTGGGCGAGGCAGCGCTGAGCGACGCCGACGCCACCCGTTACTTCGACCGCTACATGCACGCGATCCAGGCCATCGGCGATGCGGCGGGACCGTTCGCGGCCGACCACGCAGATGCCCTGATGGCGCGGCCCAACGTATCCGTGAAGCTATCGGCCATCCATCCGCGCTTCGAGCCGGGAAAGGAGCGGCGCCTTGCAGCCGAACTCGACCCGCGCCTCTTGACGCTTGCGCGCGCGGCACGCGAGCGCGGCCTCTCGCTGATGATCGATGCCGAGGAACAAGAGCGGCTCGACATCGAGCTGGCGGCCTTCGCAGCGGCGCTCTCGCATCCCGCGCTCGATGGTTGGCAGGGGCTCGGCATCGCCGTCCAGGCCTATTCGAAGCGCGCCATTCCCGTGCTTCGCTGGCTGCGCCGGTTGGCGGAGCTTACCGGCAAGCGCATCCCAATCCGGCTGGTCAAGGGTGCCTACTGGGACAGCGAGATCAAGTGGGCGCAGGAGCGCGGCTACGAGGATTATCCGGTGCTGACCGAGAAGGCGCACACGGATCTCTCCTATCTCGCCTGCGTGCGCTACGTTCTGGCCGCCCCCGAGGCATTTTATCCGAAGTTCGCAACCCACAACGCGCAGACGCTCGCTGCTGTCCACATCGCCGGCCGCGACGCCCGGTGCGAGTTCCAGCGGCTCTACGGGATGGGCGATGCGCTCTACGACGAGGTTGTCGGCGACACGAAGCTCGGCCGTCCGTGCCGCATCTATGCGCCCGTCGGCGGTCACGAGGATCTGCTCGCCTATCTCGTGCGGCGCCTGCTCGAGAACGGTGCCAATACCTCGTTTGTCCACCGTCTGGCCGATGACGCAACTCCTGTCGCCGACATCATCGCCGACCCGGTACGGTCCCTCTCCGATCGATGGAGCAAGTCCGGCGGCGCCGACATAGCGACGGGGCGGCTGATCGTGCCCCCACGCGACATTCTGCTGCCCGAGCGCCGCGTCAGCGAAGGTCTGGCGCTGGCCGATCCGGCCGTTCGCGGCGGGTTGCTTGGCGAAATCGCAACCGCGCTTGCGACGCCGTTCGAAGCCTGCTCCATCATCGGCGGACAACCGTCGCCCCGCGATGGCGACGGGCGGCTCGCGATCTGCCCGCATGACCGGCGCGAGCGGCTCGGCACCATCCATGATGCCGCGGCCCCGGCGATCGATCAGGCGCTGTCGCTCGCGAGCGGCGCGGCGCACGCTTGGGAACGGACGCCGGCCGAGACGCGTGCGCGGATCCTCGAAGCGGCGGCCGGGATGTTCGTACGTGATCGCGCGATCCTGATGGGCGTGATGATCCGGGAGACCGGCAAGACGCTGGCGAATGCCGAGGCGGAGGTGCGCGAGGCCGTCGATTTCCTGCGCTATTACGCGGCCGAGGCGCGGCGTCAATTTGCCGGCCCGCGCCGTCTCAAGGGGCCGACCGGGGAGACCAACGACTATTGGCTGCGCGGGCGCGGGCCAATTGCCGCAATCAGCCCATGGAATTTCCCGCTCGCGATCTTCACGGGACAGATCGCGGCGGCGCTGGCGGCCGGTAACCCAGTCGTCGCCAAGCCTGCGGAGCAGAGCCCGATCACCGCATGGCTCGCCGTAAAGCTCCTGCACGAAGCCGGCGTTCCCGGCAATTGCCTCCACCTCGTGATCGGTGCCGGCGATGTCGGAGCGCGTCTCGTCAAGGATCCGCGCGTCCAAGGCGTCGCGTTCACCGGATCGAGCGAGGCCGCCTGGTCTATCCAGAAGGCGCTTGCGGACCGGCGCGGGCCGATCGTGCCGTTCGTCGCCGAAACCGGTGGCGTCAACGCGATGATCGCGGATTCGACGGCACTGCCCGAACAGGTCGTCCGCGACGCCGTCCGCTCGGCGTTCGACAGCGCCGGTCAGCGCTGTTCGGCGGCGCGCATCCTGTTCGTGCAATCGGATATCGCGCACCGTACGATCGACCTGCTGGCGGGGGCGACCGAAGCGCTCGACATCGGCGATCCACTCGATCCGGCGACCGACATCGGGCCGGTGATCGACGAGGCGGCCGAAGATCGCCTCGAAGGCCACAAGATGCGCATGGGCGCGCGCCATCGCCAGGTGATCGATCTCGCAGTTCCCGAAGCATGCCGCACTGGTACCTATGTGACGCCGGCAATCTACGAGGTCGGCGCGATGTCCGACATCGGCGGCGAGGTTTTCGGGCCGATCCTGCATGTCGTCCGCTACGAGGCCGGCCATCTCGACAAGGTCGTCGCGGCGATCAACGCCTCCGGATACGGTCTGACAGTGTCGCTGCACAGCCGCATCGAGGCGGTTGCCGCGCACGTCGTCGAGCATGCCCGCGTCGGCAACATCTATGTCAATCGCGATCAGATCGGCGCGGTGCCGGGCGTGCAGCCGTTCGGCGGCGAGGGGCTTTCCGGGACGGGGCCGAAAGCCGGTGGTCCGCGCATGCTGGCAGCGTTCGCGACGGAACGCGTCGTCGCGACCGACGTCACAGCGACCGGTGGAAATATCGAGCTGCTCGCAGTGTCCGTCGACGGCAAAGCTCCAGCGACGTCGAAATCGTGAACGGCGGAAAGGCACAAAGCGGCGCCGCAGGCTCTGGAATCCGGACAGCGGATCGAGCGGGATCATTGTCAGTAGAGGTGCATGACGCCATGTTGAACGATGGGCGTCGCGGCGATGTCGCGATGGTGCCCCTGGTGTTGCGTCACTAGCGCCTGGTCCCCGGATTCTGCATGGGGAACCAGGTGTCGGAGGCGGAACACGAGACGCATGGCGACCACGGCACGTGTGCTACATGTGGGAAGCGGAGACGATGAGCGCGGACGAAGACGGCAAAGCGCGACCGGTCAGGCCGGCGGACGAGCGTTCCGCGGGGAAAGGGCCGACGCCTTCTGGCCGTCGTGGTGACGTGGCCGAAGCGGCGGCAGCAAGGATGCCCGAGGATCGGCCGACCGCCAGCCGTTCGAGTGCCGCCGACGTGGCGGCATTCGTCGCGCAGATGCGTACGCTTGCGCGTCCGGAGACGGGCGGTGCGGGGCGAGGTCGCCTCGTCTTCGCCATGGACGCGACCATGAGCCGGCAGCCGACCTGGGATTTGGCGCTCTCGCTGCAGGCCGACATGTTCGAGGCGGTGGCCGATGTTGGCGGGCTTGACGTGCAACTCGTCTATTTTCGTGGCAACGGCGAATGCCGCGCCTCGCGCTGGGTCGGCGAGCCCCGCGATCTCGCACGGCTGATGACCAGCGTTTCTTGTCGCGGCGGTTTCACCCAGATCGGCAAGGTGCTGGCGCATGTCCGGGGCGAAAGCGAGCGCGGCCGTGTCAATGCCCTGGTTTATGTCGGGGACTGCATGGAGGAAGATATCGACAGGCTTTGTCACCGCGCCGGCGAACTGGCGATGCTCGCGGTCCCGGTATTCCTGTTTCAGGAGGGGCGCGACCAGAATGCCGAGCGGGGCTTTCGCGAGATCGCGCGATTGACTGGCGGGGCCTATTGCCGGTTCGACGCCGGTGCCGCCTCCCAGTTGCGCGACTTGCTGACCGCCGTCGCCGTCTATGCGTCGGGTGGTCGCCCGGCCCTCGAGGCCTTGTCGGACGGAACGCGCGGCGCGGGCGCGCGCCGGCTGCTCGCCCAGCTGCCGCCGGCAAGGGGTTAGCCGCAGATGCGATCGCTCCTGCTCGGCGCAGCCTTTCTGGTCGCCGTTCTTCTTGCGATCCGCTGGTTCGTACGCGCGAACCCCGCTCACTTGGCCCGCACACTCACGATCTCCGGTGGCATCCTCGCGCTGTTGGCCGCGGCCGTGGCGATGGCGCGTGGGGGCCTCGCCATCGCCGCGCCGCTCGCGATGTTGGGGCTGTGGCTGCTGGCGGGCAGGGGGGGCGGTGGTGCGTTCGGTGGCGGGCGCCCGAGGTCTGCGGGCCAGCGGTCGCAGATCGTCACCGATCACCTGGAAATGGAACTCGATCACGACAGCGGCGCGATCCGCGGCCGCGTCATAAAGGGGCTGTTCGCCGGCCGCTCGATCCAGTCGATGCGAGCCGAGGAGCTGGCACTGCTCTGGCAGGACTGCCGGCACGTCGATCAGCAATCGGCCCAGCTCATCGAGGCCTACCTCGACCGCACGCATCCGACGTGGCGCGACGACGTCGCGCGGGGCGAACAACGCATGGCGGGCGGCAACGACGGGCGGATGAGCATCGAGGAGGCCTACGAGATCCTTGGTCTTGCGCCGGGCGCGAGCCGCGAAGACGTGCGCCGTGCCCATCGTGAGCTGATGCTGAAGCTGCATCCCGATCGCGGCGGGTCGACTTATCTTGCCGCCAAGATCAACGAGGCGAAGGACGTGCTGCTCGACGCCGTGCGGTGATCAAGCGCAGGCTTCGCGCAACGACTGACCCCCATGGATCAGCGGATTTTCATAACGAAGCAATCGATGGAGCGTCGGCGCAGCTCGACGCACGTTTCGGTGGCGCGGCCGGATTCGAAACCCGCGAACCTCGCCCGGTAGAGCTTGCGGTCGCCCGCGACGACGGGCTGCGTCACCGGTTCGGTGCCCGCGACCAGCCGACTTGCCTGATTGCTGATCTTCTCGAGCTGCCGCTCGGCTTCCGCCGGAGTGGCATAGGCACCCACCTGGATCAGGAACGGTCCCCGATCCGCACCTGGCCTTACGGGCTGGTCGGACGTTTCGGCGACGGTGCCGCGCAGGGTCGAGACTTGGCTGTCTTGCGCCGGTCTGGGCTGTTGCGGGGGCGGGCTCTGACCAGCATCGGCATCGGCGGCGAGGCTGGCACGCAGCGGGTTGCGCCGCCCGTCGTCGTTCGAGGGATCACGATGTGCCGCCAGGATGCGCGACAATTGCTCGTGCAACGTCGAGGGCGCACGGCCACGCATCGTGGTGTTCGCGTCGGCTGCCGGGGGTACAGTCGGCCGTTCGGGCTCGGCCGACGTCGCGACGCGATCGGGCGGGGAATGGGCGGCGAGAAGCCCGGCGATGCTGGCCGCTGGTGCGGGTTCCTCGACAGAGGCCGGGCGCTGAGAGAGATGCTCGACCACGCCGACGGATTTAACCCGCGCGATCTGGATGGCTGGACGATCGACTGCGGCACCGCTGGCCGCGCGGTCGGTTGACGGCGGCTCAGTCGCTGGGGCCAGGGCGGGCAGAGGCGGCGGCGGGGTCGCCGCGGCGGCGACGCGTTTCGGGCGGCTCGTCCGGCGGGGCTCGGCGATCAGTCTCGGCAGCGCCTTACGCGTTTTCTGCCGCGATGCCTTCGAGAAACTGCGATCGAGAATGTTGCGCATTTCAGCGTTGCGGGCGCCGGCGGTCTTGCCGCCGAAAACGGCGGCAACCAGATGCCGGCCGTTGCGTTTGACGGACGAGACGAGATTGAAGCCGGAGGCGCGCGTGTAACCGGTCTTGATCCCGTCGGTGCCGCGATAGTGCAACAGCAGCGTGTTGTGGTTGCGATAGCTCTTCCCGCGGTAGGTGAACTGGCGCGTATTGAACACCTCATAGTGTTTGGTGAAGTCGTCCTGGAGGCGTAATGCCAGCGTCAGCATGTCGCGTGCGGTGGTGATTTGTTCGGAATTCGGCAGCCCCGACGCGTTCTGGAATGTCGTCCGCGACATCCCGATTTCCCGCGCTTTGCGCGTCATGAGACGTGCGAAATTGCGCTCGCTGCCGGCGATACGCTCGGCGAGTGCCACGGCGATGTCGTTGGCCGACTTGGTGACGAGCGCGCGCACGGCATCACGCACGGTGATCTTCTCGCCTGGGTCGAGATCGAGTTTGGACGGCGGCTGGGCCGACGCCTGGGCGCTGATCGTCACTTGGTCGGAGTAGCGCAAGCGACCCTTCTCGATCAGGTCGAAGGTCATGTAGAGGGTCATCATTTTGGTAAGCGAGGCGGGATAGCGCTCGGCATCTGCCTTGCTCGCATAGAGAACAGCGCCGGTATTCGCGTCGATGACCATGGCGGAGCGTTCGGCGGCGGCGGCGGCCGAAAGCCCGGCGCATGCGGCGGTCGCCAGCGCCAGGACAAACTTGGCACCGCGGGCGCAAGCCGCACGACAACAGCGAAACTCTGTCCTGGCCCGTTGCAGGACCTGACCGGCGAAAACCATCTCTCGTTTAACCACTCGACCTGTTCGACTTGGTTCGGCAGAGGGTGTCCGAGTGGTGGTCGTCCGAAAGCGGACCAATCCCCCCGTACGCGTCCCCGCGGCTGATACCCCGACCCGTTCCGGATACCGAACCATTGTTATTGGGCAGCTTTTTGGCCATGCCGCCACATTTCGCAGTCTACGCTTGCGCGGCAAACGTCTCGTTAAAGCGTGCATGCATCAGGTTCATAATCGAAATGACTAGAGGAAATTGTTGCAACGCAGCAATTTCCTCTTGAAACCGTCACGGAGACGATCTAGTTATGGCCATAGAGATTTGTGCAACGCAGCAAGGTCTCGAACAGATTCCTCCCGCTTGTCACACATGAGGTTGAAGCCATGATCACGAATTTCAACGATATGCAAAAGTTTGGGCAGGCCAACATGGATTCGTCCATGAAGGTGCTCGGTGAAATGACCAAGAGCTGGCAGGCGATCGCCGCCGAGTTCAGCGACTACACGAAGCGTTCGTTCGAGGACGGCACCGCGACATTCGAACAGCTGATGGGCTCGAAGTCGCTCGAGCAGGCGATGGACATCCAGACCAAGTTCGTCAAGCGCAGCTATGACGAATATATGCACCAGATGGCCAAGATCGGCAGCATGTACGCCGAATTCGCCAAGGGCATGTACAAGCCCATGGAGAAAATGATGCAGGGCCAGCGCTGAACGCGGCCAAGGATGGCATCAGGGATGGCGCCAGGGGTGCAACTGGCATCGCCGAGCGTTCCTTGATCGACTGCCGTTCTAAAAGCGTATCACGTCTTCAGTTTGGTAAGGCCCGGTCGTCAGACCGGGCCTTATATCTTTAAGGGCCTGCGCTGGCGCCGCTGCCGACCGCGGTATGCGACATATCGATCTCTTCGGCGAATTCTGGTTGGGCCGGCCCGCCACTTCGAGCCCCAAGATGCTCAATTCAAAGGCAGCTCGACCGGCCATCGATGCGTCCGGTTCACGCTGACTGGCGCGCGCGCCTAGCAAATCGGTTCCGCGGCACTACCTAATGCAGGTCTTCATCCTGTCCGGGCCGCATGTGAGGCTCCGTTCCGCAGATCTTCCCCTCGGCCCCGAACAATAGCATGCTGGATCGTCCGTCATGTCCTTGGAGCGAGTTGAATTGCGGGTCGCGGGTCGGAACAGGTAGAGTAGTCGGCAAGGCGTCAGCGAGCGCCAAGACGTCATGAGACGAGCACGGACCGCGACGGAGCGCGGTAGCATGAGCAACTTGATCCACATGGTAACGAACGCAATCGACGAACGCGAATGGTCGCGGCAGCTGCCGCGGCTGGCGGACAAGGACGACGACAAGAAGGGCGGCGACAAGAACAAGAACGGCGGTGACGAGGACGGTCGCACCGACGTCGTCACGAAAACCAGGCCGAAGACAAAGAAGCCGTCGCTCTACAAGGTGCTACTGTTGAACGACGACTACACGCCGATGGAGTTCGTCGTGCATGTTCTGGAGCGGTTCTTCAACAAGGGCCGCGACGACGCTCACCGCATCATGCTTCACGTTCACCACAAAGGTGTCGGGATTTGCGGTGTCTATACGTTCGAGGTCGCAGAGACCAAGGTCAACCAGGTGATGGAATTCTCGCGTCAGCACCAGCATCCGCTGAGATGCACAATGGAGAAGGAGTAAGAGGCACAGTGCCGTCATTCTCGAAAAGCCTCGAGACCGCTCTTCACCGCGCGCTCGAGTATGCCAATGAGCGGAGCCATGAGGCGGCGACGCTCGAACATCTGCTGCTCTCGCTCGTCGACGACCGCGATGCGGCCGCCGTCATGCGCGCATGCAACGTCGACATCGAAAAGCTGCGCAAGCGGCTTGTCGAATTCCTCGATAGCGAGTTGGACTATCTGGTGATGCGCGGCTCGAGCGAGGCAGCGCCGACCAACGGCTTCCAGCGCGTCATCCATCGCGCTGTGGTTCACGTGCAGTCTTCCGGCCGCGAGGAGGTGACGGGCGCCAACGTGCTCGTCGCGATTTTTGCCGAGCGCGAAAGTCATGCCGCGTTCTTCCTGCAGGAGCAGGATATGACGCGGTTCGATGCCATCCAGTACATCAGCCACGGATTGGCCAAGAGGCCCGGCATGTCCGAGCCCCGCCCTGTAACCGGCGTTGACGAGGAAAATATGCGGGAGGGCGAGGAAAAGAAGGCGGGCCAGGACGCGCTTAATACGTACTGCGTCAACCTCAACAAGAAGGCGCGCGACGGCAAGATCGATCCGTTGATCGGTCGCGAGCCCGAAGTGCTGCGCACCATTCAGGTGCTCTGCCGCCGCCAGAAGAACAATCCGCTGCTGGTGGGCGACCCCGGCGTCGGCAAGACGGCGATCGCGGAAGGCCTTGCGCGAAAGATCGTGCGTGGCGAGGTTCCAGAGGTGCTGCGGGATGCGACCATTTTCGCGCTCGATATGGGATCGCTGCTGGCTGGCACGCGGTATCGCGGCGACTTCGAGGAGCGGCTCAAGGCCGTCATGCGCGAAATCGAGAATTATCCTGGCGCGGTCCTGTTCATCGACGAGATCCACACCGTCATTGGTGCGGGCGCGACGTCGGGTGGCGCGATGGATGCCTCGAACCTG
>JAGRKS010000213.1 GCA_020442185.1 Hyphomicrobiaceae bacterium
TCTACGGCTGGCGCGGCGCCGAGGTTGACAACATCCTGCGGTTCGACAGCGACTTTCCGGGCGCGACCGTCATTCGCCTCGAGCGCAACTATCGCTCGACCAGCCACATCCTCGCAGCGGCCTCGGGCCTGATCGCCAAGAACCAAGGGCGGCTCGGCAAGACGCTGTTCACCGACGGCCAGTCCGGTGACAAGGTGACGGTGACGGGCGTGTGGGACGACGACGAAGAAGCGCGCGTCATCGGCGAGGACATCGAGCAGCTGCAGCGCCAGAAGCACCCGTTGAACGAAATCGCGGTTCTCGTGCGTGCCTCGTTCCAGATGCGCAGCCTCGAGGATCGCTTCGTCACGCTCGGCCTACCCTATCGCGTCATCGGTGGCCCGCGCTTCTACGAGCGCCAGGAAATCAAGGACGCAATCGCTTATCTCGACGTCACGCTCAATCCGTCGAACGATCTCAAGTTCGAGCGCATCATGAATGTCCCCAAACGCGGTCTCGGCGATACGACGCTGAAGCGCATTCGCGAGCTTGCGCGCGCCCGCGAAATTGCGATGTTCAACGCCGCTCGCGAGATCGTCGAAACGGAGGAGCTGACGGGCAAGGCGCGCAAGTCGCTCACCGATCTGCTGATCAGCTTCGAGCGTTGGCGCGGGCGCATCTCGAGCATGCGCCACACCGAACTTGCAGAGCTGTTGCTCGATGAATCCGGCTACACCGCCATGTGGCAGGCCGACAAGAGCCCACAAGCCCAGTCCCGCCTCGAGAACCTCAAGGAACTCGTCCGCTTCATGGACCAGTTCGACACGCTTGAGGGCTTTTTGGAGCACGTCAGCCTCGTCATGGACGCCGACCAGGGCGATGACGGCGACCGCGTCAGCCTGATGACGCTGCATGCGGCCAAGGGGCTCGAGTTCGACACCGTATTCCTGCCCGGCTGGGAGGAAGGGCTCTTTCCGCACCAGCGCTCGCTCGACGAAAGCGGACAGGCTGGCCTCGAGGAAGAGCGCCGCCTCGCCTATGTCGGCATTACGCGCGCCAAGCGCCGCGCGCGCGTTTCCTTCGCGCAGAACCGGCGCAATCGCGGCCTCTATCAGTCGGCGATTCCATCGCGCTTCGTCGACGAGTTGCCGGAGGACAACGTCGAAGTGATCGAGGCCAAGGGTCCGTTCGGGGGCGCCTATCAGAATTTCGGACGCAACTTCGGCAATCCGTTCGGGCCAAGCCGGTTCGACCGCAAGGACGGCGGCTTCGGCGGATCGGGCGGCGGCGGCAACGCCGGGCAGACGGCGGGCGCCTTCGCGTCGAGCTACGATACGCCAGGCTGGCAGCGCGCCAAGCGCCGAACCGCCGAGGACTGGAACCGCGATGCCAAGGCCCAGCGCGCACGGCAACCGATCACGATCGACGGCGAACTCGTCGCGTCATCGGCCGCCACCTCGTCCTTCTCTGTCGGCGAGCGGGTGTTCCATCTCAAGTTCGGTTATGGCGAGATCGTTTCCGTCGACGGCAACAAGCTGACAATCGATTTCGACAAGGCAGGCCGCAAGCGCGTCGTCGACAGCTTCGTCGAGCGGCACTGACCTCTGGCCACGTCGTCACAAGGGCTTCGCACGAGCCGGCTGAGGCGTCTGGCGTTCGACATTGCATCTGTCGAAGATCGCCGGTGCGCGCAAATTTCCGGCGTGTCGTGGTGGCGAACCAGACACAAAAAAGGGCGCCCGCTCGTTAGAGCGGGCGCAGGTAATAGGCGGCCGGGCCGGAGGAGGAAACCGGCGCCTGGTACGTCAGCGTCGAAAACAAGTGGCGTCGATCAGTTCGCCGGCTTGGCTGGAGCCTGTGCCGGAGCAGTCGGCTGGCCAACCTGAGCCTGAGCCTGAGGCGGAACGGGCGCGCCGTAGGGTGCCGGGGCATAGCCGTAAGGAGCAGGTGCGTAGGCCTGGGGCGCATAGCCGTACGGTGCGTAGCCGTAGGGAGCATAGCCGTAGCCATAGGGGTAGCCGTAGCCGTTACCGTAGCCGTTGCCGTAACCATTGCCGTGACCGGCGAGGTTGCCGCCGAAGTTCATGGAGAAGTTTCCAGAGCCGGTGCCGTTGCCCCAACCGTTGCCCCAGCCGTTGTTGCCCCAGCCCGGACCGCCCCAACCGGGACCATCCCAGCCCCAAGCCTTGGCGTCGGTCATCGGAATTGCGGCGGCGCCAATTGCGAGCGCTGCGGCCATCGCGGTCATCTTGAGTGCCTTCATCATAGTTCTGCTCCTATGTTTGCGCGCGGCCCAGCCGCGACGGGGTGTTTCCTGCCCAGATCCGCAACAACCGCTGAATTCCTGTCGCGGCCGGTGCTGATGCAAATAGATATCGCAATGTTCATGCCAACATTCGAATGTAGCGATGTTTGTGATTTTTCAATACGTTGCCTGAGAAGCGCGAAATGCAGCATTGCAACGGCATCCCCACGCCACATGGATTAATGCGTTGTAAACACGTATGTTTTTCGCTCGCCGCCTGATGCAACAGCTGCAACAGTTGCAACACCCACGCAGCACGGTCGGCACGCTCGCCCTTGAGAGCCGAATTTCCTCCGGGGAGCCGGCCGGATGAGCTCTTTTTGCTCGCACCATCCGCCCCCCCTCGGGGGAGCCGGTGCTCTCTTACTTGCGCCGGCCGACTCCCCTTCCGGGGAGCCGGCCGGATGGGCTCGTTTTGCTCGCGCCATCCGACTCCCCTTCCGGGGAGCCGGCCGGATGGCGCTGGTCATGCAGCTGTCGTTAGTGGTTCCGGCACTCCAGCCACACAGCGGCCGCCCGCGATGCGGGCACTCCAGCGCCGAAGGCGCTCAG
>JAGRKS010000214.1 GCA_020442185.1 Hyphomicrobiaceae bacterium
GATGGTGCTGGCGGGCGTGCTCGATTCCGATGCCTCTCGCAAGGCGGCGCGCTTCGTGCGGTTCTGTGATTGCTTTGAGATCCCGATCGTGACGCTCGTCGACGTGCCGGGCTTCCTGCCGGGAACGGCGCAGGAGTACGGCGGTCTCATCAAGCACGGCGCCAAGCTGCTGTTCGCATTCACCGAGGCAACCGT
Source organism: Hyphomicrobiaceae bacterium (assembly GCA_020442185.1). Taxonomy (GTDB): domain Bacteria; phylum Pseudomonadota; class Alphaproteobacteria; order Rhizobiales; family Hyphomicrobiaceae; genus JAEUMD01. The sequence goes on from JAGRKS010000214.1 coordinate 196, forward strand.
GCCCAAGGTCACCGTCATAACCCGCAAGGCCTATGGCGGCGCCTATGACGTCATGAGCTCGAAGCACATTCGCGGCGACGTCAATTATGCCTGGCCGACGGCCGAAATCGCGGTGATGGGCGCTAAGGGTGCCGCCGAGATCATCTATCGCTCGGAACTCGGCGATCCAGAAAAGATCAAGGCGCGCTCTGACGAATATTCACGCCGCTTCGCCAATCCATTCGTCGCCGCCGAGCGTGGCTACATCGACGAGGTGATCCTGCCGAGCACGACGCGCCAGCGCATCTGCCGGGCGCTCAACATGCTGCGCAACAAGACCGTCGAAAACCCGTGGAAGAAGCACGACAACATTCCATTGTGAGGCGGATCGAATGCTTCGGCGACGGAAACGTTGGTGTGGCAGTTGATCGACGAGATCAGTCCCGGGCGTTCTCGGTCTAGGTGTCGACGGTAGGCGGAAGGCGCGAATGACCAAGAGTGCGACGGCCGCCATCACCCCAGGTCTTAAGGGCACCGCCTCCCTCACCGTCGGGCCGGAGCACACGGCGGCAAAGGTCGGTTCCGGCGTCATTCCGGTGCTCGCGACGCCGGTCATGATCAACGTCGTCGAGGCCGCCGCATTGGCTGCCGCCGAACATCTGCTGCCGGAGGGGCACCAGAGCCTCGGCATCCATCTCGACGTCCGCCACATCGCGGCAACCCCTGTCGGCATGCGCGTCACGGCGGAGGCTGTCGTTACCGCTGTCGAAGGTCGCACGATCCGCTTCGATGTCACGGTCCACGACGAGAGGGAACTGATCGGCGACGGCCGCCACGAGCGCGTCGTCGTCAACGTCGCGCGCTTCGAGGAGCGCGTGCGGCGCAAATCGGACAAAGGCTGAACCGAACGCCCGCCGATCGAAGGATCGTGATTGGCCGTGCAGACCAATCGATGGCGCGCCCGATTGATCGGCGCAGCTTCCGCCCCCAAGTGCAACCAATGAACGGGATGCCGCAGGAGCTTCAGTAATGAACATCAATCTCACCGACAAATCGGCCCTTGTTACCGGCTCGACGGCCGGCATCGGTCTCGCAACTGCCAAGGGGCTGGCCGCAGCCGGCGCGAAGGTCGTCGTCAATGGCCGCAAGCAGGCGTCGGTCGATGTCGCGATCGCGAAAATCAAAGTGGATGTGCCCGGTTCGCGCGTGGCCGGTGTCGCCGCCGACGTCTCGACCGCGGAGGGGTGCGCGACCCTGGTCGAGAAGGCTTCCGCGGTGGATATCCTGGTCAACAACACCGGCATCTTCGAACCGAAGGACTTCTTCGCCATCGAGGACGAAGACTGGACACGTTTCTTCGAGGTCAACGTCATGTCGGGCGTGCGGATGTCGCGTGCGCTGATGCCGGGTATGCTGGCGCGCAACTGGGGGCGTATCGTTTTCATCTCGTCGGAATCGGGTCTCAACATTCCAAAGGAAATGATCCACTACGGGATGACGAAGACGGCGCAGCTTGCGGTGGCGCGCGGGCTTGCCGAGTTGACCGCGGGTACCGGCGTCACCGTGAACTCGGTGCTTCCCGGCCCAACGCGCTCGGAGGGCGTCGAGGAGTTTCTCGTCGCTATGGCCAAGGATGCCGGTGTCGCCGTCGACGAAATGGCCGCGACATTCGTGAAAGAGCAGCGCCCGTCCTCACTTCTGCAGCGCTTTGCGAGTGTCGAGGAGGTGGCCAACATGGTCGTCTATGCCGCCTCCAAGGAGGCCTCGGCCACAAACGGCGCGGCGTTGCGCGTCGAAGGCGGCATCGTGCGGACCATCGGCTAGCCCGAGTCCTAGGCCTAGCCCTCGTCGGGACGCGGCCTCGGACGGCGGGCCAGTGTTTGCTCCAGCCGAAATTGTTGCGCTCATGCCCTCGGCAGCGAACGACCACGTCGTCCGTGCCATGCTCGCCGCAAACGTTCCCGACGGAACAGCGTCAACTTCTGCTCATTGTTATGTGTCGAGCGTTCGCCGATGGACCTTCGTCGGCGATCGTAATCGGGTTCGGCGCCGTGCGGCGCCGAGGCCTTTTCGACATCATGGAGAAGCAAAATGAAGAAGTTGATTCTCGCAGCTGTTGCCTCCGCTTCCATCACGGGTTTCGTCGCCGGACCAGCGTCCGCAGGCGACGTCGTTTTGCCATCGAACTGCTCGCAGAAAGTCTGTGCGAAATGGGCGAAGGGTGCGCCGGGCACTCTGACCGGACGGTGTCTCTTCTATCGCGTTGTCGTCTCGAATTCGGTGCAGTGCTCCGGCAAGCTCCGTCGCAGTGCCAGTCGGATCAACCGCTGAAATCCGCGGCGAGGATCGTGACGCAACCAGTCGATCGGGTGCGTCACGATACTGGCCTTTCAAACAGATATCTCCACCCCTTCAGGGTGTCAGCCTGACCGGCGGCGGTTCACTGCCGTCGATCGACTATCGATCCAATGCAATTGACCGTTGCGGTTCACTTCGGCGCCACGCACGCGCGACCGTTCCAGACACTGTCACCATTGCAATCGCAGCGGCCGGTTTGCGGATCGATGGTCCGACCGCCATCACAGCGCCCCTTGCTCTTCACCGTCGTCGCAACGCAGCGCTATGTGCGTCAGGGATTCCTGTCGATGTAGATTGAAACCTCATTGTTCCTGGGTGGTCTCGTTGCGGCCGCTCCAGTGACGATCGACCCGTCTGGAAACGTCATCGTGGTGCCGGCGAGGTCCGAAGTAACGGACGGCGATGCGGCCAGCCCCCGGGCCGGACCATCGAGCACACCCGGATACGGTCGGTTGACGCGTAGACCCGGAACGATAAGTGCGCCCTGTTTGCTTCGATGGCAGAAGGCCGAGAATTCGATGCCCCCTGCGTCGACGATCAAGGCGTAAGCCGGACGCGATGAACTCCGCAACAATATTCAGCCAACTAGATTTTGTTGCGCGAACGGGTTGTCGATGTGGCGCCGAGATCCACCAGGACGACGATCGGTTCAGTGGTTCCGCATTGTCCCGCCCGATGCCGGCACATGTCTCGGGGTATCCTAAAATATCCGTATTTCGTCAGCACCTTAGCGGCTGTGCCGCGGTTTTGCCGCGAGCCTGAACCAGAGATGAAAACGGCGTTCAGGATGAGTTCAAAGCGACGGCCGTAGTCTCGGACCATCGCATTGAATTTCATCCCGCCGGAGTGAGCCGGCCGAACTGACAACAACGGAGAATGACCATGAACGTTTCGAAGATCATCACGCTTGCGGCCGCGATGCTGGTTGGCTCGACCGCCCTTGCATCCGCGCACTCGGTGAAGCCCGTCGACAAGCGCTTCGAGAAGCAGGCCTATTCCATCGAACAGGGCCGCCGCAGCGGCAAGATCACCTGGACCGAGGGCATCAAGCTCCGGGCGGAGCAGCGCCGCATCGCCGCGGTTCGCAATGCCTACCTGGCCGACGGCCGGCTGACGCGTGCGGAGGCGCGCGACCTGCGCCAGCGCCAGCAGGCGGCCCGCTGGCACATCATCGCCGAGAAGAACGACAGCCGCCGCCGGTTGTTCGGTTTGCCGCGGGTCGGCCGCTGACGCGAACAGTGACAGCCCGAACCTCTGTGAGAACGTCGGGTTAGGTAGACGGCAGGTCGGCGGATCGCATCGAGCGGTCCGCCGACCTGTTTTCGGCCATGACATCGTCCGTTCGGTGTCGAGACGAAGAACGCCCGCGCTTTGACGCGACTTCGAACGCTCCTTAGCAAATTCGTAAGCATACCCGCCTACGCTTTCCCTTGGATTGCCAGAGAATCGGGCCGGAAAATCAGGCCATCGGATCGGGATGACCGAGGATGCGTGAATTCAGGGGAATTTCCCTCGCAGAGATTTTTGCAAGCGGCGCCATCAGCGAACTGGACCTCTTGCGACTGCGCAGCATCATCTACACCGACGATGCTCTCTCCGCCGAGGAGGTCGACCAACTCCTCGCGCTCGACGAGGCGCTCGGCGATCCATCACGTGGCTGGATCGAACTTTTCATTTCGCAGATCACAGACTTCATCGTCCATCGCTGCGAGCCGTCCGGCTACCTGACGACGGATAACGCCGATTGGCTCATCGCACGTATTCAGCGCAACGGCGTGGTGACCACCCGCCGCCGCCTCGAGCTGCTGATCACGGTCATGCAACAGGCGCGCTGGTCGCCGCCGCGTCTCGTGCGACTGGCAATCGAGCAGGTGCGTCTTGCTGTCGCCGAAGGTCGGGGGGCGCTGCGTCAGGAAGGCGCCGTCGCCGCAGAGGGGATCGACGAGTTCGAGATCGAGCTTCTGCGCCGCATCCTCTACGCGTTCGGCGGCGATGTCGCCCAGCCGATCACGCGGACGGAGGCCGATGTCCTGTTCGAGATCAACACCGCCGTATCGGCCGGGCCGTTCAATCCTGCGTGGAGCGATTTCTTCGCCAAGTTCGTCGCCAACGTGGTGCTCGCGACCTCGGGGTTCGAGGTGCCGACGCGCGAAATGGCGCTGCATCGCGACGTTTCGGCCGCGCGCCACGTGTCGTCGTCCCCATCCGCGTTGGATATGGTGGAGGACATGTTGACGTCATCACGGCTCGCTGGGGCCTATCGCGAACAATCCGCCGAGGCGCGCAATCTGCACGAGATCGAGCAGGAGCGGATCGCGATGATCGTCGGCGAGGGAGCCGGGGCGTTGGAGCCCGGCTGGCTGGCCGAGCGCCTGGGCCAGAGCGGCCGGCTCGAGGTGACGGAGGCGGCGCTGATCGCATATCTCGAGCGCGAGAAGGCATCGTTGCATCCCGTTCTCGCCGAAGCGGTTGCACGCATGCGGTGCGCCGCCTGATTGGGCGCACCTGCTGCGACATCGGGGCCAATTTCATTTCTGACCATCGTTCGCGAGAACCGGGCCGATCCGCGCGGATCGCGGTCGTTCGGCTGTTCGCCACCTCGCGCGCCGCGGGGGATCGATCGAGTCCTGAAATACCTGGAGATACAGGGACGCCTACCGACGATTTCCCCTTGACCGATCGGCCGTCAATGGCCGGCCTGCGGTGCTGTGGACCGTGCGACGGGTCGAGCCTTGCCATATTCGTTTCCTAGGTTTCGCCCGCCGATCACCGTCGCTTTCGAAATCAAGTGCGGCGGTGACGGCCTGTCTGATCTGCACGCTGCGGAAATTCTTGGCGAGGAAACCTGTCGATGTCGAGCGAGCTGACACGAGAGTCGAAACTGCAGGTTCGCGAGATGCTGCTGATTGGCGCGCCGGCAATGGCGATCATCTTCGCGGCGTTCTGGCTCGCCTATCAGTTCGTGCAGCCGGCGCCGCCGAGCCGCATCGTCATTACCAGTGGTTCACAGTCGGGAGCATACTTCGCGTTTGCAAAGAAATATGCCGAGCTCCTGAAGGGGGCCGGTCTCGAGCTCGAGGTTCGCTCATCCGCCGGCTCCGTCGAAAACCTCGAGCGGCTGCAGAGCAACGACGACGCGAAGGCCGCCGATTTGGCCTTGATGCAAGGCGGCATCGCGAACGCGGCTTCCGCGCCCGGCGTCATCTCGTTCGGCCGCATCTTTCTCGAGCCGCTATGGGTCTTCCACCGTTTGCCCGACGATGTCGACCGATTGGCGATGCTGCACGGCAAGCGCATTGCCGTCGGTGGGGTCGGGAGCGGCACCCGCCGCTTGTCGGAGGAACTGCTCGCCGCCAATGGTATCAACGGCGCCAACACCGAGTTCCTGCCGCTCGGTGCAAACCGAGCTGTCGAGGCGCTGGCGCGGGGCGAGGCGGACGCGGCATTCTTCACCTTCGCGCCCGAAAGCCCGTTGCTTCAACAGCTGATGCGTGATGAGACGCTCAAGCTCGTCAATTTCCGCCACGCGGAAGCCTATACGCGGCGGTTTCCCTACCTGACGAAGATCACGCTTCCGGAGGGGGCGATCGATCTCGGTCGCAACCTGCCGCGTACCGATGTCAACCTCGTCGCCGCACAAGCCGCACTGGTTGCTCGCGGCGATCTGCATCCCGCGCTAGCCGGCCCAATCGTCGACGCGTTGCGCGCCACCCACAAGGATGGCGGCATGTTCCAGCAGGTCGGAGAGTTCCCGAAGGCCGTCGATCCCGAGTTCCCGCTGTCAGAAGACGCCGAACGCGTCTACACCTCCGGCCAACCGTTCTTTCAGCGCTTCCTGCCCTTCTGGCTGGCCTCCTTCATCGAGCGCATGCTCATCATGGCCGTGCCGATCGCAACCATTCTGCTGCCGTTGCTGAAGATCGTGCCGATGGTCTATCAGTGGCGGATACGCAGCCGCCTTCTGTATTGGTACGGACAGCTGAAGTCGCTCGAGCGGCGCATGGGGCGCATACCGGCGGCCGCCGAGGTTGAGCAGTATCGCGCCGAGATCGACCGCATCGACCACGCGGTCAGCCTCATTCCGGTGCCACTGCACTATTCCGATCAGCATTACGAGCTGCGTGCAGCCATCGATCTGGTCCGCCAGCGCACGTCCGGACCTGCACTTGCGCGTCTGGCGGGCTGATCGGGGCGTGCCGGCACGGGGCGAACCCAGCAGTCGTGCGCACAAGCCGCTCTCGCTTAAGTCTAATGTCCGTGTCACAGGCCGTTTACCTCGGCGCTCAGGCCGTCTAGAACACCCTTCCCGGCCGGGTGCGGCCGGCTAGACTTCGAGAGCAGGGGCGACGACAGGGCATGTTCAACAAGATCCTGATTGCGAACCGTGGCGAGATCGCATGCCGCGTCATCAAAACGGCAAGGCGGATGGGCATCAAGACCGTCGCGGTCTATTCCGATGCCGATCGCGAAGCGCTGCATGTCGAGATGGCCGACGAAGCCGTCCACATCGGCCCACCGGCCGCCGCGCAGTCCTACCTGCTCATGGATCGCATCATCGATGCCTGCAAGCAGACCGGCGCCGAAGCTGTTCATCCGGGCTACGGATTTTTGTCCGAACGCGAGGCATTCCCGGTTGAACTCGCAAAGGCCGGCATCGTCTTCATCGGCCCGAACGCGAAGGCGATCGCCGCGATGGGCGACAAGATCGAGAGCAAGAAGGCGGCCGCCGCCGCCAAGGTCTCGACCGTGCCAGGCCACCTCGGTGAGATCGCCGACCCCACCGAAGCGGTGAAGATCGCCGAGCAGATCGGCTATCCGGTCATGATCAAGGCGTCCGCCGGTGGCGGCGGCAAGGGCATGCGCATCGCCTACAACCGGCGCGAAACCGAGGAGGGTTTCGTACTCGCCCGTTCCGAGGCGAAGTCGAGCTTCGGCGACGACCGCATCTTCA
>JAGRKS010000215.1 GCA_020442185.1 Hyphomicrobiaceae bacterium
GGGATCGCGTCATGTTCCTGCAAAATGAGCGCGGGCTTGGGGTCAAGAACGGCACCCTCGGGACCATCGAACAGGTCAGTCAGCAATCCATGACCGTGCGCACCGATGACGGGCGCAATGTCTCGTTCGACCTGAAGGATTACAACCGCATCGACCACGGTTATGCCGCGACCATCCACAAGGCGCAGGGCATGACCGTGGATCGCACGCATGTTCTGGCGACGCCGGGCATGGACGCCCACGGCAGCTATGTCGCCTTGTCACGGCACCGCGACGGCATGGAGCTGCATTACGGCCGCGACGACTTCGCCGGCCAGGAGCGGCTTGTCCGCACCCTGTCGCGCAACCGGGCCAAGGACATGGCCTCGGATTACGAGCGCGCCGATCCCGCGCAGAACTACGCCGAGCAGCGCGGCATCACCTTCCGCGAGCGCGTCGCCGAGATCGTGCGCAAGGTCGTGCCGGAGAAGGTGCGCGGCATGTTCGACGGTTTGCGCTTGCGCGCAGACCGTGCGCCTGGTTCGGACGCCGCGCAGCGGCCGGAAAAGGAAAGCGCGGGCGTAGCGACGCGGCGCGATCCCCAAACGCCCGCGAGGTCCGCGGGGCCAGCGGGGCCCGCACGCGACGTTGTCGAAGATAGCGAAGCGGCCCGAACCGACGCGCTCAAACGTCATGCCCGCGCGGCCGTTGCGATCCTTGAAGCCAAGCGTGAAGGCCTTACGCCTTCCGTCGAACAACGGCGCGAGCTTGGCGCGGCAAGGCGTGCCTTCGAGGAAGTCCGTCCCTATGGCTGGCAGGATGCCGAAGCCGCGTACAACAAGGACAACAGCCTCGCCCATGAAGCGGGATCGGGCCGGACTGGCCGCGCCATTCGCGCCCTCCAGTTGGAGACCGAACTCCGCACCGACCCACAGCATCGTGCGGACCGCTTCGTCGAGCGCTGGCAGAATCTCGACCGAGCCGGTGAGCAGAGATATGCGGCGGGCGATTATTCCGGCTACAAGGCCGCGCGCAAGGAGATGGGCAACATGGCGATGAGCCTGGAACGTGATGCGCAGATGGAATCCCTGCTCCGGGGCCGCAAACGCGAACTCGGCATCGACTTCGACTCAGGCCACAGTCTCGGCCGCGACCTTGCCATCAGTCACGGACTCGGCAGAGGGCGGGGAATCGGGCTCTGATTTGGTGCATGTCGTCGTCCGAAAATCGCGGCGCGCACTGTCGGGCGACCTGGATCAATCCCGCCGATTGCAAGTATTTGCCGCCGCTTCTACGCCGCAGCACTACGACGACAAAATATCTCTTGCACAACGATAAATCGTTGCTCTGTCTGGTCTCGGAAACCGTCAAGAACAGTCAGCAGGAGGCAGCGCCACCATGCACCAGCCAGACCGTATCGTCCGCATGAAAACCGTTCTCGCCCGCACCGGCCTGTCCAAGTCCACGATCTACCGCAAGATCGCCGAAGGCACGTTCCCACCCCGGATCAAGATCAGCATCAACGGCACGGGATGGCGCGAATCCGACATCAACCGCTGGGTCGCCGATCCGGTCGGATGGCGCGCCGCCAACGACAATGATGAACTCCGCGGAAAGGCGGACAGGCATGACGCCGGCTGATCCGCGCGATCCTGAGGGGCATCCCGTCGCCGCCAACGATAACTGCGATGCTGACGGCCCCGACCCCGAGGCGCTGCGCAAGGTCAACGATGTCGCCCTCCGGCTTGCCCGCATCATCGGCCGCCGCATGGCGCGCGAGGACTTTGCCGCAAGTGTTGCTAAAGCCGCCAACGACAACACCCCGAAATCCGGCGACGAGCCGAGGCACGAGACCGGGCCGGAATCCGAAGATGAGGATTGATCCATTCGCGGCCATGAGGCCCGTAATCGCTCCTAGCATCTCAATTTATTGACATCTTATGAGATGTCACTATATTGTTTCCGATGAGGCTGGTTCTGGACACCAACGTGATCGTGGCGGCATTCCGCAGCCGCAACGGGGCGAGCAACCTGCTTCTCCGGTTCGTTGACCAGGGCATGGTGACGCCGCTTTGTTCGACGGCACTGTTTCTGGAATATGAAGCGGTGCTGAGCCGGGAGCAAACCCGGAAGGCGACCGGGCATAGTCTGAAAGATGTCGCTTCGGTGATGAGCGCGCTCGCCGCCGTATCCGAGGGCGTCGATATCTCGTTTCGGACACGACCGATGCTGTCCGATGTCGCCGATGAGATGGTGCTTGAAGCCGCATTGAATGGACAGGCCGAGGCTATCGTAACGCATAACGTCAGAGACTTCCGCCCGGCGCTGACGCTTGGCATGACTATCGCCACGCCGGGAGAGATCGTCAGGAGACTGAACACATGACGCAGGCCCAACGCTACAAATACCCGCTGCAACTGCCGCAGTCGCTCAAGGAGACGGCGGCGCGTCTTGCGATGGAGGATGGCGTGTCGCTCAATCAGTGGATCGTCTCGGCCGTGGCGCAGAAGATCGGGGCTGTAGAGACGGCAAGTGACTTCCTCAAGGCGCGTGCTGGCAAGGCGAAGCGCGGCAATCTGACGAGGCTTCTGGACAGGGCGCCCAACGTGGTGCCGACGTCGGAGGATGCAATCAAAGACTGATCGAACGGAGATCACTATGACTCGCGTTGCGCTCTATGCTCGCTATTCCTCCGACAACCAGCGTGATGCCTCGATCGAGGACCAGTTGCGCCAGTGCCGCGAGCGAGCGTCGCGTGAGGGCTGGACTGTGGTGGACAGTTATTCCGACCGGGCTATCTCCGGGGCATCGCTCATCCGCTCCGGCATCCAGGAGCTTCTCGCCGATGCGCAGACGGGGCGCTTCGACATGGTGCTGTCCGAGGCGCTGGACCGCATCAGCCGCGATCAGGAAGACGTGGCCGCCGTGTTCAAACGTCTGCGCTTCGCGGGCGTCTCCATCGTCACCCTGGCTGAAGGCGAGATCAGCGAGCTTCACGTCGGCCTCAAGGGCACGATGAATGCGCTGTTCCTGAAAGACCTCGCGCTCAAGACCCATCGCGGCATCAGAGGCCGTATCGAGGCCGGCAAGATCGGCGGCGGCAACGCCTACGGCTATCGCGTCGTCAAGACACTGGACGCCAGCGGTGAGCCGATCCGGGGCGAGCGCGAGATCGTCGAGGAACAGGCCGAGATCGTGCGCCGCATCTTCCGCGAATATGTCACCGGCAAGGGGCCGCAGAAGATCGCGGCCGACCTCAACCGCGAAGGCATCCCCAGCCCGAGCGGCAAGCGCTGGTCGGATACCACGATCCGCGGCAACCGCGCCGTCAGTTCCGGCATCCTCAATTGCGAGCTTTACATCGGCGTCATCCGCTGGAACCGGCAACGCCAGATGAAGAACCCGGAAACCGGCCGCCGCGTCCTGCGCCTCAATCCCGAAAGCGAATGGATACGCACGGACGTTCCCGCGCTTCGCATCGTGCCTCAGATGCTATGGGACGCCGCCAAGGCGCGACAGGACGAACTCACCGGCCTCTACAGCAAGCAGATCGAAGGCGCTCATGAGGGCATTCGGCGTAGCGTCGCCGCCAACGGCAATCTCAACGCCACCCACCGTCCACGCACGCTGTTGTCTGGGCTCCTGTTCTGCGGCTGTTGCGGCGGTTCTTATGCCCGTCGCGGTCAAGACCGCTATGCCTGCACCAACCATATGCTGTCCAACGGCTGCGACAATGCCCATACCATCGCCCGCAAGGTGCTGGAGGACCGCGTGCTGGCTGGTCTGCGCGACCGCCTGATGGCACCGGAGGCCGCAGCCGAGGCCATGCGCGCCTACGCGCAGGAAACCAACCGCCTCAACCGCGAGCGCCGCACATCGGGCGAGACCACCCGCCGCGCGCTTGCCGACACCGCGAAGGCCATTGCCGAGATCGTCCGCGTCATCGAGCAAGGCGGCTACCATCGCGCACTGTCCACCCGCCTGACCGAGCTTGAGGCCAGGCAGGACGAACTCAACGCCCGGCTATCGGAAGCCCCCGCCGATCTGCCTGACATCCATCCCAACATCGGCGACATCTACCGGCGCAGGATCGAACGCCTGACCGAAGCGCTCAATCATCCCGACGACGCCCGCGAGGCTGCCGAGGCGCTCCGCGAAGTCATCGACCGCATCGTTATCAGCCCCGGCAAGAAGCGCGGCGACCTCCAGATCACCCTGCATGGCGATCTCGACACCATCGTCGAATGGGTCGCGCGCACCGCCAAATCGGGCTACAAGGCCAAGCTCCAGGCCGCGTCATCCCGATTGTCGGTTTCGGTAAAAGGCCGGGCTTGACCGGGCCATCCAGTAACC
>JAGRKS010000050.1 GCA_020442185.1 Hyphomicrobiaceae bacterium
CGGTGGCGCGCTTGGTGAGCTTCACGCCCGAATCTATGGTTTCGTGCGAGCGGCCGGAGCCTGTGATGGTAAGGCCGCGGATGGTAACATCTTTCGCATCGACGGTGACGACTGAGCCGTGGCCCGCCGCGTCGATCTGTGCGCCGGGCTCGCCATGGAGCGTGAGCGGGCGGTCGATGAGCACCGGGCCGGCGTGCCGCCCCGGTGCGAGGATCAGATCGTCCCCCTCCCCGGCCTGCGCCAGCGCAGCCGCCAGCGCGCCGGGCTCGGCGGGCACGGCGATGCGCTCGGCCCATGCGGGCAATGCCGCAAGGCTCAGCGCGAGGGCAAGGGAGAGGGAGAGCTTCATGACGCTTTCGGCTCCACGAACATGCGGCCGCGCATTTCCATGTGCNNAGCGCGTGGCAGAACCACTGGCAGTAATACCAGTAGACCCCGGGCTTCGACGCCGTGAAGGTGATCGAGGCCGTGGCCTGCGGCGCCACTTCCATGGCAACGCCGTGGTTGTTCAGCGTGAAGCCGTGGGTCAGGTCGTCGATATCGTCGAGGTTTGTCACGTAGACCGTCACCTCGTCGTCCTGCTTGACCGTGAAGCTTTCGAGGCTGAACTCCGGCGCCTGGCTCGACATGTAGACCCGGACCTTGTTGCCGTCGCGGATCACCGTGTCCTGGTAATCGTCGAGGTCAACGCCATCGGCTTCGGCCTGTTTGCGGGCATCTTCCCACATCGGATCGTTGCGATCCCAGACCGATTTCGGGTTCACCACCGAGCGGTGCACGATGATGCTGTCGTGCGGTTCGGCGAAGGTGGGGCCGTCGTGCTGAAGCTCGAGCTCGGTGCCGTTGAGCGAGAAGAGCTGCTCGTTCTCGGGCTTGAGCGGGCCGACGTTGAGGAAGCGGTCTTTCGAGAACTTGTTCATCGAAATATACCACTTGCCGTCGGCTTCGAGCGTTTCGCCCATCGAGGTCGAGTTGTGGCCAGGCTGGTAGTGCACGTCCTTCTTGGTGCGGATCGGATCGACATCTTCGCCGTTATAGGCGCGCACCGCATCCTCGAGGTTCCACATCACGACCTGGCTGTCGAGGAAGAGCGTGGTCAGCGCGTTGCCCTTGCCATCGAAGCAGGTGTGAAGCGGCCCGAGGCCCAGCTCCGGCTCGGCCACCACGGCTGAGCGCGGATCGACATCGCTTTCGAAGAGCGCATCGAGCTTGCGCACGTCGATCACCGAAACGGTGGGCGAGAGCTTGCCGTTGATGCAGAGGTGGATCTTGTCGGGCGCCATGTTGACGCCGTGCGGCGAGTTGGGGATCGGGATGTAGCGCGTGTAGTTCTTGTTCTGGCCCTTGCGGCCGTCGATCACCTTGACGCCATTCAGCTCGATGAAATCCCCGGCGGCGATGCCGGCCTCGATTTCCTTGAGGTTGAAGACGACGACATGGTCCATCTCGGCTTCCATCATCTCGGCCAGGTTCATGCCCATTTCCGAGTTGTAGGAGGTTGAGAAGGCATATTTGCCGTCGTAATCGCAATCGGTGTTATCGAGGTTGCCCGAGACCATCACCTGCCAGGCGATCGTCATGTCGTCGGCGTTGATGGCGGTGTAGAAGTTCACGTATTGCGAGGGATCGTCGAGGATCTTGCCGTCGTTGACCATCGGCACCTCGTCTTCGCCATTGGCGAACACGTAGTTGGTGCGCGGCCATTTCTGCGGGCGAAGCCCGTGGATGGCCTTGGCGTTGGGGATGTCGATGATCTTGTCGGCCTTCATCACGTCGCAACGCACGCGGGCGACGCGGGTGTTGGCCTTGTCGTTCATGAAGAGGAAGCGGCCGTCATACTTGCCCTCGGTGAAGGACATGTGGACGTGGTGCAAATCGCCGTTGTCATGCACCTTCTTGCCCTGCGCGGCGAGGAATTCCTTCGTCTGGGGCTGCATGTCCTGCGTGAGGATCTTGAGCGACTCGTTGGTCGCGCCCCAGCCGGTGGCCGAGCAGCGGTTGAACACCGGCACGCGCATGAACTCGCGCATCGAGGGGATGCCGAGGATGCGCATCTCGCCGGTCTGGCCGGAGGACCAGAAGCCGTAATATTCATCGAGCTCGCCCGGCCCGGGGATGGCCGCGTTATGTGCGGACTGGGCGCGGGCGGCGGAGCCCGTGGCCGCTGCGGTGACGGCGGCGGTGCCGCCGAGCAGGCCCATGCGGGCGCCGGTGCCGCCCATGAGGGCCGCCCCGGTGGCTGTGGCGCCCATGAAGCCGCGACGGCTCAGGCTGTTTTTCGCAGAATCAGACATGGTGTCTTCCTTTCACTGGTTGCGAATATTCGGGTGGTTGGCGATAGCCTCGGCCTTGGGCCGGGGCATTTCGGGTGAGGACACGGCCGCGCGCCGCTTGAGCTTGCGGATCACGACCGGGCATTTTTCTTCGGACTGGTAGAGCACCTGGCAATGCATGCAGTTGAGGCATTCATTGGGGTTGATCTCGCCCGTCGGGTGGATCGCCTGAACCATGCATTCGTTGGCGCAGGTCTGGCACGGCGAGCCGCATTCCTTGTAACGCTTGAGCCAGTCGAACATGCGCATACGCGCCGGGATGGCGAGCGCGGCGCCGAGCGGGCAGAGGTAGCGGCAGTAGAACCGTTCGACGAAGAGCCCGGCGATCACCAGCGCACCGGCATAGGCGACGAAGGGCCATGCGCGGACGAACTTGAGCACGATTGCCGTCTTGAAGGGTTCGATCTCGGCCAGATGCTCGGCCTGTTCGATGGAGGCGAGCGAGACGCCGAAAAGGCCGAGGAAAATCATGTATTTCACCGCCCAGAGCC
>JAGRKS010000051.1 GCA_020442185.1 Hyphomicrobiaceae bacterium
GTTGCTAGTGTTCCCTATGTCTCCGCCACTTGGTCGATCGGGTGCTGCAAGGGGAACCAAGTGTCGGAGACGGAACACGAGTGCAGGTCCAGATGGAATGGCAACGCGATTGCCATTCCATATTCTTCGGCTGTCCTGAACAGATCCATCGATTTCGAGCGAGATTCGTGGATCAGGTGGCGACAGTCCGACGGCATCGAACGGCAACACCTGATCTGATCACGTGCTGGCCGAGGCTGCCGCGGTCGGTTGACGATCCGCTTGCCCAATTGGCCGGGGTGTGGGGTCGCTACCAAGTGAGCGTTTTGGTGTCGTCATCGTCGAACAACAACTTGCCGGTGAGTTCGGGCGAGCCGATCTGGATACCGTCGAGCAAGTCATCCGACTTCACACCGTAGTGCTCCATGCACATCGGACAGATGACGACATTGCCGCCCGCCGTGATGATCTTGGCGAGGAGCTCTTGATGTTCCTTGTATTCGACCGCATGCGCCTTTGCGCCGATCAGCACACCCTTGTCGTTGAGGAAGACGGTGACCGGATGCTTGCGTTCCTGTTGCTTCAATGTGAAGCCGATGGCCATTTTTGCGCGGTGCGTGTCAGCTGTCGTCATGTTGACGAATAGCGGATCGCCGCCGGCACTCGCGGCGGTTGCAAGGGGAAGGGCGAGCAATACCGCCGCCAGCATCGAGAAAATCAATCGCCTCATGAAATGTCTCCCTGGGGAAGGTGGATGAGGGACCAGAACATAGTGCGGCGCCCGCTCCCCGCATTGATCAGGCGCATGGCGCATCGTCCTTTGCCTGGTCCGGGTCGACGTCCGAGGTGGAGAAATTCGGAGCCATCGACCCGGCCCGCGACAAGGCTCAGTCGTCGCGGCGCACCGCGTCCTTCAAGGCCCGATCCGCTTTGAGGAAGGCGGTCACCTCGCTGGTCGCCGGCGGTGCCTCGGCGGTGATACCCGTTTCTGCCATCAGGCGGTCGATCGGCACGAAGCGTCGCGCCGCTCGATCGTAAAGGCCGCCCTTGAACAGCGCGTGCGCGGCAAGCTGCCCGGCCTTATCGCCGTCCTTGAAGACGAAGCGCTGCTCCATGACGACGGTGAGATCCGACCACGTCACCAGCCGGGTTTCCAATTCGAAGCGCTCGAACGCTCGGATTTCGCGGCGGTATCGGATTTTGATCGCGGAGGCGACGGGCGTCCATCGGTGTCTGAGGACCGCGCGCCACAGTCCGCTCGCGACCATGACGTCGAGCCGGCCCACGTCCATCAGCGTCAGATATCGGCCATTGTTGAGATGCAGGCTGGTATCGAGATCGTGCGGCCAAACCCGGAACGTGAGGCGCGATATGCCATCCGGCATCTCGATCCGCGGGCGCCAGCGGACGGAAAGGATGTACCAGAGGAGGCGGAACCAGAGATTCATGATCGGAACCCATCGGATGAATTGACCCGGCGCATCGCTGGTGGATGCGGACTGGGGAGCGTCCAGTGGCAAGAATCGATGTCTCGCGACGAGATTGCCGATCTAAACAATGCTTGACGTATACGTCAATCTTCCGCCAGCCAGATTGGCCGCAAGTGTGCCGCTGGAATGCGGCGGCGGGCTCGATGACGCGAATGGGCGGTATGGTTGCGGTCCGGCTTCAACTTCGGCGCGGCGTCGGTTTGTCCTGACGGACGCCGGGTTTGCGTCCGGAAGCGATTCGGACAATGGTGTCATGCGAATATGGGTACGTTACGGGTCTTGGGACGGCCGTTTCGGAACCGGCGCCCGGGACTGGTGCAAGGCTGCATTTTGGCGCGACGGGCCGCTAGCGCCGGATCGATGCGACGAGTGGCAATGTAATGACGGCGGACAACGGCGCGTGACGAGAAAACCGAAGGCTGCGAAATCGAGGCGATCGAATGCGGCCATTGTCGCTGCCGATGGTCGGCGCTCCGCGCCTGCCATGACGCCGCCGTTTGCCGTTGGCGCACGGTTGCCGGCTGGCCGTTGGCTCGCGATCGCGGCATCGATGTTGATGGCTGGCACGATCGCGGCAACCGTTTGCGGCACCGCCGCCGCAGCCCCCGACGACGGAACGGCCGGTCCCGCAAAGACCGGTGCGGCGGCTCAGGCCCGGGGCGAATTGAACGAAGCGGTGACGACCTATTCGACGGCGCTCGCGAATACCGCGCTCGCGAATGACCGGCGTGCCATGCTTCTCAACGATCGTGGTGTCGCCTACGGGCGCCTCGGTCAGACGCGGCAAGCCTTCGAGGACTTCAACAAGGCCGTGCAATTGTTCCCGGAGTTTGCTGCGATCTACAACAATCGCGGTAGCCTCCTGCTACGCCTCGGCCTGCTGAAGGAGGCGATCAAGGATTTCGACCGAGCGCTGGTGCTCGCACCGGGGTATGCGGCCGCCTACAACAACCGCGCCGGCGCGCTCATGAAGACCGGCGAGTTCGAACCGGCGATCCGGGATTTTACGCGCGCGATAAAACTTTTGCCGTCGGCAGCGCCACCTCTCAGCGGGCGCGGCTTGGCGCACCTCCAGCTCGGCCGTCCGCACGCCGCCATCCGTGATTTTTCGCGCGCCCTGAAGTCCGACACCACGTTCGCCTCGGGCTATCGCAACCGCGCCGAAGCTAAGCTCGCGGTTTCCCACTACGACGAAGCCATCGAGGATCTGTCGCGCGCCATCGCCTTCGACATCTCGAATGCCGACATGTACCGGCTGCGTGGCCGCGCCTATCTGCTGATGGGAGAGAATGCAGCTGCCATAAAGGACTTCTCGCAGGCGATCGCGCTCAACCCGAGCGACGCGCGATCCTATGCCGAGCGCGGCATCGCGCACGGCCGTGACGGCCGCAGCGAGGATGCGATGGCCGATCTCGCCCGGGCGATCGAACTCGAGCCGCGATCCGCGCGCGCGTTCGCCTATCGCGCCTTCGTCTACAAGGAAGCCAATCAGGCCGACGTTGGAATGAAGGACATTTCAATGGCCCTGAAACTCGACGCCGACAACGCCGACGTTCTTTGGGCCAAGGCCGAACTGGAGGATGCGATTGGCCAGCGCGATCAGGCGGTTTCGGATCTCAGACGCGCACTTTTCCTCGATCCCTCGATGAAGCTCGCCGCCGATGCCCTCGACCGCCTCGGTGGCGATGCGACGCCGGAAGGCACACCGGTACCCGGGCTCGACTACCAGGGCTGGAGCGTGGTGGCGCGCGGCAAGCAGTTCTATGCGATCAATCCCGCGTTCAGGCGGCTGCAGGTTCCACTCGAAATGATGGGCGAGGGGCAGCCGAAACTGGTCAGCTGGGAGCCACGTAGCGCGCCCCACCAGAACATCGGCGTGCTGACTTACGATGGCGGCATGGTTCCAGCCGACGACAAACCGGAACGCACCGAGTTCGCGGCGATCGTCAATACCCAGACGGCGAGTGTGCTCGCCATCGAACCGCACCGGCAGGGACGCAAGGTGGCGACGTGGGTCTGGTCAGACGCGGCGGTCACGGTCGAGGCGGTCGACGGTGTGACCGACGAGATCCAGATCGGCGTCGAGCGCCGGCCCGTCGCAGCGGCAGCAAGCCGGCGGCGCTATTCGACCGCGCGCGGCGAACAGTGGGCGCCCTGGGAGCAACCTTGGGCGGGTCCACAGCAATATGCGCCGGCACCGCGCCGGGAGCGCGTTCAGCGGCGCAAGCCGAAGACCCTGTTCGATCTGCTCTTCAACTGAGCGGCATCCGCAGGCGACCGGCCAGTGCCAGCAATCGCTCCTCAGCGGACGGGCGGGCTTTTCAGGCGATGATCCCTTGCGTGGTGTCATGGCCGTGCAGGACATGGTGAACCGTCGCGCCATGTTCGCCGTTCCCCAGCAACGGATGGCGGCCGTCCATCCTTCATCTGCCGATCCCCTCGCCCCGCGACCGTGCGCAAACCGCAGTATCGTCTTGCTGCATATCGAGCAATTCACATGACCGATGCCCCCGTCGTTCTCTGGTTTCGCAACGATCTCCGGCTTGCCGATCATCGCGCCTTGAAGGCAGCGGTTGCCTCTGGACGGCCAATCGTCCCGGTGTTCGTCCTCGATGACATCAGTGCCGGGCCCTGGGCCGCGGGTGGGGCCGCGCGCTGGTGGCTGCACCATAGCCTCGAGGCGCTCGCGGCTTCGATCGAGGAACGTGGCGGGCGGCTCGTGTTCCGGCGGGGCGAGGCCGCGCAGGTGCTCGCCAGCCTCGCGGAAGACGTGGGTGCGACGGCCTGCTATTTCTCGCGCCGTTACGAGCCCTGGGCGATCCGCCAGGAGAAGGCCGTCAAGGATCGCGCCGAGAAGGGTGGGATCGAGGTGCGCCGTTTCGCGGGATCACTGCTGATGGAGCCCGAGCGCGTCGCGACCCAGGCCGGCGATCCCTACAAGGTCTATACGCCGTTCTGGCGCCAGATCGCGTCCGTCTACAAGCCGGAGAGGCCGCTCAAGGCACCTGAGACGTTGAACGGTCCGAAATCGCAACCACGTTCGGACCGGCTGGAGGACTGGTCACTATTGCCGCGCCGGCCCGATTGGGCCCGGGGTTTCGCCGACGTCTGGACGCCTGGCGAGGCTGGCGCCGTCGAGCGCCTCGACGATTTTCTCGAGAATTCAGTCGCCGGCTACACCGAAGAGCGCAATCGCCCCGACCTCGCCTCGACGTCGCGCCTGTCGCCACACCTCGCGCACGGCGAGATTTCGCCAGGCCAGATCTGGTGGCGCACCGCTTCGGCACGCGCCGCCGCGAGTTCCGGTAGCATGGCCGGCCCTGGCGACAAGGGCTATGAAACGTTCCTCAAGGAACTCGTCTGGCGCGAGTTCTCAGCGCATCTGCTGTTCCATTTTCCGACCTTTCCGGATGAGCCTTTCCGTGCGGAATTCTCCCGCTTCCCCTGGAGCGAAGACGAAGCGGGTCTGGTCGCGTGGCAACGCGGAAATACAGGATTTCCGATCGTCGATGCGGGTCTGCGCGAACTATGGGCCACGGGCTGGATGCACAACCGCGTGCGCATGATCGTCGCCTCGTTCCTGATCAAGGATCTGCTCATCCCCTGGCAGTCGGGCGAAGCGTGGTTCTGGGACACCCTCGTCGATGCCGATCTTGCGAACAATTCCGCAAGTTGGCAGTGGGTGGCAGGATCCGGTGCCGATGCGGCGCCCTATTTCCGCATCTTCAATCCGACGACCCAAGGCCAGAAATTCGATCCCGATGGCGTCTACGTCCGCCAGTGGGTGCCCGAACTTGCTCAACTACCGGACAAATTCGTCCACGACCCATCGGCTGCCCCGCCGGAGACGCTCGCATCGGCTGGGGTGGAGCTCGGTGCCACCTATCCCGCTCCGATGGTCGACCACAAGGTAGCCAGGGTGCGGGCCCTCGATGCTTTCGAGCGACTTAAAAAATAATTCGACGGTACGGCGCGCGCTTGCTGGTTTTCGTTGGGAGGGTGGTGCTCTATGCGTGGAGAGCGGACAAAAAGCTGCCGGTGTGCGAAATCGATACGCTGTTTATCGAATATGCCGGCATCCGCTTAAGCAAACCGCATGACTTCAGCGGCTATAAGGTGATGGGTTCAATTTTCGCCACGATTTTGGGAGTTGCGTAATGATTAGATCGACCATCGCCGGGACAGCGGCAATGGCTGTTGCGATCCTCGGCTGCGTGCCCAACGCGCATGCCGTAGCCGAGACGGTCGACGCCGCCGCGTCGCAGCCGTCGGCGGGGGCCACGGTGCCGCCGCCTGCCGCCAAGGTAGTACCGGAGGGCGCTGCCGCGACATCGGTCGCCGCCGCGTCTCCAGCAGCGACACCCGCAACTCCGGACGCTCGTGTCGCCGCCGCTTCGCCCGCTCCGAAGCCAGTCGTTGCGACGACGCTGCGCGTTTCGATCGACCTCTCGCGGCAGCGCATGACCGTCAAGGAACATGGTCGCGTCGTTCATTCATGGCCGATTTCGTCCGGCCGGGCTGGCTACCACACACCGACCGGCACGTTCCGGCCGCAGTGGATGTCGAAGATGCACTATTCGCGCAAATACGACATGGCGCCGATGCCGCATTCCGTGTTCTTCCACGGTGGCTATGCGGTGCATGGCACATACGCGACGGGCATGCTGGGCAGTCCGGCTTCGCACGGCTGCGTTCGCCTTTCGCCCGGCAACGCGAAGAGGTTCTACAATCTTGTCTCGCGCCACGGCCGTGCCAGCACGGTGATTGCACTTTCCGGATCGACGCCGGCATCCAGGTACGCCAAGAAGCGGCGCAGCAAGACACCGCAATACGCCAGCGATTACGGTGGCGGCTCGAGCTTCTGGTTCGGGTCTCAGCCGGCAGCGCCCAAGGTGCGACGGTCGGCTGGGAAGCCCAAGATCATCTACCGTAACGGACAGGCCTACGTCTATGTCGGTCGGGATGGCGCGAAGCGGTCGCGCAAGCGCTACTCGGGCAGCTACTACAACAACTATTGATTTGGGTGACGACGCGTCAGGCGGATTGCCGTCAGGCGCGCCGCTTCCTCGTTATGGCAGGCGTCTTTGCAATGTTATCGCGGCGGGTGCACTTCGGTGTTGCCCGCCGTTCGCTTGCGTGGATCGACGTTCACCGCTCCGGATCAGAACGGGTTCCAGGTCGCGTTCGGCGTGAACTTGACGTAGCCGATATTTGCACCGAGCCTGAGGCCGAGACCGGTTCGGATCGGCGCCATCAATATCGGCCCGCCCTTGAGAAGGGTGACGCCGACACCGCCCACCAAATAGGCTGACCCGTCGACGCCCGCAAATCTGCGGTATAGGTCTTCCGGGGCGGTCAGCTTGTAGACGAGAAACAGCGTCCGCGAACCTTCCGCGCCGAAGTCGTAGCCGATAGACGGGCCATGCCAGTAGATCCGGCGCCGGTCGCCGGCACGGGTGAAGAGTTCGCCCTTTCCGTAGCGGACTCCGGCGAGGAATGCCCCGCCGCCCTCGGAACCGAGCACGTAGCCAGCCGGCCGGCCGTAGCTCGAAAACGCATACTCGATGACGCTCGCCAGATTGGTCGAGATGTTGCCGAAGAAGCCGCGCGACACTTCGCGGATTTCGTCGATCGTGTACGTATCGCCAGCGGGCTCGACGGCCGCGCCGGCAGCGGATGGCGGTTGGTAGGCATCATTGAGCGGCGGGATTTCAGCCGGTGCGGTCGCGGGCGCTCTGGCGGATTCTGCGGACGGTCGTCCGCCAGCCCCGGGCGTTTCCCGCGTGACAGCGCCCCAGTTGCCGCTCGGCGGCGATGGCTTGGGCCTCGTCGTGGCGCCCTGTTGCGTTGCGTCACCTGCGGCGCGCTTGGCCGTGCCGCCATCTGCTTCGCGGCGTCTCGTCTCGTCCGCGTCGGGCCTCGCAGCGGCGACGTCCGATCCGGCGAGGGCACGGTCGAGCTTGGCGAGCGTGTGGGCGGATTTGCGCTTCATGACACCGAGCAGGTCTCGCCCGGCTTTCTCGAGTTCGGAGAGACCGGCGCAATTGGGCTCTGCCCCCTCGGGAACTTCGCCGAGGGCGTCGATACGGGTCAGCAACGCATTGGCTTCGGCATCCATCGCTGCGATGTCGTTGTCGTAGAGGTAGCGGACCGCCCTTTCCTCGGCGTCTTCATTCGACCAGCCCTTGGCCTTCTGCAAGGCCTTCAGCTTGTCTTGGATGCGCGGGGCCATTTCGCTGTTGAACGCGCGCAGCGCCGCGCCGGCGCCATCGACGGCGGCCGCGATTTCTTCGCGCGAGCAAGTTGTCTGGGCCACCGCCGGTACTGCAAGCAGAGGCATCGCAAGCAGCAGAAGGAAGATGCCGCGAACCGGCGTTAACGCCGTCCGGCTGGCGCGTCCCCGGCACAAACGGGGCAGGGGCTGGCTTCGGTCCGATGAGGGATCAGCAGTGGATCGGGTGCGGGCCATTGGCGGCGGTTTCCTGTCGGTTCAATACGAAACAGGACAACGCACATCCCGCCTCATGGGTTCGACGTGATCGTCTTGACGACGCTCGATGTTGGACGGCTGCTGAGTGCCGCGGGCATGCCCTTGACGCTTCCAGCGACCGTCTCGTCGTATTTCGGCAGCGTCGCGACGTGGTCCTTGGAGGTGAGATGGACGACACGGTAGCCTTTCGCCTTCAACTCCGTCAGCAATTGCGGCAGCGCCTTCGCGGTCGACGGCTGAATGTCGTGCATCAGAATGATGCCCTTGCCGTTCTTCTCGAGTTTGCCCATCACCGATTTGACGATCTGCTGTGGCTTCTGGATCTTGAAGTCGAAGCTGTCGATATCGGTTGAGAAGATCGCGACGTTGCGCGTGGCGAGGTGCTCGAGCGTCGCTTGCGAATGGCGCAGGAACGGGAACCGGAAGAACGGGGCGGTGCCGGTTCCGGCCGCGAGCTTGACGGCGGAAAAGCCGCGTTCAATCTCGGTTGTCGCGTCCTCGCTCTTCGCCTTGGACATGTCCTTGTGATTGAAGGTATGGGCGCCGACCGTGTGGCCGGCCTTGATCACCTCGCGCAGAACTTCGGGATAGCCGACCGCGAGTTTGCCGACGGGGAAGAACGTCGCGCGCACGCAATGCTCGGCGAGCGCCTTCAGAATGGTGCGCGTGTGGCTCGGCAGCGGTCCGTCGTCGAATGTCAGAACGACTTCACCCGCCTGCAGGAAGTCGTGTGCCTTGTAATGCTCGAAGCCGAAGCCTGGGCCGCCCGTGGTGTCGATCTCGACGGTGCGCGAAACACCGAGGCCTTGCGAATTGCCGGCGCAGGTTGCCGCGTTTGCGGCGATGGGTGTGGTGACGACAAAAGCTGTGGCCATCATCAAACGGATCATTTTGCGTGGCATCGTTCCCTCCTGGCAATCGAAATGAAAATGAACAGGCGCGGGGGCATGCATGACGCATCCTCGCGTTCATGCAGGCATTTGTGCGGCTCGCGCCGGCCTGCGTCAACGGGCGCACCGCGCAATTGGGCGATGCCGGTGCCCCGTTGCGACATCGATGCCGGCCCGTGCAACGGCTGCCTTGCCGCGGAAATCTGTCGCCATATCGATACCGATGGCCGCCACAACGCGGTCACGCTTCCATCACGGACATTCTGCCACTAACATGGTGATTTCGCAGACAGGGCTGGATCGGCGTGTGCGGATGCGCGTGCGGCCAGCTTCCAGGTTTGAGCCCCGTTGGGGGCGGAATAGTCTTCCGTAGGTGTCACGCCTGGAACAGCGGCGATCCCTGGGGCTCGATAGTGTCGTGGTCATCAATTCCACGGCCCAGCGGCCTCGTCAAACGATCCAGGAGGACACCATGACCACATCGAACACGAATAGCGGACGATTTCTGAAGAGTGGGCTCGCGCTGGCTCTGGCGCTCGGCGTCGGATTTTCCAGCATGCTCGTGACGGACGATGCCGAGGCGCGCCGTGGCGGCAAGGGCTATTACAGCCAGTCGTATGACTTCGACCGTCCGATGCACGGATACGAAGGCCATGCGCGTCCTGGCTACTACTGCAGCTACAAGCGTCTGCCGAAGCGGGTATGTCGCGAGACAAAAAATGGCGAGACCTGCAAGATCGTCGGCTGGACGCTCGAGCAGAACTGCTACTGAGGCAGTGCCTCGGACGCACATTTGCAATCGTGAACAACATGCGCGAGGGCGCGACCCGGTATTGAGGCACCGTCCGTTGAGCCACGATTGGCGCATCGGACGGCGTCTGCGTCGTGCGGTGATGTGGTCCCGGCAGCAGGACCATCGCTGACGTGACATGGAATGGTCAGACGCTTCTCGGCGGTTCGCTTATTTCTTGGTCCGGCGGTTGATCTCGATGAGCCACCACTCGGTGTGATCGACAACCTGATCGTGGCTGGATGAGACGACGCGTCGGTGCGTGTAGACTTTGCGCGTCCAGCCGTCGGCCAGCGAAATGATCGCCTGACCGGTATCCTTGCGGTCGAGGGATAGCTGCTGCATGACGGCGGACATTTCGTCTTTGGCCTTGTTGCCCGTGCCGGACTCGCTCGATTGATCGTCAGGCGCCATCGCGCGCACGGTCGCCGCCGCCGCGTCGCGCGCCGACTTCGGGTCGAAGCCAAGCTCCCATGTGAAGACGGCCCAGCCCTGCAGGCGGTCGTAGGACTGCAGGCGCCTTTGCGTCACGGTCTTGATCGTGACATTGGGTACCGTTGCGGGTGCTTCCGCCTCGATGCGCTCGGGCGTGTCGGTGTCCATCCTCAGTCCCTGCGTCGACCCTAGGACCGTTGCTTCCGGCAGAAAGGTTTGCGCGGCCTGCGCCGGTGCCATTGCGCGGAACGACTTTTCGACCGTGGCCATCACCTCGTCCGTCGGCTCGCGTCCGCCTTCCTTCAGCGCCCGGCGATTTGCATCGAGGATCTGCGGCATGATCTCGTCGAGATTAGTGATCCGCACCGGAGTGCCTTCCGCGGTGGTATCGAACTCGAACGGGATGCCCTTCATGACGGAGAGCGAACTCGTCTCGATCGCCGCGTTATCGGCTTCGCTGCCAGGCAGTCGCGCCGATCGCATGGTCCAGCGCATGCGATAGCCGCTCTCGCTGGCGCGCAGCACTTCGCCATCGTACTCGAGAATGACGTTGGCGGTCTCGGTGGTGGTGCCGTTCTCGACATTGTTGATGTGTTTGGTGACGCGAATGCCGAAGGTGTCGCCGGCCGTGGCGCGGAAGGGAATGGCGACACGCTCGGCGACGGCACTGGCCGGCATCCAGAGGAGCGCGGCGAGCGCGATCGCCAGTGCTCGTGCCAGTCCTGGAGCCAGTCCTGGTGCGAGTTTTCGCGCTGAATTCGTCACGATCACATTCCTCACCGTCTGGCCCCGAGGCGCTGCAGGCCGTCTATCGAATCCTGCAACTCAGGGTCGATTTCGAGCGCCGCCTTGAAGTCAGCGATCGCTCGGTCGCGGTTGCCGAGCTTCTCGTGGATCTGGGCACGCGTGTCGATGTAGGCGGCGGAATTCGGATTAAGCTCGACCGCACGTTCGGCGAAAGCGAGCCCTGCGTCGGCATCGCGCTGCTGCAGTTTGATCCAGGCGAGGTGGTTGAGGGCTTCGGCATATGAGGCGTCGCGCTCTATGGCCCGGCGGCAATCACGCTCGGCGCCGGTCCACGCCTTGCGCTTGATCAGAATGCGGCAACGATCGGCGAGCGCCATCGTATCGTCAGGGGCAAGCTCGAGCGCCTTGTCGTAATCGCGTTCGGCCAATTGCGCTTCCCCAAGCGCTTCGCGAGCGCGTCCGCGCTGGCGCCACCCATCGCCGTCGTTGGGCGCGAGGGCGATGTAGGCATCGAAGTCGGCCGCCGCGCGCGCCTGTTCGTTCTGGCGGATGGCGAGAAGCCCGGAATTGTAGTGCGTCAGCGCGTACTTGGGATCGCGATGGCGAGCAAAGGCGTAGTCGCTCGCCGCCCGCTCGTCGTCGCCCAATTGATAGAAGCCGGTTCCGCGGCCGTTGAAATACTCTGCGTCGAGCGGATCGAGAGCGATCGCCATATCGTAGTCGGCGATGAGCTTTTCCCATTCGCTGGTCTTGCGATAGACCTCGGCTCGGTTGCGCCACGCGAGCGGTGATCCGGGATTGATAGCGATAGCACGCGTGCAATCCGCGAGTGCCGCGGGAAAGTCTCCGGTACGGAAGGTAATGATACCGCGCTGGATGACGGCATCGAAGTTATCGGGATCGCGTTGCAGGACATAATCGATATCGGCGAGTGCGCGATCGTAGTTGGCGAGATCGGTTAGCAGCAACGCGCGGTTGACGCGGGTCTGCGCGTTGTCGGGAGCGATTTCGAGCGAGCTCTCGTAGTCGCGCAAGGCGGCGACGGATTGCCCGAGCCGCATGTGGGCGAGGCCCCGGCTCCCGAACGCCTGCGCATAGCGATCGCTCAGTTTCAGGGCCTGATCGAAATCCGCGATCGATTCCCGCGTCTGGCCGATGTCGAGGCGAACGACGCCGCGATTAAGGTGGAACGAGGCATTGCGAGCATCGTATTTGATGGCGGCATCGATGTCGGTAAGCGCCTTGTCGAAGGCCCGCTTTCGCCGATAAGTGATGCTGCGATAGCTATAGGCGAGGGCGTAGTCGGGCTTGCGCGCGATCGCCTTGGTATAGCTTGAAAGGGCAGCGTCGAGTTGTCCGGCCTCGTCGAGCGCGTCACCGTGTTTGAGGTGAACGTCGGCGGTGTCGAGACCGTTCGCGATCGCGGCGCCGAAGAGCTCGGCGGCCTTCGCAAAATTGCCGGCCTTGCGGGCCGCGTCGCCGTCAGCCAGCCGACGAGCGTTTTCGACGGCTTGGGAAACTCCGGTCTGGGTTTGCCTTCGCTCGGGCGCCGCCGGCGCCCCGCGTTCTGTAGCCGGTGCGGCCGGGGCAGGTGCGTCGGTTGACTTGCGTGCTGGGGTCGTGGCGTTCGCCGGTGGTCGTTCGGTGACGGTTCCGCCGCTGCCGCCGGGTCGTTGCTGGACGGGCCTGACGTCGCGCCCCGTACCGAACCCGAAATCCGGCAGGTCGGACATCTTGAACCGTTCCGACATGGTGGAGATGCCGCGATAGATGAGTGTGCCACCGGCAATGAGCAGAGCCAGGGGCAGCAGCACCAGCAGCACCGCGACGATGCCGCCCGCGGCGCCGCCACGTTTGGAATCAGCCGGGTTGCTGGCGTGCTTCGATTGGATGTCGTCGAGGACGCCTCTTCGTTTGCCGGTCGCCATCACCACCCCGTGCGTCGCAAGCCGACTGGCCGCGGCAACCCCAATGGGCCGCGTCATCGAGTTAGCGAGAGAGAAGCGCCACGAAGCGCTCATGATCTCGCCGCCGCCGCCAGCGCACAATCAATCCGTAGACGATCGTGCCCGAGAGTACGCAACTGTCAAGGCATAGAGCATATCGGGTTGAATGCGCGCTGGCCGGGCCACGGCACATGTTCCGATGAACTGGACCGAAGCCCATGGTTCACTGTCCCATGACCGCGACCAATGCCGAGTGGGGCGCCACCTGGGGTGACGGCGGCGGGACGAAGACCGGTCAACGCTTCTCGCGCTCACGATCCCGCTGCCAGTAGACGAAGCCGACCGTGACCATGGCCGTCAGCACGATCGTGCCGATGATATCGGAGCGCTGAATGAACTCGGCCCAGACCGCAAAGCCCTTGTTCCAGCCGCTCCGCGCGGTGAGCACGTTGTTGATCATCAAGATCGCGAACGAGGCGAACGCCGTCAGCAGGCTCGCGAGCAAGATCTGCAGGGTTCGCTTGGCCAGCTTCGAGACGGAGTAGTTGCTGCGGCCAATCGCTAGCATCGTTCGGTCCGACATGGTCTAGCCTCCCTTGAGATCGTAAATGTCCCTGATGCTAGGCGATTCGAGATGGCCGTTCGAAGGCAGCTCGAATGGAAAATCGGCATTTCGCTAGCGAGGCGGTGGCGGCGACAGCCGTCGGCCACAATCGTTTCCTACCATGTGTGGCTTTTGAGCCGCACGCGGAGCGTCTTCCGCAGCCGGATATGCGGCCAAAAACAACGATTATTCATGATGTTAGTATGGCATTGTGCCGATTCGCACGGGTTGGAAACGGCTTGCCGGTTGTTTATAGTACCCCGAGTTGCGGATGGAGCGCGAGGGAACAAGCTCACGAACTCCGCCGAAAGGCATGTGTTGGGCGGCGGGCGTTCGCGATGGCGCACCCGACGGGGATGTGCGGACTGGTGTTTGCCGTGATGTTGGGAACGAGCGACGAAGGCGTGGGGAGCTGAGGCTGCATGAGGTGCAATCCGTGGCGCTGGCTGTGGGGCTTGATCCCCATCGCGATCCTCGCGTTTCTGACGGTGCAATGGGAGCATGAGCGGATCGAATCCGATCTGCGCCAACGCGCGGAAACGGCGCTGACTGCGGCGGACCTGCGCTGGGCGGTGACGGCTTTCGACGGACGCGACGGCCTTATCACAGGGCAGGCGGCAACCGACGATGCGCCACAACGGGCGCTACAGGTGGTCGGCGAGGTGTGGGGTGTCCGCGTCAGCGAGGCCCGCGCGCATCTGCTGCCCAAGGTCGATCCATACGTCTGGAGCGCGGCGCTGAGAGGCAACCGCGTTCGCCTGCTCGGTTACGTCCCGACCAACGATGCGCGGAGCACAATCATCGGTGTGACGAAGGCGAGTTTTCCCGACCGTGAAATCGATGATCGCCTGGACCTTGCGCGCGGTGCGCCCGACAATAACGTCTGGCTCGGCGGTATCGGGTTCGCGATCAAGCAACTCGGCGGTTTGAAGCAGGGAACCGTCAACATCCGCGGTACGGGCCTGACCATCGAGGGAGAGGCACACGGCTCGGCGCAATACAAAAGCGTCAAGGGTGCGCTGCGCTCGGGTCTGCCATCCGGCATCACGCTGATCGCCGACCGCGTGCTTCCGCCGGTGGTGTCTCCTTTCGTCTGGTCAGCCAAGCGCAGCGGCAATCAGCTTCTGCTCACCGGCCACGTTACCGACGATACGCTTCGTGAGCAGATCTTCGCGCTCGCCAAGAAAACGTTTCCGCGTCTCGCGATCGTCGAGCGCCTGGAGCCTGCACAAGGCGCGCCGCAAGGCCTTGCCGGTGTCGCCAAGGCCGCGCTCGAGCAATTGGCCATGTTGAACAATGGCGAGGTTGCGCTGAGCGATCGCAAACTGCGGATCATCGGCGAGGCGCCTGACCAATCGACAGCGGTTGCCGTCGTCAAGGCGTTCCGCGCCGTGGCAACCGGGTTCGACTTTGCCGAGGCGATCACATATCCGCGGCCGAAACCCGCCGCGGTCACGCCCTACGTTTTTGAAGCGGTACGGTCTGCGGACGCTGTCGAGATCAAGGGCTACGTTCCGGATGACGCCTCGCGCACAACCGTGCTGGCCGTCGCACGGAAGGCCTTTCCCGGTATAGAGGTGCGCGACCGGCTCGCGCTGGCGTCGGGCGAACCTCCGGGTTGGCGTGCGTGCGTGGATGTCGGCATCGCGACGCTGGCGCGGCTCGACAGCGGATCGATCGCGATGAGCGATGCCGCGCTCGTCGTCAAAGGTTCGACGCGCGATGAAGCACTGGTGGACAAGCTGCCGGGCGAGGCTCGGGCGGCGGCGAACCGCTCCTGCAGCACCGATGTCCAGCTGACCTACGATGCTCCGCCTGAGCCCGATCTCACGTGGCGCGCCTTCTACGATGGTGGCCAGCAGCTGGTGATGGAGGGCGAAGTCATCGACGCGCGCACCCGAGCGGCACTTGTCCAACTCGCCGGCCGGCTGTTCCCGAAAGCGAATGTCGCCGACCGGATGACCATTGCCTCGGCGAGTTCCGCGAAGTGGCCAGTGGCAAGCGAGCTTGGTCTCAAGCTGATTGCGTTGCTGCGCAAGGGTGAGGCGGAATTGAGTGGCCAGCAACTGACGATCCGAGGCGAGGCCAAGGATCAGGCTGTGCTGACGAGCATCCGCGATCAGCTGTCGCGTGCGACCCCCAAAGGATACACCAGCCGCGAGGCCATCGACGTGCGTTCTGATGCCATGATCTGGGCCGAGCAGGAAGCCAAGCGCAAGGCCGAAGAGGAACGCGCCAAGGAACGAGCGGCGGCGGCCGCCGCCGAAGCCGAGGCTGCCGCCGCCGCCGAAGCCGCTCGCAAAGCCAAGGAGGAGGCCGAACGTGCCGCGCGCTCCGCGCCACCAGCGACGGCCGCCGCGGCGAAGCGCAAGGCGGAAGCCGACGCCTGCCAGGTGGCGCTGCGCGAGATCGCGACCAGCGGCACGATCCGCTTCGACTGGGCAAGCGCCAACCTCGACCGCAGCAGCCGGCCGACACTCGATCGGCTAGCTGAGGTCGCCATGGCCTGTCCGGAAGCCTCGATCGAGATCGAGGGGCATACCGACGCGGAGGGCACGCCCGAGCGCAACGCAGCGCTATCGGAGCGTCGCGCCCAAGCCGTCGTCTCCTACCTCACCTCGTCGGGTATTCCCGCGGACCGGCTGAAGGCGATCGGCTACGGTGCCGCAAGGCCCGTGGCGCCGAACGATACCCCCGGCAATCGCGCCAAGAATCGCCGCATCGAATTCACGGTTCGCGCCGAGTAGGCGACGGCCGTCGTCAGGAGTTCCTTCGTGATGGATTATCTCTTCGTCAAGTTGATCTGGTATCTCGCGTTCGCATTTGTGATCGGTCTCGCGATGGGTTGGTTCTCGTGCAGCCGCACCGAGGATTGACGGGGAATTGAACGTTCGACTCGTGGTTCATCAGGGCCTGCCGCGGACTGGTCTGCCGCGGATTGGGCGATGGGCCTCGCCGGAGGCTCCTGTGGGGCAGACGATACGAGTGTTGCGCACCTGATGTTTGGTTGCCGTGTAGGGTTTACCTTGCGCCCAAATGCCAAGTGAAAAAGCTGCACTCGAATATTGATGTTGCTGGTTTTCCTTTTGGTTCTGACATTTGCTCGGAACCTCGCAGAGGGGGGGCAGCAGATGTCAGAACCGGAACACGAGGTGGTGGTACGTGTCCGCCACGAGGCGGATGTGCGGCAAGCGTAATGCCGGTGTGGGCCCCGGGACGGGTCCAGGGTGGCCCAGGCTGGGCATGGAGTAACCGTCGATGACTTATCTATTGCTGCAGGCATTCCTGCTCATGACAGCGGCCTATCTCCTGGGGGCATTCCTCGGCTGCTGGCTGCGCCGCGCATTTGTCGGCGTTCCCGAGCGGGTAGCCGTGCGGCCAGGAGAGATGGCCACCGCCGGCGCTGCTGCGGGCGCGGCGGTCGGCATGTCGGTGCCCCGGTCCGAGCCGATCCCGGTGCAGCCGCGCATCGAACATGTCGATCCGCCGGAGGGCATCTCACCCGCGACGCGCTTTGAGCGTGCGCTTTCAGGTGTCGGCTCACTCGATCCGAAAACGGCGACCCGCCGCGCCGACCCGGTCGATCAAAGTGCACATGAGCGAGCCATCGAAAGCGCCGCGGCGCTCGATGCGGAAGCACCGACCTATGTGCCGGCAATCGAACTTGAAATGCCGGCCAGTGCCCCTCCAGACGTCAGGCCCCCAGTCGTACTTCCCCAAGACGTACGTCCCGCAAATGCCGGTGATACCGCGGCGGACGAGCCCACGCCGGTCGCTCGGGACGACGTAGAGGCGCCGCCGCCCCGGCCGCGGAGTTCGGCTGCGGCCGCTGCGGCAGCCGCTGCCGCAGCCGCTGCGGCAATGGCTGCGAGCACGCGCAGTATCGCCCGCGAGCAGGTGCGTGAGGCGGCAGGTGAGCCGCTGCCCGTGCCACCTGTGCGTGAAAATTTCGCACCCTCCGTCTTGCCGGCGACCTCGCACGGTTCGGCGGTCGGCATGTCGGGTACGACGGCCGAGGTGACGATTGCTCCAGCGCCGACGCCGACGCCGATGCCACCGCCGAACGTTCCACCGGCGGTCACCGCCGCACCCACGACTATTCCGGTCGACCGGCAGGATTTGACGCTGATCCGCGGCATCGACGAGCGCATGGCCACGCTTCTCAACGGCCAGGGCGTCTGGCGCTATCGCGATATTGCGCAGTGGACCCCCCGCGACGTCGAAACCGTGAACAATACGATCGCCAGGCCTGGCCGGGTCCAGCGTGAAAATTGGGTGGAGCAGGCCGCACTCCTGGCAACAGGTGCCATGTCGGATTACGCCAAGCGGCGCAAACGTGGTGAAATTGCGAGCGCCACGCCGACGGCTGCCGCGACTCCGAGCCGGAACGCGCCGGGTGCCGCCGTCACGGCGCCGCCGCGTCCGGCTCCCGTCGAGCGGTTGACCGCCGCTGCCGCAATCGCGCGGCGGACGCCCGGCGCTGTGTCTCAGGCGGCAGCCGCGGCCGTTGCAGCCGCTGCGGCCTCGACGAGCCGCGGTGCGGCCGCGAGCGATCGGCGTCCGCCAACTCCTCCGGTGCACCCCGCACCACTCCGCGCCGGATCTACCCCCGCAGCGACGCCACGCGCGGATCAGGCGTCGGCCGCGACAACGGCGCCGGCAGGGGCGCAGACTGAAGCCCCGTCATCGTCCACGGCTGCAACTCCGGTTCCGGCTGGCGATCTTCTGCAGCGCATCCGCGGCATAGATGCCGAGACCGAGCGCCAGCTCATGGCGTTTGGCGTCACACGATATTCCGAAATCGCGCAATGGTCGGCGGACGACGTTGAACTCGTCGATACGATGCTTGGTGTCAGCGGACGCGTCTCGCGCGAGAACTGGATCGAGCAGGCGCACATTCTGGCGAGCGGCGGCAGAACGATGTTTGCACGCCAGCGTGACGAAGGGGCAAGTGCCATCCCGGCACTGCGCAGTCCGCAGGCCCAGCCGGCGTCGCAATCTGTCGGTTCGCATACGCCGGCAGCGGGTGACGTGGTGCCGGCTTCGCGACCGGCCCGCTTGGCCGATGCGATACGAGGAAATACTGGCCGTGGGGATGAAGGATCGTCGACTGCGGCCTCAGCTGCGGCGGCCGCGGCCGCATCGCAAGCGGCCCGCGCCGATGTCGCCGGCTTGCGGTCCGTGCGCTCCGAAGGGCTGAGGGGCGGCACGAACGACGCGGTGCGGATCGGCGTGGCGGCGCGGGCACCTGCGACCGCCAGCGACCTCAAGCGCATCCGCGGCATCGGCGTTCTCATCGAGAAGAAGCTGAATGCGCTCGGAATATCAACCTACGAGCAGATCGCCAACTGGACGGCGGGTGACATCGAGCGGATCAGCCGGGCGCTCGACTTCCGTGGCCGGATCGAACGCGAAAACTGGGTCGAGCAAGCGCGCATACTTTCGGCCGGCGGCGCGACAGACTTTTCGCGGCGACTGGATCGTGGAGACGCTGGCTGACGCGCGAAGGCGTCGTCTTGGGCGATAGACGTCTCGGCCGACTCCTGGTGCGCTTTGCGGATCGTGGTTCGTCGCTCAGTAGCAGTTCGTGCGGCGCATCGGTCCGCATGCCAGTGCTCGTTTGATGTTGCGCCACTCCCATCGCCGGCGGGCCGTCATGCCGCGGCGCGCGCCAGCCGTTCGTTGCGCCGGTTCGTGCACAATCGATGTCCTAATGATGACGCATCGCACCGTCGGTCTCGTCGAGAAACTGCGCGACGGCGATCAGCGTCGCATCATCGCGCAACAGCGGCGCATGTCCCTCCGCCGGCACGAGATGCGCGGTGAGCGCGGGATGGCGACGCTTCATCTCCTCGACCGTTGCGGCGGAAAGGATGTCGGAGTTGGCACCGCGGATCACCATGACAGGCACTCGCGTCAACGCACCGAATTGAGGCCACAGCGCCGGCATCGGCCCTTCGAGAACCGATAAGGAGCGCCCGACAGCTGGATCGTAGCTCGGCACCGGCCGGCCGCCCTTGTCGTTGAACCATTGCCGCGCGATCTCAGTCCATGCGTCCGCCGCGACGTTCGGAAACTGGCGTTCGTTGAGTGAGCGGGCGATACGGCCTGCGTCCTCCCATGTCGCCGGTGCCGGTGTCCGGCCGACGTATCCACTGATGCGCAACAGGCCTGCCGTCTCGACAACGGGGCCGATGTCGTTCAACACGACGGCACCGATCATGCTCGGCTGGGCCGCAGCCATCACCATGGCGATGAGGCCGCCGCGCGAGGTGCCGACGACCGCGACATCATGCAACTCGCAGCGGATCAGCAGGTCGATCGCATCGAACATCTCGATCGGAACCGTGTAGTTCTTCCAGTCGGGATCATGCTCGGACAGCCCGCGCCCGCGTGTGTCGAGGGTGTAGACGTCGCGCGTTTCCTGCCAGCGCTGCGAGAGGGCGAGGGCGAGCGTGTGGAAGTCCCGGCCATTGCGGGTGAGGCCCGCCAGGCAAAGCACCGGCCGTTTGCCGCTCGGACGCATCGCCGGATAGTGGCGCGCATATAGGCGCAGGCCGTCGCGCGCCGTGAACCTGATTTCGGCGAATTCGTCGTTGCCGTCGCGTGCCATGGTCGATCCCCGCCCTGCGCCATCCGGCGGGCCGCGTCTTTTCGCGTGGCCGTGGCCGGGTCTGCGTCCGGGTCTCGATCGATCCGGCCGCACATGACGGTTTAGGGCGAAACCGGCCGCGGTAGAAGAGCGAAGGTCGTGCTTTCGACCGCAATTGCCGGAGGTCAGCCGCCGAGGCCCAGATCGTCGGTCAGGCGGAGCGCCGGTTGCTGGCCGAGGCGGGCGCGATAGATCTGGATGTTCGAGAGGACCTTGGCGACATAGTTGCGCGTCTCCTCGAAGGGAATGCGTTCGATCCAATCGATCGCGTCGACCTTGGCACTGCGCGGATCACCGAACTGGCGCATCCACTGCCGGGCGCGGCCGGGGCCGGCGTTGTAGCCTGCGAGCGTCAACACGTAGTTGCCGTTGAACTCGGCCATCCGGTCGCCGATGTAGGCCGAGCCGATTGTCGTGTTGTAGACCGCGTCCGACAACAGCCGAGGTATATCGCATTTGATCGCGTGATCGCTGCAGACGTGGCGGGCCGTGATCGGCATCACCTGCAGCAGGCCTCGTGCGCCGGCGCCGGAAACGATCTGCGTGTTGAATTCGGTTTCCTGGCGCGCGATGGCCAGCAGCATGGCGATCTCCGGCGGCTTGCGCAGCGGCGGATAGGCGGGGAAGGCATCGAGGGGATAGGCGTAGAGCAGCAGGTTCTGGCCTGCTGCGATCGCGGACTTGGCAATCCTGAGCGACAT
This sequence comes from Hyphomicrobiaceae bacterium, assembly GCA_020442185.1. Classification (GTDB taxonomy): domain Bacteria; phylum Pseudomonadota; class Alphaproteobacteria; order Rhizobiales; family Hyphomicrobiaceae; genus JAEUMD01. The sequence goes on from JAGRKS010000051.1 coordinate 20,725, forward strand.
CTGCGTATCGCCGAGCGCGTCGGCCAGATGCGCGACGAGCGCCGACCAGGCCTCGCTGTCGCGCACCGTGCGTCCGTTGGCGAGGAACGGCCGGACGACGTTACCGCCGAGCCCCGCCTTGTCCGCGATCACCGCCGCGATCAAGGCGTCCTGCTTGCCGAAGTGCGCGATTTCGTCGGCGGTAGGCCGCGCCGGCATGTCGATCGCAAGCGCCTGTTTTCCGGGCGTCAGGCGTTGCTGGGCGAGCAGCGCGTGGAACGTATCGCGCTCGACGGTGGCGCGCTTGTAGAAGGTTCGCGCTTCGTCCGTCTTGCCCTGTTTCTCCAGCGCGCGGCCGATCCAATAGTCGCCTCTCGAGCGGCTGAGCGGGCCGTCCGCTGCCTTGCGCATGTCGCGGAAATGCTTTTCCGCGCGCGCCCAGTCATTCAAGTAGCGCTGTGCGATCCAGCCCGCCATGAAGCGCTGCTCCTTCAGCGGATTGACGCTGAGGTCGCCGGCGTCGCGTACCAGTTCATAGGCAAGTTTGTAGTCGTCGCGCTCAAGGGCTTCATAGGCGTGCGCACGTCGCTCGTCCCACCAGTCGTCTGGGCTGACGATCACCGCCCTGTCTTTCGGTGCCGCCAGCAGGATCTTCGTCGATACGCTCGCCTTGTCCGCGCGCCGCAGCAGCTGGATGCGTTGGAATGCGAGGCCCCAATCGTCGCTCGGCTTGGCCGCGACGGCGTTCATGAGCTTCGTGGCAGACGACGAGCGCAGATAGACCGCGAGACGCGCCTCGGCGGCCTTGCGCTCGCTTGCGGGCAGGAGGGGAATGACGCGGCGGATCAATGCCGCTCGCGCACGCCGGCCGGCGGCCCAGCGGCGGTCTCCCATCAAAAGGCGATCGAGACGCCAGCGATGGTCCGCTGAACTGAGCAGCGGCTTGAAGCGTTCGAGAAAGCCAGTCTCGAGCGTGGTCGGAAGATCGCCGTCGCGCCAGATCTTGGCAGCGAGCGCGCGCGCCGGCTCGCGCTCTCCGAGCGCCAGATGGGCTGAGGCGAGTGCGGCCTGGCCGACCGCAGTCTCGGGCGCCGCGGCCTTGAAGTGCGCCTTGATCTCGGCCGCCGAACCGCCTCCCGTAAACAGCCTCTCCTCGAGCCGCTGCTGCAGAAGCCAGCGCTGCGGCCAGGCCGGATTGCCATCGAGGAACTGGCGATATTGCGGAACGCTGCCGATGCCGCGCGCCAGGGTGTACCAGTGGATGAACTTGCGCGCGATCGGATCGCTGATGGTCTGCGCGATGTCGTCCGCTTGCGCCGCCTTGCCGGCGCCAACGGCCGCGTATGCCTTCTTGACGCGGTCGATGTCCTCGGCGGAAACGGCATACCGGGCAACGGGGGCGATGGCCTCGTCGAGCGCCTTGCGATAGGCGACTTCCGCCGGATCGCCTGATCTCGGGCGGGGCGACAGGGACTTGCTCGCGACCGATGGCGCCGTCGACGGCGGTGGCGGCGTCGCAACCTCGATGGCGATCGACTTGCCGCGGTCTGGGTTGGCGGTCGGTTGCGGAACCTGGGCGATAGCCGGCCCCGTTGCGAGAGCCATAGCGACAAGCGCGGCACCGGCCGAAAGCCTCGTCGCGCTCGCGCTTCTCTCGCCACCTGCAACCTGCCTCGCCGGCGCGGCGGCCCGCTTCAGGATCGGCTCTTGCGGCTGAAATCCGCCGTCAGCGCCAGGGCGGTCGCTTATTTCACTATCCACGTTGCATCCTTCCTGCGGCGCCCGTCGCCTCACTTGCGGCGCGGTTGACGAGCGCATAATGTCCCCGACGGCTACGGACTGGCTCTCGCAGCGATTCTCTCGTCCGCCATTCCGCCGGCCAACACGTGCGGCGCTGGCGCAGCGTACGGATCGTATGGCCTCGGTCAAGCGGCGGCCCGGATCAGCGTTTCAATGCGGCGCGCGATAAGGGCGAGAACATGGCGCAGCCGCCAGACGCCAGCATGGCCGGTTCCCGTGATGGGCCCGGCCCGGTACAACGACCAAGGACGAGCAGGTAATGTTCAAGGGCTCCTACACCGCGCTCATCACGCCATTCCGCAATGGCGAGCTGGATGAAGCCGCATTGACGGCAATTATCGATTGGCAGATCGCAGAGGGCACGCACGGGCTCGTCCCGGTCGGCACGACGGGGGAAAGCCCGACGCTGAGCCACGACGAGCACAAGCGCGTCGTCGAGCTGACGGTGGCGGCGGCGCGCGGCCGCGCCAAGGTCATTGCCGGCGCCGGTTCCAACTCGACGGCGGAAGCAATCGATTTTGCGCAGCACGCACAATCGGCTGGTGCCGACGCGATCCTCGTCGTCACGCCCTACTACAACAAGCCGACGCAGGAAGGGCTCTATCAGCACTTCAAGGCGATCAACGATGCCGCCGACATTCCGATCGTGATCTACAACATTCCAGGCCGCTCGGTCGTCGACATGTCGGTTGAGACGATGGCGCGGCTTTTCGAGCTGAACAACATCGTCGGCGTCAAGGATGCGACGGCGAACCTCGCTCGCGTGTCGCAGCAACGCGCCGCGATGGGCCCCGACTTCTGCCAGTTGTCGGGGGAGGATGCGACGGCACTCGGCTTCATGGCGCATGGTGGGCACGGTTGCATTTCCGTTGCCTCGAACGTCGCGCCACGGCTTTGCGCCGAGTTCCAGAATGCTTGTCTCAAGGGCGATTATGCAGCAGCTCTCGCCCTGCAGGACCGGCTGATGCCGCTGCACGAATGTCTGTTCGTCGAGACCAACCCGGGCCCGGTGAAGTATGCGATGGCGCGGCTCGGGTTCTGCTTGCCGGAGGCGCGATTGCCGATGGTGCCGGTGTCGGAAGAAACCAAGCGCATCGTCGATGCCGCCCTCGCGAGCGTTGGTCTGCTCGACGGCGCGCGCGCCAGCAAGGCAGCGGAATAGCGGTCTGCGACTGTGCCGCCGTCCCCGTTGGCGGCGGCGTTGGAGCGGTCCGGAGATTCAGCGACGCCAGACTCGAGGGCAAGTAACTCGAGGGCACGTTGGACCGACGGGCACGTTGGACTGAAGGAAAGGCCTGGTCATGGCGGCCAAGAAGGACGACGGCCGTCAGCTCGTCGCCGAAAACAGGAAGGCGCGATTCGAATTCCGGATCGCCGAGGATCTGGAGGCCGGTCTGATGTTGACCGGCACCGAGGTCAAATCGCTGCGCAAAGGGCAGGCGAACATCGCGGAGAGCTATGCTTCCCTCGAGGGCGGGGAACTATGGCTCATCAATTCCTATATCCCGGTCTATCCAGGCGCCGGCAATTTCTTCCAGCACGAGCCGCGGCGCCGCCGCAAGCTGCTGGTGTCGAAGCGCCAGCGCCACAACCTCGCCATTGCCATCGAGCGCAAGGGCATGACGATGGTGCCCCTCGAACTTTATTTCAACGAGCGCGGGCTCGCGAAACTGAAGATCGCGCTCGCCGAAGGCAAGAAGCTGCACGACAAGCGCGAGGATCAAGCGAAGCGCGACTGGAACCGGCAGAAGGCCCGGTTGATGCGCGACAAGGGGTGAGGATGTCCCTGCCCGCGCGCCGTGCGTCTCAGCGGCGCGTGACCGGTGCGCGGATGACGCAATAGCGCTGACGGCAGCCGGCATTCCTGCGAGTCAACTGCATGCGGCAGCGCAACTCTTGGCCCGTGGTCCATTGGCACAGGCGAAAGGCGTGCTCAACATCCTTCAGGCACCGTCGATAGCTGAACCCGCTGCGACCTTCCAAACATTGATCGTAGTTGGCGGCGTGGGCGGTCCTCGGTACGCCGCTCATCGCCCCGCCTATGAGCGTGGCGATTGTGAGCGCGGCGAGCAGGCCGATACGATTGACCATGGCGTGGTTCCTTCCAGGTATTCGGTGGTTGGTAGTCAGCGCGTGCGCCGGACAGGCGCGGTCGTCGTGCAATACTGCTTGTGGCAACTGCGTTGTTCGCGGGCTCGCATCGCCCTGCATCGAATAGCGGGTCTGTGGGACCACATACATTTCTGGTACCTTGCATCCGCCAGACGGAGACACTTGTTGAAGGCCCACTGGCGGTCGGCAGAACACTGGTAGGTGATTTCGGCCCGCGCCGGGACGTGCATGGCAAGGCAGGCGGCAACGAGGATGGCAGCTTTGGCTGTCCTGCGAAGAATGGCTCTCATCGGTGGTGTCTCCGGTGCGTGGTGATATTGTCCTTGGTCGCAGGACCGCGCGCGGAAGTTCATCACTGGAGAGTGGAGAGTGGAGAGTGGGGAGGGGCGCGCACGGTGTCGTCCCCGTCGAGGGGCCTGCCCCCGCTCCATTGCTTCGATGGGGAGAGGGAAATGCACGCGCAATGGCCCTGGCCGGCGCCCGACGATGACGGCGCGGCGTCCCATCTCGTGGCTGGCACGACGCTGCCTGCGATTGCGCTGCCCTCGACGGCGGGTGTCGACATCGACGTCTCGAAGATCGCTGGCCGCGTCGTCCTCTTCGTCTATCCCTTCACCGGGACTCCAGGCAGCGCAAATCCGCCCGGATGGGATGACATCAGGGGCGCGCACGGCTCGACGCCCGAAGCCGAAGGGTTTCGCGACATGATGCCCGGCTATGCGCTGAGAGGCGTCAAGGTGTTCGGTCTCAGCGCCCAGCGGAGCGCCGACCAAGAGTTATTCGCGCGGCGTGCCGCCATCACTTTTCCGCTGTTGTCCGACGCCGCCTTCGCATTTGCCGATGCGTTGCGTTTGCCGCGATTCGAGACCGGCGGCGTCACCTATCTCAAGCGATTGACCATGATCGTCGGCGACGGTGTGATCGAGCAGACGATCTATCCTGTCCACCCGCCGCATACGCACGCAGCCGACATTCTGCGAGCGTTGTCGTGAGCGGTCTGTCGGGTAGCTCGGTTGGAGAACCGGGTTTCAGTGCACCGGCCAGAACGGCGGGCTAGAGCACGTCGCTCTCGACGTCTTCGGCATTGAAACCCATCCTCTCGAGACCTTCCTCGAGATAGTCGGCAAGCAGCGGCACGCCGATCAGATAATCGGCGACGGAATTGACGCGCTCGGCCTGCGCCGTCTCCATCGCCTCCTTGAAATCTTCCGGCTCGTAGGTGCCACGGCCGACCCAGCACAGCGCAACCAATGCTGACTGTTCGTCGTCGTTCAAGGCGTCGATGAAGCCGGCGATTTCATCGCGAAGACCGTTGTCCGATCCGTTTTCCTCGGCGCCCCCGTCTTCGTCGTTGTCGGTGTTCCAGGCATCGATCCGGGCATCGTATTCACGAGCCTTGATAATGACGTGGGCGACTTTCTCCGGTGCGATCTCGATTTCGAGCGCCATCTTCAGCGAGCCTCGTGCGTGGTGGTCGAGCATTGGGCGGCGCAATCCAGGATGGACAGCGTGCGCCGATGTAGCGAACACATCTGACATCGATTGCAGAAAATCCGCAACGACGGAACGCCGCTGATCCACGAACGATTGTTCTGGCCGGTTGGAGTGGCGCCGCTTCAGCCGCGCTCGCCAGCGGTCGGCATGGCGTTCTGGTGGATCACCGAGAAATCGTCGAGCGCTATATGCAACGCGCGGACGGCGCCGTTCGCCGTCTTGAGCATCACGACGAGTGTGTTCGAGCCGGTCAGCGTCGTGCCGAGGACACGCGCAATGCCTGTCGCAACCGTCGTCAAGCCGCGACCGTCGGGTCGGGCCAGCGCTATGTCGCGCGCGTCCTGGTGCGACAAGCGCCCGTCGCCATTGGTATCGCGGGTGACCATGTGGATCGCAAGTGCTAGTGGGGGGCGCGCCCGTGCGTTCGCGTTCGAGGAATCCTCGCCCTCGTGCCGGTCCGGCCGGATCATCTGGGCGTCGGCAATCAGCACGTCGTCGCGGTCGAGAAGCCGGCGGTAGGTGCCGTCGGCGAGGTCGTAGAACACATAGTCGCGCGTATTCGTCGCATCCTTGCTGTAGTAGCCAGAACGGATGTGATCGACCGTCGCGAGCGGTGCCCACATCATCTGTTGGCCCTCGATGCGCGTGAACGAGCGGATGTCGATCTTGGCGCTGTCCGGCGGCGTCGCGGTTCCATCCCGCGCAACGGGCGCGATGCCCGCCGTTACACGCGTTGCAAGGAAATCCCGAACCAGAAATGCTCCGAAAACCGCGCCGTAAGCGAGTACGACGAGGCACGCTACCGCTATCACCAGCGCATTGAACCGCCAGACAACCTGAAATGCCCGCTCGACCGTCATGCCTGTCTCCTTGCGCTGCCTGCGGTTACAGTCGCGAGTGCAGGGTTCAATCGCGGCGTGACGAGGGCGCGGACAAGGCCTTTCGGTGCTCTGAGAGGGACTTGGCGATGGCAGCGAAGACGTCCCGGAACATGCTGCGTGTCAGACGGCCGGTATTGGTGTTGTAGCGGGAGCAGTGAAAGCTATCGATCAACACCAAGCCGGGGGCGGGGGTGTGGACCGCGCCATGCGCGAACGGGTAGGCGGCGCGTCGCGCATCGAGCGCCTTCAGCACCGCGTCATGGGCGATGCGGCCCAGCGCCAGAATGATTTCGAGCCGGGTTTGCGCTTCGATACGCCGGGCGAGAAACTCGACGCAGGTATTGGCTTCGGCGGGTGTCGGCTTATTCTGCGGCGGCACGCATCTGACAGCGTTGGTGATCATGCAGTCGACGAGTTCGAGGCCGTCCTCGGGATCGGCGGCATAAGAACCCCTGGCGAAGCCGAAATCGATCAGGGTTTCGTAGAGGAGGTCGCCGGCGAAGTCTCCGGTGAAGGGTCGTCCCGTGCGGTTTGCACCTTTCAGCCCTGGAGCAAGGCCGACAACCAGCAGCCGGCTGTCACGTCCACCGAACGAGGGCACGGGGGCATTGAACCAATCGGGGAATGCCTCGCGATTGCTGGCGCGGAACGCGGCGAGGCGAGGACAGCGGGCACAGTCGGATGGCGGCTCGGCGCCGATCTCATGGCGCGGAGTGTGCGGGTGGGTGCCGGCGCGCAAGGACGAGGCTTGCGTATCGCTTGGTGCATCCGGCCGCAATTTGCTCCGGTTCATGCGCTGTGAGGTCATTCGCTTGCAACCTGGGCGTTTCGCTGCCGGCATGGTGCGAGCCTATACGCGACCCTGGCCAGCCGACATGCAAATCGTCACAGGTTTTCGTGGATGTCGTCCGTTTCCTCGTCGAATGGCACCGGATCAGCGCGCCCGCCCCCGCGCGGATTAAAACCCCGCGGGTCTCGCGCGGCACGTTGCGCGGGATCTCGCCCGACGATGTTTTCGAGGTCTGCCAGATCGATGAACTGGTCGGCCTGCCGGCGCAGTTCGTCGGCGATCATCGCCGGTTGGGTCTGGAGGGTCGAAATAACGCTGACGCGCTTGCCCTTCTGCTGGAGCGCCGCCACGAGGCTCCTGAAATCACCGTCGCCGGAAAAGAGGATGATGTGATCGATGCTGTCGGCCAGGCGCATAGCGTCGACCGCAAGCTCGATATCCATGTTACCTTTGACTTTACGCCGACCGGTGGAATCCGTGAACTCCTTGATCGGCTTGGTGACCATCGTGTAGCCGTTATAGTCGAGCCAATCGATCAGCGGGCGGATCGACGAGTACTCCTGCTCCTCCGCGAGGGCCGTGTAGTAGAGCGCTCTGATCAACTGCGCCTTCTGACGGAAATGGGCCAGCAAGCGCTTGTAGTCGATGTCGAACCCGAGCGCCTTGGAGGTCGCATAAAGGTTCGCGCCATCGATGAACAGTGCGACGCGCTCTTGGTGATAGAAATGCATTGGATCCTCGTGTGCCACTCCAGGCAGCCGTTTTTGCATAGGTTTTGTCCACAGGATGTTACATTGTAACACGAATTCTATGTCACACGCTCGATAACTTCGCCCGCTAAACTGAGGTGCAACCCTTCAGGCTCGTCCGTCCTGATCCATCGATAAGCGCTTCATTCGTCAATGTGTTCCGCAGCAATACTGAGATCAGGGGGTCGCCAGGTTCCCGTCACCTGAAGATGTGAGCATCGTCGGCACCTTTCAACATGACCTGCACGAATAACAGTTATTGCTCAAACGGCAATCCATCGCGGGGGCTATGGTCAGATTGTCGCATCATGCGTTCCGAGCGACCGTCACAACAGATCCTTCTTCAATGGATCAGTGTGCCTCTCATTCGAGTCGGCGTCCAAATTTCCAAGAGCCCGGCGGGTGGTCACTCTGCGTCAAAGGTCCCAGGTCCGGCAGTTTCACCACTCTAAAAAGGATTACGTTGGACGAACGGACCTGCCGCGTCAAAATGAACATCTATGGTCCAGCGGCTAGGCTGGTAAATTTTATGTTAGCGAAGCCGCGACGGATCACTCCGGGTCATGTTCGCTGAGACGGGCGAAACCGCGCTAAGGCGCGGTTGTGCGCACGACGGTTCGGGGGACGGATGTCTGTGATGCACGCGGTCGGCCGGTCGAGAGCCTTGAGCGATGACCAAATTCGTGCGAAAAGATTTCAGATCAAGCAGCGCGTGGCCGGGAGGACGACTTCCCGGCCTGCCGCTTTTTGTCGTTGATCGAGCTTATGCTTGAAACTCCAATCGCGAGAGGGCATCGCCGATGGCACGCGTTACCGTAGAAGACTGCGTCGACAAGGTGCAGAATCGCTTTGAGCTGGTTCTCCTCGCGGCGCACCGCGCCCGCACGATCGCTGGCGGCGGCGCCGTCACCATCGATCCGGACGATGACAAGAACCCGGTCATCGCGCTGCGCGAGATTGCGGAGCGTACGGTTTCCGCCGAAGACATGCGGGAAAGCCTGATCCACTCCATCCAGAAGAACGTCGAAGTCGACGAGCCTGAAGCAGTCGCCGCGCCGCTGCTGCCGCCGGATCGTCGCGGGCCGTCACTTGGCCGAGACGACCGGGCGAGCGACACCCAGGTCGATGTCATGACCGAGGAACAGCTTCTGCGCGGCCTCGAGGCGCTGACGCCGAGCGAGCCGTCCGCCAACGGCGCGGGTGGTTCGGGACGCGAACGCGGCCGGTGAGGCGAGACGCCAGGGGCAGTGGACGCGGTTTGCGTTGATGGCTCCGTTACGACGTCGCAAGCCCGAACCATGACGTTTGAGAAGGCCGGCGCCCGTCGAGGTGCCGGCCTCTTTCGTACCGGCGGTGCCGAAGACATGGGATGGGCTGTCGCGACGGATTGGCTGTCGCGACGGCCGTCGCTGCCGAGGCGGCTTTTCCCGGCTCGCTCGATTCCGCCAGCGATGCGCGGACCACGGCACCCGTTCCGCCTCGCAGGCTGGCCAGATGTCGCATGGGCAGCGATTGACAGCGCGTCGGCGGTGTCTGATGGTCGCCCGTTGTGCAGATCAGAAAAGTCAGCTTGTCGATGGATGGGTGCGCGGCGCGACCCGTTTCGGAGGAATTCCGGCAGTCATGATGCGCCAGTACGAACTCGTCGAGCGGGTGATGAGTTACGATCCGAAGGCGGACGAGCATCTGCTCGATCGCGCGTACGTCTATGCGATGCGCGCCCACGGCCAGCAGAAGCGCGCTGACGGCGCCCCCTATTTCTCCCATCCCCTCGAGGTCGCGGCAATCCTGACGGATCTGAAGCTCGACGACGCAACGATCGCGACGGCTCTGTTGCACGACGTCATCGAGGACACCGACACGACGCGACATGAAATCGACCAGCTGTTCGGCCCGGAGATCGGCGCCCTCGTCGAAGGGCTGACCAAAATCAAGAAGCTCGATCTGGTCACCAAGGAAGCCGAACAGGCGGAGAATTTCCGCAAACTTCTGGTTGCGATCTCGAGCGACATCCGGGTGCTGCTGGTCAAGCTCGCCGACCGCTTGCACAACATGCGAACGATCGAGCACAAGAAGCCCGCGTCCCGCCTGCGCACCTCGCAGGAAACGGTGGACATCTACGCGCCGCTTGCAGGCCTGATGGGCATGCAGGCGATGCGCGACGAACTCGAGGATCACGCCTTCCGCTGGTTGCACCCGGAGGCCTACAGCACCGTGTCGGCCAAGCTCGCCGAACTCCGCGGTCGCAATGAGGGCCTCGTTGCGGAGATTCGTTCGGCCGTAAGCGCGAAGCTGTTGGACGCAGGCGTCGTCGCCGACGTGATGGGGCGCGAGAAGCGCCCCTATGCGATCTGGCGCAAGATGGAAAACCGGCAGATCTCACTGGAACAACTCTCCGACATCTACGGCTTCCGCGTCATCGTCCATAACGAGGAGGACTGCTACCGGGTGCTCGGCATCGCACATCGCGCATGGAAGATGGTGCCCGGCCGCTTCAAGGACTACATCTCCGTTCCGAAGCGCAACAATTACCGCTCGATCCATACGACGCTCGTCGGCCCGCGCGCCCAGCGCGTCGAACTGCAGATCCGCACCTACGAAATGCACGAGGTCGCCGAATACGGCATCGCCGCGCACGCCATCTATAAGAATGGTGAGACGCCCGTTGCTGCGGTCGAAGGCAGCCCCGAGAACGGCGCTGCCGTGATCAACGGTCACGAGTCGCATAACCCGTATTTCCGCCTGCGCCATCTCGTCGAAACGCTGCTCGAAGGCTCCAATTCGGAAGAGTTTCTCGAACACACCAAGCTCGAGTTGTTCCATGATCAGGTGTTCTGCTTCACTCCGAAGGGCCGGCTGATCGCACTTCCGCGCGGCGCGACGGCACTCGATTTCGCCTATGCGGTCCATACCGATGTCGGCAACGCGGCCGTCAGTGCCTACGTCAACGGGCGTCGCATGCCGATCGATACGCGCCTGCGCAATGGCGACGAAGTTCAGATCATGACGTCGAAGACGCACCGGCCGCCAGCGGCCTGGGAGGGCTTCGTGGTCACTGGCCGCGCACGTGGGGCCATCCGGCGGATCGCCCGCGATACGGTGCGCCAGCAGTACGCCGAACTCGGCCGGCGGTTGTTGATGGCGGCTTTCGAACGATCAGGCGTCACCTATAGCGACGACAAGGTGCGCCGTGTTCTGCAGCGACTGAACCAGAAGTCGCTCGAGGATCTGCTGGCGGCCGTTGCCCGCAACGAGATCGATATCGCCATCGTCATTCGCTCGGTCGCGCCGGAGGCGGCCGTTCCCTCGTCTGGTACGAGCGCGCGCAAGCAGCGAAACCGCTATGACACGGTCCAGAACCAGGAGGGCTGGTTCAATATTTCGAAAGTGGTGGGCCTCAAGTTCAAGCTCGGTGGCGCGGCTCCGGCCGAACCGGCGCCGAAGCTCGACAACCTTCCGATCCGCGGCGTGCGCTCCGATGTGCCAGTCCGCTACGAACAGGGGGGCGCCGTTCCGGGAGACCGCATCGTCGGCGTCATGACGCCATCGGACGGCATCCGCATCTTCCAGATCCATTCGCCGCGCCTGCAGGACTATGAGCACGAGAACTGGATCGACGTGACATGGGACCTGGACCCGGAAAATCCCTCGCGATTTCCTGCGCATATCGTGGTGACGGCGGTCAACGAGCCAGGCTCGCTGGCGGAGATCGCGCAGGTGATCGGCACCGCCGACGGCAACATCGACAACGTGAAAATGGTGCAGCGGGGCGCCGACTTCACCGAAATGCGCATTGATCTCGAGGTGTGGGATCTGGCTCATCTCAATCAGATCATCGGCGGATTGCGTGCGAAGCCGGTCGTGAGTAACGTTGAGCGGATATTCGAGTAGACTACGGAATCACGTTAAACGCGTTGCACGGGGGAAACGGCAACGTGCCAAGGTGCCCAGGTTCGGGGCGCTTCGGACGAGGGGGAAGGCGATGCTCTTCAAACGGCGCGAACATGTCCGCGTCTCCGAGCGTCTGCGCGTTTGGCTGTGGCCACGCAGGTCGTGGGCGCGGTCGCTTCGCTATGTCCGCTTGCGGATCGTTCGCCAGCGCACCAGCCCGCATGCGATCGCCCTCGGCTGCGCCGTTGGCGTGTTCGTCTCCTGCACACCTTTGATCGGAGGCCAGATGGTGCTGGCTGCCATTCTCGGGCTGATGCTGCGGGCGAGCGTGCCGGCTGCGATGCTCGCGACCTTCTTCGGAAACCCCATCAGCTGGCCGGTAATCTGGGCCGCGACATATGCGGCCGGCGCTCGCATGATCGGCAGTGGCGATCCCGGTGGGGTGGCCGACATCACCGCGATCAGCGATCACGTCGGTCTGTTGTGGCAGGCCGTGCTCGGTCAATCGCCGGAAATGCTGGCGGCGGCCGGCGCGCTGGCTTGGCCCTTCATGAAGCCGATGCTGGCCGGCAGCCTGCCGGTGGGATTGCTGGTCGGGGCATTGATCTACTATATGATGCGCGCAACAGCGCGTGCCGCCCAAGCCCGGCGACGGCCGGCGGACGAGGGGATCCGAGCCGGATTACAACAGGAGTTCGCCGAAAGCGATGTCGAGCCCGCCCCCATCACCTCGGTCCACCCCTAGAGCCTTCGACGCGAGGGCTCTCAGGCTCGGCGTCAACATCGATCATGTTGCCACCATTCGTAATGCCCGCGGCGGTCGCCATCCCGATCCCTTGCGCGCGGCACATCTCTCGGTCGAGGGCGGCGCCGACGGCATCACCGCGCATCTGCGCGAGGACAGACGGCATATTTCGGACGACGATATCGCGCGCCTCAAACGCGAGTTGACGCGCCCGCTCAATCTCGAAATGGCTGCGACCGACGAGATGCTGGCGATTGCCCTGCGGCATCTGCCGCATGCCTGCTGCATAGTACCGGAGCGGCGCGAGGAGCGCACGACCGAGGGGGGGCTCGATGTCGTCGGCGGCGGCGAGCGGTTGGCGCGGATCGTCACGCGTCTCCGCGATGCGCATATCCGGGTTTCGCTGTTCGTCGAACCGGACGAGGAGACGGTCGCCGCATCGGCGGCGATTGGTGCAGATATCGTGGAACTGCACACGGGCCGCTATTGCGAGTTGGCGCTCGAGGAAGATGCAGCGGGCGTGCGCGCCGAGTTGGCGCGGATCGCTTCCGCCGCCGCCGCCGCAGACAGGCTCGGCGTCGAGGTGCATGCCGGCCACGGGTTGACGTACAACACCGTTGCCGCCGTCGCGCGCATTCCAGAAATCGTCGAGCTCAATATCGGCCACTTTCTGATCGGTGAGGCAATATTCGGCGGTCTGGTCGGTGCGGTGTCGCGGATGCGGCAATTGATGGATTACGCCCGGCCGCCGCGGCCCTTGCATCGGGACAGGGCAACAACGGCAAACGACGTGGAGCCTTGACGCCGCGTGATTGTTGGTATCGGCAACGACCTGATCGACATTCGACGGATCGAGCGCACGCTCGAGCGGTTCGGCGAGCGATTCATCCAACGTGTTTTCACCCCCGAGGAGCAGACGCGGGCAAACCGCCGGCCAAAGCAGCTGGCTGCAACCTATGCCAAGCGCTTCGCGGCCAAGGAAGCGTGCGCCAAGGCACTCGGAACGGGGCTGCGGGATGGCGTCTTCTGGCGCGACATGGGGGTGATCAACCTCGCATCCGGCAGGCCGACGCTCATACTGTCGGGGGGTGCCTTGGAGCGCCTCCAGGTACTGATGCCGGCGGGCCATGTCGCGCGGATCGATCTCACGCTGACCGATGAATATCCTCAGGCCGAGGCTATCGTGGTTATTTCGTGCCTGCCCCCGGAAATCATTCCGCGCTGAACTGCGGTTCCGCCGTACGTTTTCTGTCGCCCCATCCGAGGCCGCGACTGCGGCCCGGCGCAAGCGCCGCCAGCACTTCTACTTGCGCAATCCGACTCCCCTCCGGGGAGCCGGCCGGATGGCGCTGGTCATGCAGCCGTCGTTAGTGTTTCCGGCACCGCAACCCTGCATCCGTTTGCGATACGGGCACTCCAGCGCCGCA
>JAGRKS010000052.1 GCA_020442185.1 Hyphomicrobiaceae bacterium
GTCGGTCCCTTGAGCAGAAGCGGCATGCGGTTCTTGTAGGCGGCCGCGAAGACGTCGCACTCGTCCTTGTTCGGGAGGTAGAAGGGGACAGCCGTCCCCTCCCCGCTCTTCGCATCGATGGCCTGTTGCATGTCTCACTCCGCCGGGCTGAGCTTGGCATCGGGACCGGGTGCCACCACCTCGCGCTTCGGCACCAGTATCGCGAAGACGAACAGCACCGCGCCGAGAACGACGGCAACGCCAGCTCCGAACCGCATGAGATAGAAGATGCTGAGCTGATCCTGCACCTCCATGTAGTTCTGTCCCATGACACGCTGCAGATGGGTCTGCACCGTGCCCGCGAACGTGAGGACGAACGTCATGAAGGCCATGCCACCCGACATCAGCCAGAAGCTCGACATGTTGAGAACCTGATTGTAGGGATCGCGGTTCTTCAGGATCGGGAAGGCGTAGGTGAAGATCGCGAGGTTCAACGACACATAGGCCCCGAAGAACGCGAGATGACCATGCGCCGCGGTAATCTGTGTGCCGTGCGTGTAGTAGTTGACGCCGTGCAGGGTGTGCATGAAGCCCCACACGCCCGCGCCGAAGAAGGCAAGAGTCGTCGTGCCGAGCGACCACAGCAAAGCCGCCTTGTTCGGATGATCGCGGCTGCCCTTCCACACCATGACAAACGAGAACACCATCATCAGGAAGAAGGGGATCACCTCGAGGCTCGAGAAGATCGAGCCGATCCACTGCCAGTAACCGGGCGTGCCGATCCAGTAGTAGTGATGGCCCGTGCCGAGAATGCCGGTGAACAGCGATGTCGCGACGATGACATAAAGCCACTTCTCGACGATTTCCCGGTCGACACCCGTCAGCTTCAGCATGAGGTACGCGAGGATCGACGCCATGACGAGCTCCCACACACCCTCGACCCAAAGGTGCACGACGTACCACCAGTACATCTTGTCGAGCGACAGGTTGTGCGGGTTGTAGAAGGCGAAGAGGAAGAAGATGGCGATGCCCCAAAGACCGATCAGCAGCACGTTCGTGATGGCCGTCTTGCGTCCTGCGAGCACGGTCATCGAGATGTTGTAGAGGAACATCAATGCCGCGACGACGATGCCGACCTTGACCCACAGCGGTTGCTCGAGGAACTCACGGCCGTCCTTGCCAAGCAGCAGGTTGCCGTTGAACAGGTCGAACAGATAGGTGACGACGACACCGGCAGTACCGAGAACAAGGATGGCAAGCTGAAGGTAGGCGAGCTTCGGCGAATGGATCTCGCGCTCGGCTTCTTCCGGTATCACGAAATACGCCGCGCCGAAGAATCCGAGGAGCAGCCATACGACGAGAGAGTTCGTATGCAGCATCCGGACGACGTTGAACGGCACGATTTCGGACAGCGTATTCGGTGAAACGTAGATCCACCCCGCGAGCAGGCCGCCGGACACCTGCACCACAAACAAGATCATCGCGACGAGGAAGTAGGCGTAGGCAATCTTCTGGCTTTCGTATTTCATTTCGGTGATCTCCGAGTATTGTCTGTTGCCTCAGCCCGCATCATTCGGCGGCCAGCCCTTGGTGTCGGTCTTGTCCGCCCAGATGAGGAAGTTGGCGAGATCGCGGATCTCCTCGTCCGTGAGATGGAAGCGTGGCATCTGGCGGCGTCCGGCAATGCCGGTCGGCTGTGCCTCGATCCAGCCCTTCAGCGTTTCAAACGCATCATCGGGCTTTTCGACGACACCCCAGCGGGTCATCACGTTGCCAACCTCCGGCGCGAAATAAGCACCTTCCCCGTGCAAGGTGTGGCAGTTGATGCAGGCGTGCCGCTCCCAGACGCGCTTCCCGCGCGCCACCGAATCCGTCAGCGGCGTTGCCGCCGTCGACGTATTGACGATGTAGAGGTGGCTGTGGATCGTCAGCCCCAGAAATATGAGAATGAAGAATATGGAGCCGCCATAGAAAATATTGCGGGCCATCGCCTTCGTCATGACTTCGCGCATCGCCGGTTGTCTCCTCGCAGATCTGGTTCAGATCGCTTGCAGTCTGGCGCGTCAGGCGACCGGCGCCTTAACGAAAGGCAAGAACGGCGTGACGCGCGTGAGCCGCACCCCGGGTTCACGATTTCACGTCAGCACGCGGACGGAGGAGGATCGGCACATAGATCGCCGCGAAGATCGAGAAGGCCGCGATCCACAATGTTCCCGAGGCGAATATCACCGTGAAATAGTAGTCAGGTGCGATGGCGACGCCGAACGCCCGCGTCAACGCGGCGACAGCGAGCAGGCCATAGGCGAGAGCAATCGGCCTGCCGACGACGAGGCGCCGTCCGGTGTGGCCGAGGGCGGCCCGGCTCATCACGGCGAGCGTCATGCCGCCGACGGCGCCGATTGCAAGCAGATGGAATGCGGCGGCTTCTCCAAGGGGCGCCCCGAGCCAATGTGCCGCAAGCGCCAGGTAGCCAAGCACCAGAAATGCAAATCCGAGATGCAGGCTCCACAAGATCGGCTGGTCGAGTACGGCAATGCCACGCCATCCGGCAAGGCGTGCGGCATTCGTGAAGCCGGCGATCAAGGCGATCGAGCCCGTCAGCCGGTCGCCGAGATCGAGCGGCACGATCATCGCCAATGCAATGGCACTCGCGATCCCGGCCTGGTCGAGCCGCGGATGGCTCACCGGCAGACGGACACCACTATCACCGCGATTGAGTGCGTTGCGCGTGAAAGCCGGCGTCACACGGCCACCGAGAATTGCGATCAGGGCCGAGAGTGTCAGAAGACCGAGGCGGTTGCCCGCGGCGGCACCGTCCTCGAGGCTTCCGAGCCAGCCAATATGAACAAGGCTGTTGCCGATAGTCAGCAACACCAGGAGCAGCAGGAACAGCATGTTCTGCGGCTTCGGTCGCGACATCAGGTTCTGCAGGATCTTGAGGCCGAGGATCGGAATGAAGACGACGTCGACGACCATCACCAGGGCGCCCGGCAACTCTGCCGAGAAGAAAACCGCAAGTCGCCCGGCCAGCCAAAGTGCGGCAATCGATGCGATGTAGACGGCGCGGGCCGGCGCCGCCCCCGTCCAATTCGGCACCGCCGTTAGAAAGAAGCCCGCGGCCACGGCACCGCCGTAACCGTAGATCATCTCGTGCGCATGCCACTGATATGGTGGCACCGCGAACGGCAGGACGGTCATCACCGCACCTGCTGCGTGTATCGCAAGCCATGCCATCCACAGCGCAATAGCGAGAATGCCGAACACCGGCCCGGCAAGAAAGAAGAAGCGGAATCCTTCACTCAACGCCAGCGGCACAATCTGCCGCTTCGCCGCCGCGCTCACGACCTCGCCCCTTCGAAACCGGCCAGCCGCAAATTGCCAAGACGCCGGATGCGGCCGCTGCCGTCCTCGCCGAGCACCGCCACATCGCCGATACTCGACGCAAGATCAGCAACCGCGTCGTGCGGCAGAAGCGCGAAGCCGGTCGACAGCGCGTCGGCCATTTCTGCTGTCGGCGCGAAAACCGAGAGGCTGAGCCAATGGCGCGGACTTGCCCCCGTCCGAGGATCGATCAGATGATGGCGGAAGCTCTTCCGGTCGAATACGAGGGATTTGGGCTCGCTTGTCGCGATGGCGATTTCCGCGACCGAAACCGCAGCCTTCGCAGCCGGTATGCCGACCACGCGACGCTCTTTCCCTGGGAGACGCAATTCGCCCGCATCGATGACCACATCGCTAAAGCCGTGGCGGACGAGAACCTCCGTCACCCGGTCAGCGATCCGCCCCTGCGCGATGCCGTTGAGCGTGAGCGCAGTGCCGGCAGGCAAGCCTATGCGGGACGATGATATTTCGATTGTTCCGCCAACGCGATCGATCAGATCCCGCGACGCGGGAAGACCATCGGCCGCCGCCTGCCAAAGCGGTTGGATCGTCGGATCGAATGCGCCATGCGTCCGCGCACGCCAGGCAACGGACGCCGCCAGCACGTCGGCGAGATCGCGTGAAGGATGGTCGAGCACGCCGTCGCGATTGAGCCGGGAGAGCTCGGAAGCCTCCCGATGCAGCGAGAAGACGGCCTCGAGTCGCTCGATCTCGGCTGCGACATCGGACAGCGCCGAGCGCGCTGCATCTGCATCGGCGCCGTAGAGCGCAACGCGCGCCTCGCCACCGAGCGCGGCGCCACGCCATTGGAATGCCGGCCTCGCGTCACCTGTCGCGACGAGTGCTGCACCCGCACTCGCCACCCCGGCGCCGATCGCCGTTACGATGAATTGTCTGCGCGATAGTTTCATGGATCAAACACCTTCCAGCTATTCGGCCGCCTGCGCCGACGCCGCGCCTCGCCGGTCGCCGCGTCGCTTCAAGATGACGCACTGCGCTTCGTCGTTCATGATCACCTGGCACCTGAGACAAAGGATGCATTCGTTGGGATTGATGCGCCCGAGGCCGTCGATCGCTCCGACCGTGCATTGGGTTTCGCAGAAGCGGCACTCGCGCCCGCACTGCGGCCGGCGATGCAGCCAGTCGAACAACTTGAGTTTTGCGGGGATCGCGAGCGCCGCACCGAGCGGACAGAGATAGCGGCAATAGAACCTCTCGATGAAGAGGCCTGCCGCCAGAAGAGCGAGCGCGAAAACGACGAATGGCCATGGCCGCATGAAGTGCATGGAAATCGCCGTCTTGAAGGGCTCCACTTCCGCCAGGATGATTGCGTCCTCCATGGCGTAGAAAGACAGCGCAACGATCACGACGAAGAGCGTGTATTTCAATGCCCATAGGCGTTCCTGCACCGCGAACGGAACCTCAACCTGCTTGACGCCGAGCTTCCGTGCGCCCTCGTTCATCAACTCCTGAAGCGCGCCGAACGGACACAGCCACCCGCAATAGACGCCGCGTCCCCAGAACAGGAGTCCAAGTGCGACAAAACTCCAGAGGATGAAAACGACCGGCTCGAGCAGAAACGTCTCCCAGCGGAATCCGTGCGTCAGGGCCTGCAGGAACGCGACAACCTGCACGACCGACAGCTGTCCTTTCGCGACCCATCCGAGCAGGACGAGGCTGACCGCCAGGAACCCCATGCGGCCCCAGTACCAGAGCTTCGGACGCGCAACGAAAAACTCCTGCGCGAAGAAAGCTGCGGCGACCCATGCCGTCATCAAGACGACGAAGGCGATCGTCAGGGGCTTTCTCTCCCACGCCGACACCCAGAGCGGCTCGGCGCCGGCATCACCGCGGGCGTTGGGCGGTGGTTCGATCACATAGCCTTCAGGCAGCTTGTAGGAGATGGGCAGCCGGATCGTCGACTGACTACCATCGGCCTTCTCCCTCCAACCCGCAATCTCCACACGGAACGGTTCGGCCGCGCGAAAGCCTGTGTCCGCGGCAATCCGGAAAACGCTGATCTCCCGGAAGAACGGCGCACCGGCGGCATGCAGCTTGTCGATACGCAGGAAGTCCCCGGCCTCGGGCTTGATCGTCCTCGCGCCCTGGATGATCTCGATACGGTCGAACACGCCCGTCTGCCGGTAGCTCGTTCCGCGATGCGAGTTGATGCCGTTGGATGCCACGAACAGCGACGCGTCTCCTGGCGCCAGCGCGCCGATAGCGCGCGTATAGCTCTGCTGGCCGAAGAGATTGCGCCCGATGGTCGGAGGATCGACGAGACCGATCCAGACGTCGAGAAATGCGCCAGCACTCCGCTCGAGCGGATGAGCGATCGGGCCGAAGCGATCGGCCGCTTCGGCAATGCTCATGGTGGCATGGACGATCGATCCGTCGGCTGCAAGGTCGGCCCAGCTGCGCGGCACGAACCCAACGCGATCGATATCAGCACCCGTGGTCGCAACGAGCCTGCGCCCGCTGGCGATCGTGCGGGCGGTGCGCAGAATGCCATCTCTGATCACACCGGTCGAAACGGTCGCGCCCGCGATAATGGGCGGCAGGCCAGCGGCATCTTTGAAGGTTTCGATCCGCGTCGTTGTGAGGTCGTAGCCTGCGAACCCCTGCACGTACCTCTCGATATCCTCGGAGGAAATGCCAAGAGTGAGGATCGGTTCGTTGTGGCGGACGAGGAGGGCTCCGGCGATCTTCGCCTCGGGCGTTATCGCGATCAAGATGTCGATTGGCCGGCCGGAGTAGCCGACCGAACCGGCGATTTCCCACGTCGAGGCGACATAGCCCAAAAGCCCGGCGGGGCCGGTTGCGATCCAGGCGGGCGGCGTCATGGGCGATCGTTCGACCCTCACGCCAGCTTCCGCCATGGAGAAAAGCCGGGCCGCCATTGCCGCATCGGGCGCTGTCGGATCGATCGCTGTCGCGTGGATCGATCCGACAGCGCCCGACCGTGGCGCGCGCTCAGCCGTCGCATCTGCCGGCAAAAAAGCGGTTGCAGCGAAGGCGCAGAAACTTGCGAGCACGATGCACGCCGTGAGGCGCTGGCAACGTACTGCTGAGGAACGCACGCCTAGTTGAGGCCACCCTGCCATCGCCACTCCGTTGCGTTGGTGTTCGCTCAATCTCTCAAACCCGGACGTCGCGGCCTTCACAAAAGTCAAAGAGCGGACCGACAGATTGTTTCAACCTCTAGCGACCCATCAGCATGGAGGTTCATCGGATGATTGTGCACTCTCGAAGCGGAACACGGAGGGCGGCACTGCTCGGCAGCGTCGCACTACCGTTGTTGTTCCTGGTCTCGACCGCCTACGCAGCGGACAAGCCGAAGCCGCATGGCGACACGCCGGCGGCGTCCTATGAGCCGAGCATGACGACACTCGGCCAGATGAAGCTTGAGATTCCGGGTCGCAAGCCGGACGATCCCGTCATCACGGCGGAGGAATTCAATACGGCAATGCAGATCTACTTCGAGCGCTGCGCCGGTTGTCATGGTGTGTTGCGAAAGGGCGCCACCGGCAAGGCGCTGACCACCGACATAACGCGCAAGCACGGCTACCAATACCTCAAGGACTTCATCACCTACGGCTCGCCCGCCGGCATGCCGAACTGGGGCACTTCGGGTGATCTTACCGAAGCCCAGGTCGACCTGATGGCCCGCTATATTCTCATCGATCCGCCACAGCCGCCCGAGTTCGGCATGGAGGAAATGAAGAAGACGTGGAAGCTCCTGGTCCCCGTCGACAAGCGTCCGACGAAGCCCGAGAACGACCTGCAGCGCGACAACCTCTTCTCGGTCACGCTGCGTGATTCCGGTCAGATCGCGCTCATCGACGGCGGCACGAAGAAGATCGTCAAGATCCTCGACACGGGCTATGCGGTCCACATCTCGCGCATCTCGGCCTCGGGACGCTATCTGTTCGTCATCGGCCGCGACGCCAAGGTCAACATGATCGACCTGTGGATGAAGGAGCCCGCAACCGTCGCAGAGATCAAGGTCGGTGCCGAGGCTCGATCCATCGAGACATCGAAGTTCAAGGGCTACGAGGACAAGTATGCGATCGCCGGTTCCTACTGGCCGCCGCAATACGTCATCATGGACGGCAATACGCTGGAGCCGCTGAAGATCAAGTCCACCCGCGGCATGATCTACGACACCCAGGATTTCCATCCCGAGCCACGCGTCGCCTCCATCCTGGCGTCGCACTACAAGCCCGAGTTCATCGTCAACGTGAAGGAGACGGGCAAGATCCTGCTCATCGACTACACCGACATCAAGAATCTGAAGACGGTGGAGATCGAGGCAGAGCGCTTCCTGCACGACGGTGGCTTCGACTCGACGAAGCGCTATTTTCTCGTCGCGGCGAACGCGCGCAACAAGATCGCGGTCATCGATACGAAGGAAAGCAAGCTGACGGCGCTGATCGAATCCGGCGGTGCCACCCCGCATCCCGGCCGCGGCGCCAACATCATCCATCCTGTGCACGGACCGGTGTGGGTCACCTCGCATCTGGGTGATGAGATCGTCTCGCTCATTGGCACCGATCCCGTCGGCCATCCCGACAAGGCATGGAAAGTCGTCCAGAACCTCAAGGCGCTCGGCGGCGGATCGCTGTTCGTCAAATCGCATCCGAAGTCCGTACACCTCTACGTCGATGCACCGCTGAACCCCGAGGCCGAGGTTTCAGGCTCGGTCGCGGTCTTCAAGGTGGGCGAACTCGGCAGCGCGAAGCCGAAGTACGTCGAGTTGCCGATTGCTCAGTGGGCGGCGATCCCGGAAGGCCAGCCGCGCGTCGTGCAGGGCGAATACAACGAGGCAGGCGATGAAGTCTGGTTCTCGGTGTGGAACGCCAAGGACAAGGTTTCGGCGATCGTCGTTGTCGACGACAAGACGCTGAAGCTGAAGACCGTGATCAAGGATCCGCGGCTCATTACGCCGACGGGCAAGTTCAACGTCTTCAATACGCGCAACGACGTCTACTGACGCCTGCAACTGCGGGACGGGGTGGCAGCCCAACGCCACCCCGAGCCCAACTGCCTTCCCCGAAATGCAATCGCAAAGCCGAGGCGAGACAATGAAGATGCCTGGTCGTGTCTATCTCGTTGGCGCCGGTCCCGGCGATCCGGAGCTGCTGACACTCAAGGCCGCCAATCTTCTCGCCGTGGCGGACGTGATCGTCTTCGACCGCCTCGTGTCGCCAGAGATTCTGGCATTCGCGAACCCACAAGCCCGACGCATTCCGGTCGGCAAGGAACCGCGGCGCCATCCCGTGCCGCAATCGGAAATCAATCGTATCCTCGTTCGCGAGGCACGCGCCGGCCATCTGGTTGTCCGCCTCAAGGGCGGCGATCCGTTCGTGTTCGGACGCGGCTCGGAGGAGGCATTGGCACTTCGTGCGGCTGGACTGCGCTGCGACGTCGTGCCCGGCATAACGGCCGCGCAAGGCTGCGCCGCCGCGACCGGCGTGCCGCTCACCCACCGCGGTCTCGCAACGAGCGTGCGCTTCATCACCGGCCATTGCCGCGCCGACGAACCGCTCGACTTCGACTGGGATGGCCTCGCCGATCCGGCAACGACGCTCGTCATCTATATGGGCGCCGCCAACATTGCCGAGATCGCGACGCGCCTCCAGGGACACGGGCGTGATCCCGATACACCGGTGATGGCCATCAATAACGGCACAAGACCTGACGAACGCCGACTAGTCTCGCGCCTCGCCGACATCGCGATCACTGCGGCGGACGCTTCCTTCGCAGGCCCTGTCGTCTTCATCGTCGGTGACGTGGTGGCGCTCTACGGGGACAGCCACATGTCGCCGGCTCTGCAGTCCGCGCTGGCAACCGCTAATGACGTTAGCCGCGAGGCTGCGCCCTATGCCTAGCCCCATACGATGGATGAACGCAGCACTGTCGGCTGCTTTCGCCATGAGCATGGCCGCTGGTGCTGCCGCAGAGCCAGTCAGCGAACGTCGCGCCGCCGAACTCGAGCGCCTCGTGCGCCACGATTGCGGCTCTTGCCATGGCATGACGCTGAAGGGTGGCCTCGGCCCCGACATCACCGCCCGGAGGCTTGCCGGCAGCGAGCCCTCGGCGCTGGCCTCCATCATTCTCGACGGTGTTCCCGAAAAGCCTATGCCGCCATGGCGGCCGCTGCTCAGCGAGGCGGAAGCCTTGTGGATAGCCGATTACCTATTGAAGGACGCCAGCCCGTGACGAAGCCGCTGAAATTGCTGTCGGGCCTCATTGCCGTGTTCGCGACCGTGATCGCAACCGTGATTTCCGCCAGCCTCGGCAACGCGGAACGTGCGGCAACCGGCCCGCGCGGAACCGGCGACCTCGGCATAATCATCGAGCGGGCAACGGGCTCCGTTCTCGTGTTCGATTCGAGCGAGCGGCGGATGCTCTACCGCGTCGAGGGGCTCGGCGACCTTTCACACGCCTCCGCCGTCTTCTCGCGCGACGAACGATTTGCCTATGTCTTCGGCCGCGACGGCGGACTGACGAAGGTCGATCTGCTGGCGGGCAGCATCGCCCGGCGGGTCATGCAGGCCGGCAATTCGATCGGCGGCGCTATCTCCGACGACGGCACGCTGATCGCGGCCTCGAACTACGAACCGGGCGGCGTGCGCGTGTTCGACGCGGCGACGCTCGATCTCGTTGCCGACATCCCCGCCATCTGGTCCGGCGGTTCGTCGAAAACCATCGGGCTCGTCGACGCTCCTGGCCGGCGTTTCGTTTTCTCGCTGTGGGATGCGGGCGAGACCTGGATTGCCGACTTCGCGGGCGGCAGCAAACCCGTCGTCACCAAGCTCGCCGGTATCGGCCGCAATCCCTACGACGCGCTCATTACCGGCAATGGCCGTCATTACATCGCCGGCCTCTACGGCGAGGATGGTCTCACCGTCATCGATCTCTGGCAGAGCCCGCTCGCACCCCGACGTATCCTTTCAGAATATGGGCGCGGCGAGGCAAAGCTGCCGGTCTACAAGATGCCGCATCTCGAGGGGTGGGCGCTCGCGGGCGACCGTTTCGCTCTGCCCGCCGTCGGTCGTCACGAGGTGCTCTGGGTCGATGCGCGCACGTTCGATGAGGTTGGCCGCACGAAGGTACACGGTCAGCCAGTGTTCGCCGTCGCGCGCCCTGACGGTCGCCACGTCTGGGTCAACTTCGCTCATCCGGACAACGACACCATCCAGGTGATCGATACGCATTCTCGCGCGATCGTTGCCGAGTGGAAGCCGGGGCCTGCCGTCCTGCACATCGAATTCACACCGCGCGGACACGAGGCATGGGTCTCCGTCAGGGATGGCAACGCCGTCGAAATCTACGACGCGCGCACCTTCGAAAAAAAAGGCCGGATCGAAGCACAAAGCCCGAGCGGGATCTTCCTGGCCGCCCGCGCTCATAGAACGGGGCTCTAGCCGATGGCAACGATGCACGCACCAGCAATCGAACGCTCCGCAGACGCAAGTGGCATCGATAGTGCCCTTATCAACGAATGGCAGCGCGGCCTGCCGCTCGTTTCGCGTCCCTTCGCGACCATCGCCCTGGCCCTCGGCACCGGTGAAGAGAACGTGATCGCGAGACTCAAGGCACTGCAGGCACGCGGGGCCATCGCACGTGTGGGTGGCGTCGTCCGACCGAATACACTCGGCGCCAGCACACTTGCGGCGCTTGCGGCTCCGGAACTCCGCGTCGACGAGGTCGCCCGGCGGCTCGCCGAAATCCCCGGCATCAATCACATCTATCTGCGCGAGAACGCCCGGAACCTCTGGTTCGTCGTCACGGGTCCCGACCGGGACTATGTGGATGCAGCGCTGCGGCGGATCGAGAGCGAGACCGGTCTTGCCGTGCTCGATCTGCGCCTCGAGCGGGCTTATCACATCGATCTCGGCTTCACGATGAACCGTCCGCAGGAACGCCGCTATCACAACGCGGGCAGCGCGCGGCCGCGCCCCGAGATCGCCTGCGACGCGATCGATCGTGCCATCGCTCAGACAATGACCATCGGATTGCCATTGACCAGCCGACCTTTCAAAGAGGCCGGCCGCACCATCGGCCTTTCGGAAGAGACCATGATCCGCCGTGTTCAGAGGCTGGCGGACGCAGAAATCCTTCCGCGCATCGGCGTCATCGTCCGCCATCGCGCGCTTGGGTGGCGGGCAAACGCCATGGTCGTATTCGACATTGCCGATGACCGCATCGAGGCGGCAGGCACCGCCCTGTCGCAAGCCCCGGGGATCAACCTGTGCTACCGACGCACGCGCTACGCCGAGTCGTGGCCCTTCAACCTCTATTGCATGGTGCACGCCCGCTCGCGCGATGAGGCATTCGCGACACTCGAGCGCGCGGTAGGACAGGCTGAACTCGCCACGGTGCAGAAGGAAATCCTGTTCTCGCTCCACTGTTTCAAGCAGACCGGCGCCCTCATTACCGCACCGGAGGCCGCATGACGTCGTCACGCACGGCACCAGGCTCCGTCCCGCTCGACGATCTCGACCGGCGGATCATCAACGGCCTGCAGGACGGACTGCCGCTCGTGCCAGAGCCGTTCGCCGTCATTGCCGCCGACCTCGGTTGCGAGACCGATGATCTGATCAGGCGCATCGAACGGTTGCTTGGCGCCGGGGTGTTGACCCGCTTCGGTCCCTTCTACGATGCCGCGGCCATGGGCGGAGCCTTCTGCCTCTGCGCGATGGCGATCCCTAGCGAGCGCTTCGACGAGGCCGCCAGCGTCGTCAACGGATTCGCCGAGGTCGCCCACAACTACGCACGCGATCATGCCTTGAACATGTGGTTTGTGCTGGCGACCGAAACGGAGGACGCCATTTCCGAAACCGCACGCCAGATCGAACGCGCGACAGGCTTCACGGTTCTTCTGTTCCCCAAGCTCGAAGAATTCTTCATCGGATTCAAGGTGGCGGCATGACGGGCATCGACGCACTGGATCGGCGGATCATCGCGGCAACTCAAGCCGGCCTGCCACTCGTTCCGCGGCCGTTCATGGCCGTCGCCGAGGCCATCGGCAGCACCGAAGCCGCGGTCATCGAGCGCTTCAACCATCTCAAGGAGCGCGGCATCGTGCGGCGCATCGCGGCCGCGCCGAACCACTATGCGCTCGGCATGACGGCCAATGGCATGACGGTTTGGGATGTCGCGGATCAAAGCGTTTCGGAACTTGGCCAGATGATCGGCGCGTTGCCGTTCGTGACGCATTGCTATCGCCGGCCGCGCGCATTGCCGGTCTGGCCGTACAATCTCTTTGCCATGGTCCATGGCCAGAGCCCCGACGAGGTCGAGGCGAAGCGCGCCCGCATCGCCGGCCTGCTCGGTTCGGCCTGCCGTGGCTCGGACATCCTCTATTCGACCCGCATCTTGAAAAAGACCGGCATGCGCCTGTCGCAAAACGGAGGCTGAACCATGTTCCGGTTGTCGCACTACATGCAGCAACTCATCGAGCCGACACCCGTGCGGCATCGACGCGGCCCCGGCGGCGAGGTGCGCCCGGTCGTGATCTGGAACCTGACGCGCCGCTGCAATCTTCAGTGCCGCCACTGCTATGCGGTATCGTCCAACCACCACTTCCCCGGCGAGTTGACACCGGCGGAAGCAATCGACGTTCTCGATGATCTCGCCGAATTCAAGGTGCCCGCATTGATCCTTTCGGGCGGCGAACCGCTCTACCGTCCCGATACGCTCGATCTGGCGCGTCGCGCCAAGGGCCACGGCCTCTATACGGCGCTCTCGACCAACGGCACCATCATCGCCGGTCAACTGGCCGACCGGATCGCCGATATCGGCTTCGACTATGTCGGCATCAGCCTCGATGGCATCGGCGCAACCAACGATTGGTTCCGTGGCGAGGCTGGCGCCTTCGATTCCGCACTTGCCGGCGTGCGCGCGTGCAAGGAACGCGGTGTCAAGGTCGGCCTGCGCTTCACGATGACGAACGACAACGCCGATCAGTTGCCGGAGCTCCTGGCGCTTGCTGCGGCCGAGCGCGTCGAGAAGTTCTACCTTTCCCACCTCGTCTACGCCGGCCGCGGCAACAAGCACCGCGCCGACGACGTCGCCTGGCCGATCACGCGCGCCGCCATGGACCTTCTGATCGAGACGGCTCACCGGGCTGCGGTCGAAGGCCGGCCCCTCGACATCGTCACCGGCAACAATGATGCCGATGCCGTGTACTTCCTCCGCTGGGCGGCCGAGCGCTTCCCGGCCGACCGTGTGGCCCATCTCAGAGCCCACCTCGAAGCCTGGGGCGGAAATTCCTCTGGCCTCGGCGTCGCCAACATCGACACGCAGGGCGTCGTCCATCCCGACACATACTGGTCTGGCTACGCCATCGATAGCGTGCGCAATCGCCCGTTCAGCACCATCTGGCAGGACCTGAGCGATCCGATGCTCTCGGCATTGCGCACGCGTCCGAGGCCGCTCAAGGGACGCTGCGGGGCCTGCGCCTATAAGGCGGTCTGCGGCGGCAACACGCGCATCCGCGCCCTGCAGCTCACCGGAGACCCCTGGGAAGCCGACCCCGCCTGCTATCTGAGCGACGCCGAGATCGGCGTGTCGGACGGCGGCGACCAGCCGTCACGCATCGCAGTCACGCCCTTCAGAGGTCAGCGCCATGATCCGACGCATCGCTATATCTAGTCTCCTGGCATTGATCGCAACGGCGACCGCCGCCGATGCGCAATCGCAGTCCGCTGATGCGCTCTACCGTGAAAAGTGCGCGTCCTGCCACGGCGAGGGCCGCCTCGGCGGAACGGGTCCGGCACTCATCCCCGAGACCCTGCACCGATTGAAACCCGATGTGATCGGCAAGGTGATCCATGCTGGGCGTGCGGCGACCCAAATGCCGGCGTTCGGCGGGGAATTGACGTCGGACGACATCGCAGCACTTGCGACGTACATCAAATCGCCCCTGCCTCGGGCCCCATCGTGGACGCAAGCCGATATCGCGAAGAGCCGCACGCTCAACAGCACCTATCAGCCCGCCGCCGCGCCTGTCTTCAAGGCAGACCCCCTGAACCTCTTTCTCGTCGTCGAGACGGGCGACCATCATGTCTCGGTTCTCGACGGCGACACCTTCGAGCGGCTCGACCGCTTCGCCACGCCGTTTGCCGTTCATGGCGGGCCAAAGTTCACGCCGGACGGTCGCTTCGTCTTCATCATGTCGCGCGACGGGTGGGTACAGAAATACGACCTCTGGTCACTCGCCGAGGTCGGCCGCGTGCGCGCGGGGTTGAATTCCCGCAACATCGCCATCTCGCGGGACGGCAAGTGGCTCGCCACGGCCAACTACCTCCCAAGGACACTGACGATCCTCGCAACCAGCGATCTCTCGGTCGCCCGCGTGTTCGACGTGGCCGATAGATCAGGAACGCCCTCGCGCGTCTCGGCGGTCTATCAGGCACCCACCCGCGACAGCTTCGTGCTCGCCCTGAAGGACGTGGCCGAGATCTGGGAAATCGCGACCGATCCCAATGCCGGCCCCGTCCACGAGGGGTTCGTGCACAGCCACGAGGCCGGAATGGTCGAGGCGCTGGCGTCGTCAGAGGGCTTGTTCTCCCGCCGGCGGATCGCCGTCAGCCAGCCCATCGACGACTTCTTCTTCGATCCGGACTATCGCAATCTGATCGGCACATCGCGCGATGGGGGCAAGGGTGTCGTCGTCAACCTGACGGTCGGCCGCGAGATCGCGGAACTACCGCTGCCCGGAATGCCGCATCTCGGGTCTGGCATAAGCTGGATGCGGGATGGCAAGCGCGTTATGGCAACGCCGCATCTCAAGGAGGCCAAGCTCAGCGTCATCGGCATCGACGACTGGTCGCTCGTTACGACCATCCAGACGGACGGTCCTGGCTTCTTCCTGCGCTCACACGAGACGTCGAACTACGTATGGTCTGACGTCTTCTTCGGTCCCAACAAGGACGTCATGCATGTCATCGACAAGCAGTCGCTCGCGATCGTCCGGACGCTGCGACCGGCTCCCGGCAAGACCGTCGCGCATGTCGAATTCGACCGCTACGGCCGGCATGCGTTGGTGTCCGTATGGGAAAACGACGGCGCGGTGATCGTCTACGATGCCAAAACGCTCGATGAGGTCCGCCGCATTCCGATGCGCAAGCCTTCAGGCAAATATAACGTCTGGAACAAGATCACCTTCTCGGAGGGGACCAGCCACTGAGGCCGTACGTCCTCCACAGCCCGCCGCCTCAGCCCCTGCCGCAGCCGATGTCGGTGTGCGCGAAAACACCGGGCCGACCTTGCGGACGCCCGAACCGGAATATCGCACGGGACGCGCCTCCGAACCATGGGTCCGGGCTTTGCCGTGCGTCCACGATAAACCAGCCAAATCAGACTGGTGCGGTCGAGAGGACTCGAACCTCCACGGGTCGCCCCGCTACCACCTCAAGGTAGTGCGTCTACCAATTCCGCCACGACCGCATCGTGTGAGCGCGAAGAAGCGCCCATATAGCGAAGTCTGCCACCTCCGGCAAGGAAATCGGCAAGGCCGCTGAACTATCAGAGCCGTCCGGCAAAGGCAAGCGGCGGACTGAGGCCCGTCGTTACTTTTCCGTGGCCCGTCACCACTTTTCCATCAGATGCGCGCGTGCCGATGACACTTGGGTGGCGCGGCGGCTCGACCGAGCCGCGGCCGTCGCGCTGGAGATCTATCGTGCAACGCCCGGATATCGATCAACCGGAGACTTCCAAGTCGGCCGATCGGGTTCTAGCTTAAACTGTGCCGGTATCCGCCCGGCGCGCGGCAGCTTGCAGGCGTGAAGCAGTCGGCGGCGCGAAGTGCAACAGGAGCGATACGACGCGATGACCAAGAGGACAAGCGACGCCGTAAGCTGGGCGATCAGCGACCAAAGCGTTGCCTACGCCGACGCGCTCGCCTTCATGCAGGCGCGCGCCGAAGCCATCGCGACCGGAACCGCAGACGAAATCGTTTGGCTGGTCGAGCATCCCCCGCTCTACACCGCCGGAACCAGCGCCCGGCCGCAGGATCTGCTCGCCCCCGACCGGTTTCCCGTGCATACCGCCGGCCGCGGCGGGCAGTACACCTATCACGGGCCCGGCCAGCGCGTCGTCTACGTTATGCTCGACGTCCGCAAGCGCTATGGCGATGTCCGCGCATTCGTCTCAGCCCTCGAGCGTCTCGTGATCAACACCCTGGCGCGGTTCAACATCAAGGGCGAGATCCGGCCGGGGCGCGTCGGAGTCTGGGTGGCGCGACCAGATAAGGGCGCTGGCGCCGAGGACAAGATCGCCGCCATCGGCATCCGCCTGCGCCGCTGGGTGAGCTTCCATGGTCTCGCGATCAACGTCGACCCCGATCTCGAGCACTTCTCGGGCATCGTTCCATGCGGCATCAGCGAGCATGGCGTGACGAGCTTCCTCGACCTCGGGCGGATCGTATCGATGGCCGAGATCGACATGGCGCTGCGCGCGAGCTTCGAGGCGTCGATCGCGCCGACCGTTGCCGTCGACGATCCGCTCGCGACCACATTGGCGACAGGGACGCTGGACTGAGCTTGCGGTCTGCACCGGCCCGCCCTTGCTCTCTCGCTCACACTCGAACGCACGCTCGACATCCGACTGCGCCTTTCGAGTGGCGGACGGCCTGTGCCGTTCGTCGCGCCGCGACGGCGGCGACCAAGACCAATCCCGCCCGGATCGCAGCGGACGCAAGTGCGCAAGCGTCTGAAACATAAAGCAGACAGGCCCACCACGGCGACGCGGCGGGCCTGTCGAATGTTGTCGTTGTCGGGAGGGGGCTTGTGCCTAACGCTCGCCGCGCATGGGTGGTTGCACCGGATCGACGGCCTGGGGTGGAGAACCGAAGATGGGCGCCGGCTCATCGTAGAAGAGCTGGCCATCCTCGACGGAAACGACGTCACCGCCTTCCAGCGTGTAACCGTCGTTATCGGCCGTCCCCAACCGCATCACGCAGCCCTTGGGGCAAAGGTCGTTGGCGGCTGCACCGGGCTTAAGCACGATGGTCCTGCGCGCGTTTCCGGCGCCGACCGTCAGTGTGTGCTCGCGATTATCGCGGTTCGTCACCGTCGCAGCGCGGGCATCAGCCGGCACGAAGGCAGTCGAGACGAGAAGTGATCCTGAGATCAAGATCCACAGTTCATTCGCCCCTCGCGTCACCCTTCTACCCCGCTCCACGTTCACTTCTTCTTCGCGGCCTTCTTCTTCGCGGCGGGCTTCTTGACGGCCTTCTTGGTGACGGCCTTCTTCACGACGCCCTTCTTCTTTGCAGCAACGGCCTTCTTGGCGGCCGGCTTCTTCTTCGCCACTGTCTTCTTGGCGACAGCCTTCTTGGCTGGCTTCTTCGCGGCCTTCTTCTTCGCCGCGGGCTTCTTTGCAGTCTTGGCCTTCATAGAACTCTTTCCTTCGTTGATGAGCCCTGGCGCGAAGTGACACGTGTCGATCAACGCAGTGGGCAAA
Source organism: Hyphomicrobiaceae bacterium (assembly GCA_020442185.1). Lineage (GTDB taxonomy): Bacteria > Pseudomonadota > Alphaproteobacteria > Rhizobiales > Hyphomicrobiaceae > JAEUMD01. The sequence continues at coordinate 17,836 of JAGRKS010000052.1, forward strand.
CACACTCGACATGGGTCGAGCGATTTTGACTGTGGTGACAAATACGCAATGTCACAAACGGATTTTTATGGTGCGTGCTATCGATGGTTTCGATAGATGTGATTGAGAAGCTCATCGAGCAACAGCGTCTGGTCACTCGCGAACATGGACATCACACTCGCCAGAACCTTCCTGATGGTCGCTGAAACAGGCAGCTTCATCGATGCCGCGCGCAAGATGAACGTGACCCAATCTACTGTCTCCGCGCGCATCAAGGGCCTCGAGCATCAGCTCGGCAGGCCGTTGTTCGAACGATCGAAAGCCGGCGCGGAGCTGACGGGTGCCGGCCATCAGTTCCAGAAGCACGCGCTCGCCCTGGTCCGCGTGTGGCAGCACGCTCAGCTCGAAGTCAGCCTCTCGGATCAGCATCGCGATCACCTCGCGATCGGCGCGCCAGTAAGCCTCTGGGACGGATTTCTTCTGCGTTGGGTGACATGGCTGCGCTCCAACATCATGGACATCGCAGTGTCCGCCAGCGCCGGTATGTCGCACGTTTTGACCCAACGCCTGCTCGAGGGAACACTCGACATCGCCGTGATGTATCGCCCGGTGCAGCCGCCTGGCCTCGCCATCGAGCACCTCTTCGACGAAGAGTTCGTCATGGTCTCGAGCCAGCGAACACCAACGCGGCGCACATCCAGCGACTACGTCTTCGTCGACTGGGGACCGGATTTCCGACAGGACCACGCGGCCGCATATCCACGCCTGACCAACCCCGGGCTCAACCTCGACATCGGCCCGGTCGGGCTCGACTACGTTCTCGAGAACGGTGCATCAGGCTACTTCCCGGAGCGCCTCGTCGCGCGCCACGTGGCGCGTGGCCGCTTGCGCCGCCTCGTACGGACGCGCAAGTTCGTCTATCCCGTCTACATGGTCTATCCGGAGACGCGCGACGATGAGGCGTTCGAGCCGATCCTCGCCAGCCTGAGGCGGCAGGCGGCACGGATCGCGTAGCGACCGGGGACCCAGGCCGCGGTGCGAATGCACAGGCCGACCGATCACATGATGCCGCTATCCGCGGCGATGATGTCTCAGACCGCTCGGCCGGAAATGCCGGATGCGACGCGATCCTACGCGCAATTGTCGTTCGCACATCTGGCTTGGAACGTCAGGCGGGTATTGGCGCAGAGGTATCCGTCGCAGCAAGAAGGTCCGGCGTCGCGACGAAGCCAAAGCCCTCGGGCACCGGGCCGTGCCGGTTCGTGCCGGCAAACCCCGGCTTGGCATGCACCCAAACGACCATCGACATCGGCGGCAACAGGACCACGACGACGAGCAGATAGAACTGCGCGTGTTCGGGCGTCAGCGCATTCGGATCGAGGACCAGGCCGGCGCCGAGGCCCGCCGAAATCGTCCAGACGACAGAGACGAAGATTGCCCCGACGACCCACCACCCGCTGTGCCCAATATCGTGGAGGCGGCGCACGAGCGCGGTGAATGCAAGCCAGAAGAGCGGCAGATTGAGGATGAGACCGAGCGGGCCGTCTGGCGATCGTCCGAGCGCCATCAGCACCACGCCGATAGAAATCTGGATACCGAGCAGGATCGCCCCGAACACGATGAAGCCGGTCCGGCTGCAGCGGCCGCGATAATGGAACAGCGCGAGGATTGAACGCGACACAGGCACGCGACTTCTCCGAAACTACTCGTATGGAATGGAATATGGCACAGCCAGGTTCACATCCCGTTACGCAGCCAGCTAACGTTTGCAGGACCGACGGAAAATCTGTGTCAATGTTGCAGATCGGAGGTTCGACCAGGCATCGGGATCGTCACGCGGCAGGCGCGCATGCGTTGGGGCGCCGGCCAGGGCGGGCGACTGGGTACGACGCGGCGGCCGCTCGGTACCGCAGCTCAGGCGGCGACGCTTAGGTCGCGGCACTCAGGTCGCGGAACTCAGGCGGCAGTACTCAGGCGCGCCGTCACTTCGATCTCGATCTTCATCCGCTTGTCGACGAGACCGGCGACGATCAGTGTCGCGGCCGGGCGCACCTCGCCGAAATGACGGCCAAGAACCGGCAGGCACGGCTCGAAGTCCTCAGCGCGCGGAAATATGTAGCGCACGCGAACGACGTCGGCGAGCGTCGCACCAGCCTCGCCGAGTGCCTTCGCGATGTTGCGGAAGCACTGCTCGGCCTGTTCGGCGACGTCATCCGAGATCGTCATGCGCTCGTAGTCGAAGCCGGTGGTGCCCGACACCATCACCCAGTCTCCACTGACGACGGCGCGCGAGTATCCCATCGTTGCTTCGAAGGGCGATCCCGAACTGATCAGTCGGCGCTGCATGCTGCTTCCCCAGGGGTTCTGTGGTCCAACGCGGCCGGCGGCCTTCCGCCGGTTGGCATGTTTCTCGACACCGCGGCTGCCTAATCAAGCGAACTCGAGGATCACCGCATCGACGGCCAGGCTGTCGCCCACCTTCGCATTGACGATGCTGACGGTGCCGTCCCGCTCGGCGCGCAGGATGTTCTCCATCTTCATCGCCTCGACGACGGCCAGCGGATCGCCGGCTTTCACCTCGGCCCCGACCTCGACATTGATCGCCTTGATGAGACCCGGCATTGGACAAAGCAGGTATTTCGACATGTCGGCGGCCGTCTTCACCGGCATCAGCGCGGCGAGTTCAGCCTCGCGTTCGGTGTAGACCCGAGCGGGTACGTGGATGCCGCGATAGGCGAGATCGTAGCCGTTGGCGATCGGGCGGACCTGTACCGAGACGTCCTTGTCGCGAACGACGCCGGACCAGACCGGATTACCCGGCCACCAGCGCGAGGCGATCTCGAGGGCATCCGCGACCTCGCCGTTCGCATCGAGCATCATGACGCGGACAGGGCCCTCTATGCCGCCATCGACGCGGACGTGCTGGCGGAGCGTGCCGAGTTCGACGACCCGGTGGCTCAGGAAATGCACGGGGCGGCCGTCCATCTGATGGGTGATCTCGCGGCGGCGGGCGTTGTGCAAATGATCGATGGAGGCGGCGACGGCGGCGATCACCTTCAGATCCTCGCCCTCTGCCTGGCGCGGCGTGAAGCCGTCGGGATACTCTTCATTGATGAACCCGGTCGACAGATCCCCCTTCTTCCAGCGCGGATGCTGCATCAGCGCGGACAGGAACGGGATGTTGTGCTGGATGCCATCGATGTAGAACGCATCAAGCGCGGCCGATTGAACTTCGATCGCTTCGGCGCGAGTCGGGGCGTGGGTCACGAGCTTGGCGATCATCGGATCATAGTACATCGAGATTTCGCCACCCTCGTAGACGCCCGTGTCGTTGCGCACGGTAAGACCGTCGGACGTCGATCCCTCGTGCGGCGGACGATAGCGGGAGAGGCGACCGATCGAGGGAAGGAAGCCGCGATAGGGGTCTTCCGCGTAGATACGGCTTTCGACCGCCCAGCCGTTGAGCTTCACGTCCTGCTGGGAGAACGCGAGCCGCTCACCCGCGGCAACGCGGATCATCTGCTCGACCAGATCGATACCGGTGATGAGTTCGGTAACCGGATGCTCCACCTGGAGCCGGGTGTTCATTTCGAGGAAGAAGAACGAACGGTCCTGCCCGGCGACGAACTCCACGGTGCCGGCGCTGTCGTAGCCCACGGCCTTGGCCAGTGCGACGGCCTGCTCGCCCATCGCCT
>JAGRKS010000053.1 GCA_020442185.1 Hyphomicrobiaceae bacterium
GCAAGGATCTCGGCATCTGCCTCGACGAAGCGCGCCGCAACGGCGCCAGCCTGCCGGTGACGGCACTCGTCGATCAGTTCTATTCCGAAGTCCAGAAGATGGGCGGCAGCCGCTGGGATACTTCGAGCCTGATCGCGCGACTGTCGAACGCCGACAAGCCCAAGGCGTGACTGCAATGGGGAATGCGAGTGCAGCCGGTGACGCCGAGGCCGCTCCGTCGCCCCGGCGACTGATCGAGGCCATGGCCCGAGTGAACCCGGTGTTCCAGCATCTCGGCATAGAGATCGAGCTTGCCGAAGCGGGGCATTCACGCTTCGCCATGATCGTCAGGCCCGATCTCACGAATACGTTCGGGGTCGGGCATGGCGGCGTCGTCTTCACGCTTGCCGACATGGCGTTCGGCTTCACCTGCAACGCGCTCGGCGAACGGGCGATGACAGCGAGTGCCTCGATCGACTATCTGGCACCGGCACCAGTCGGACGGCGCATCGTCGCGGATGCCCGAGAAGTCGCACGCCAGGGCCGCAACGCCTTCTACGACGTCGTCGTTTCGATCGACGGCGACGAGCCGATCGCCATCGTCCGTGGACGCATGCGGATACTCGGTGGCGAGGTCGTGGCGGATCTGGCGGATCGCTGAAGTCCTGCGCGCCTGCGCCAGCGGGCTTTCCGCGGCACGAGGTGCTGTGTGGGCACGACGCTGTCAGCGGCGTGAAGGCTCGATGGCGGTTGCACAAATTTGACCTTCACGGCCATCGATGCGGTGCGCAGAAACCGGCATGCAACGCGCCTCATGCATAAATGCGTGCAAATGCACGAGTGCATTTACACGCATGTGGATATGCGCTACTTTTCTGGCAGCAATCGAGGATCGCCCGATGGCAAGCGATGAGGGACCACCCTGCACGGTTTTCCGCTTGAGGAAGGCCGCGCGCAAGGCAACGCGCGCCTATGACCAGCACATGGCAGCGACCGGAATCGGCATTGCCCAGTTCGGCGTGCTGCGCGTGATTGCCGGGGCCGACGGCGCTTCCATGAGCACCATTGCAGACGTGCTCGACATGGATCGCACGACGCTGACGCGAAACGTGCAACCGCTGATCCGGGACGGCCTCGTGACGGTTGGTGCCGGCGGCGATGGGCGCACGCGCGCCGTCCGCATCACTGGCGAAGGCCGCAAAGCGCTTGCAACCGCGCAAGGGGCCTGGCGGGAGGCGCAGGCGAGACTGCGCAAAAGCCTCGGCGCCGCCGAACTCGATCAGCTGCACGCGCTCCTATCGCGTCTGGTCGAGAGACTGCCCGACGACTGACGACGCAGCGGCGGCCGTCGTCCGGCGCGCACTGCCATCTCGACACATGCCACGCGATCGCGCCCGATGGCGCGATTCTCCGCACGCCAACTCATGATGAGCGAACCCATGCCAATCACAGCACTCTTCGCGTTGCCACTTGCCCTGCTCTATTTCGCCCTGTCGTTTCGTGTCATCGGCCGGCGGCGGGCCGAACGCGTCGAGATCGGCGATGGAAACGACCGCGAGTTGCTGCGCCGCGTTCGCGTCCACGCCAACGCCGCCGAATACATTCCGCTAGGCCTGATCACCATGGGACTGGCCGAAGGTCTCGCGGCTCCGCCCTGGCTGCTCGTCGCGGCCGGGACGGTCCTCCTCGCCGGCCGGCTCTCTCACGCCTATGGCTTGTCGCAGTCACCCCACAATATGCGCCTGCGCGTTGCGGGCATGGCGATGACGTTTACCGCGATCTCGATCTCCGCGCTGACCGCGTTCGGGCTTGCCGCCTGGACGTTTCTTTCCTGAAGTCTCGCATTGTCTGATGCGGGACTGGCGCCGGCACGCCTAGCGGTGCATGACTTGGGCTCGCGACACGGGGCACGTGTCGCGCCATCATGCATGACAACGCCAAAGGACACTGGAGCAGCAAGGCCATGACGTCGAAACCCGTACTGTGGATCACGCGCAAGCTTTCGGCGGCGACTGAAGAGCGCGCGGCGCGCGACTACGACGTCCGCCTCAACCCGGACGACAAGGTATTCACCCCCGACGAACTCGTGCGCATGAGTGGAGACGTCGACGCAATCCTTCCCTGCCACTCGGAATTGTTCGATCAAGACACCGTCGCGCGCCTGTCGGATCGCGTGAAGATCATCGCGAACCATTCCGTTGGCGTCGATCATTGCAATTTGCCGGCATTCAAGGCGCGCGGCATCGTCGTCACGAATACACCCGATGTCCTGTCGGACGCGACCGCGGAAATCGCCCTGCTGTTGATGCTGGCGGCGGCCCGCCGCGCTGGCGAGGGCGACCGCCTGGTCCGTGGCGGCCGTTGGGCGTCGTGGAGCCCGTCGTTCATGGTCGGCGTGCAGTCCACCGGCAAGCGCCTCGGCATCGTCGGCATGGGGCGCGTCGGCCTCGCGGTTGCAAAACTCGTCTCCGGGTTCGGCATGGAAATCCACTATTCCAATCGGCGCCAATTGCCGCCGGCGTTGGAGGCCGGCGCCATCTACCATCCCACCGTCGAAGCGCTCTTGCCCCATTGCGACGTCGTGACGTTACATTGCCCAGCGACGCCTGAGACGATCGATCTCATGAATGCCGATCGTTTCCGGTTGATGCGAGACGGCGCCATTCTCGTCAACACGGCACGCGGCGCACTGATCGACGAGGATGCACTGATCGATGCGCTATGTACGGGCAAGCTCCGGGCTGCGGGCCTCGACGTCTTCAAGAACGAGCCAGGTGGCAATCCGCGCCTCGCAGAACTCGACAACGTCTTCATGCTGCCGCACATCGGATCGGCAACGCGCGAAACACGCGATGCCATGGGTTTTCGTGCGCTCGACAATCTCGATGCGTTCTTTGCCGGTCGCGAGCCGCGCGACCGCCTGGTTTAGGCGCGCCCGTGCCAACGCCGGGCCGCAGCGGTCGCGCAGGCAGCAGCGGCTAGGCGGCTGGCATCCGGCATGCTGGCATCCGGCGCCGACATCAGGAACTCAGCCCGACGCGCGACCAGCGCGGCACTCATCGCAAGCGTCATCGATGAAGCCACCGCCTGTCTCGCCAGCCACCTCCACGGGCTTCCCGCAGGCATGACACAGCTTGTGCGTTCCGGCCTTCAGGCCGTGGCCGACAGACACCCGCTCATCGAAGACGAAGCATTCGCCCCGCCACAGGCTCGTCGCCTCGTCGACGGTCTCGAGGTACTTCAAGATGCCGCCCTCGAGGTGATAGACCTCCTCGACGCCGAGCTGGCGCACATAGGCGGTGGCCTTCTCGCAGCGGATGCCACCGGTACAGAACATCGCGATGCGGCGCGGTCTCGGCCCATCTGCGAGGCGCTGCGCGATCCATGCGGGGAACTCGCGGAACGAGCGCGTGCCGGGATCGTGCGCGCCCGCAAACGTGCCAATGCTCACCTCGTAGGCGTTGCGCGTATCGACGACGAGTGTCTCCGGGTCCGAGATCAGCGCGTTCCAATCCGCTGGGGCCACGTAGGTGCCGACCGATTTCAATGGATCGATGCCATCGACACCCATGGTGACGATCTCGCGCTTGAGCCTGACCTTGAGCCGCCCGAATGGCATGGCGGGCGCACGGGAATACTTGACGTCGAGGCCCGCGAAGCCCGGCAAGGCGCGGAGCGATGCGAGCACGTCGGCGATGCCCGCCTCCGTGCCGGCGATGGTGCCGTTGATACCTTCGGCTGCGAGCAGCAACGTCCCCTTGACGCCAGCCGCGCGGGCCACTGCCGTCAGCGGCGCGCGACAGCTCGCGTAATCTGGCCAAGGCGCGAAACGGTAGAGCGCGGCGACGACGATGTCATCGCCAGCTCTCCGCTCGGTCGCGGCGTCTCGCGTGTTTGCGTCCAAGGTCACGGTTCCTGCAATCCCCAACACTTTACCGAACTGAATTGTTCTCTGCGTTTCGCCGATCCGGTCGGCCGCGGCCTGATGGGTCGCGACTCGACCAGCGCCCACACCCGCGACACGCGAGAGGCCAAAACCCATTGGACACCGGTCAATCGCAGCTGGACATGTGACATTGATGTCTCGTCAACACAATGTGTCGCGTCAAGCTCTTGACCTATCTTCTCAGCACGGCCGAATCGAGGAATCGTCGGTTCGTTGCATAGCTCTAGGAGACATAGACATGGCAGCAGCGAAGAAGGCCGCAGCGAAAAAGCCGGCCGCCAAGAAGCCCGCGGCAAAGAAGACCGCCGCGAAGGCGAAAAAGAAGTAAGTCTGTCGCGTTCTTCTTGGCGTTCGGCCCTCCGAACGTCCAGGCAACAGGCGCTCCTTCGGGGCGCCTGTTTGCGTTGGGGCGCGGCGGCGGGGCGCTATGGAGCGGCGTCAGGCAGCGCTGGCCGGCTGGCTGGAGAGACCGACAGAGGGCCGGCCTCCACGCCCCAGCCACCATCGCGGGCCGCCTCGCCTCCGAAGCGCCGCCATCTCGACGGATGACGGTCGCCGATGCCCCCCGCCCGTCGCCTACCCGCGCCGCCGCCCTTCAACCCACCCATTCGGGTCGCCACGATATCGCGTGGCCGGGGCCGCCACGATCTGCTAAGGCAACCCCCGCAAACGACGCCGAACTGGAACGGAGACCACCCATCATGAGCCGCGCCGATACCGAGGCCCTGTTGACGAAATACTACGAGGCATTCAATCGCGGTGATAGCGACGCCATGCTGACTTTCCTGACCGACGACGTGATCCACGACGTCAACCAGGGCGAGCGGCGCGTCGGGATCGACAAGTTCCGCGCCTTCAATGCGCGCATGGATCACCACTACAAGGAACGCCTCGAGGGCATCACCATTCTGGTGAACGACGATGGTTCGCGCGCAGCCGCCGAGTTCAACGTGCACGGCTCGTATCTCAACACCGATTCCGGATTGCCAGAAGCCAACGGGCAAACCTACGTGCTCCCAGCCGGCACCTTCTTCGCCATCCGCGACGGCAGAATCGCCCGCGTCACGACGTACTACAATCTCACCGACTGGATCGCCCAGGTTGCGGGCTGACACCGCAACCGTCCCCGGGAGGCTACCGCCATGCTCGTCCACATGCTGAAGTGCAAGCTGCATCGCGCAACCGTCACCGAATGCGATCTGCACTACGAGGGTTCGATATCGATCGACACACGGCTGATCGAGGCCTCGGGCCTGCTCGTCAACGAGCGCGTCGAGATCTACAACATCGACAACGGTGAGCGGTTCGCGACCTACGTGATCGAGGGCAAGCGCGGCTCCGGAATCATCGGTCTCAATGGCGCCGCCGCGCGCAAGGCCTGCGTCGGCGACAAGGTCATCATCTGCGCCTACGCAATGATGCCAGAGGCCGAGGCACGCGCGTTCGTGCCGAAAATCGTCCTGTGCGGCTCGAAGAACAAGATCGAGAAGGGCAAGGCATGAACCTCACGACCCAATCGCTGACCGGCGATGCGCTGGTCGCCGCGCTGCCCGACCTGGCGCGCCTGCGCATGACGGTTTTTCGCGACTGGCCCTATCTCTACGACGGCACCCTCGCCTACGAACAGCAATACCTGGCGACGTTTGCCGCCGCGCCAGGCGCAGTGTGCATCGTGGCGCGCGACGGCGACACCATCGTCGGAGCATCGACAGCGGCTCCCATGGCCGAGGCGGACGAGGAATTCCGCTTGCCGTTCATCGCCAACGGCTACGACATTCAACAGGTCTTCTACTGCGGCGAAAGCGTGCTGCTTCCCGGCTATCGCGGCGGTGGCGTCGGCCATGCCTTCTTCGATGGCCGCGAAGCGCACGCCCGCAAGCTCGGCGGATTCAAGCACACGACCTTTTGCCGCGTCGTGAGACCCGACGATCACCCGTTGAAGCCCGCAGACTATCGTCCACTCGACGGCTTCTGGCTGAAACGCGGCTATGCGCCGGCCGAGGGCATCGTCGCGCACTATGCCTGGAAGGACATCGACCAGCCTGTGGAAACGGTGAAGGCGCTGCAGTTCTGGATTCGGGAGCTATGCTGATGCTGCCCGATACGATCCGCGTCGCCGCCGCACAGTATCCGATCGATGCCGTCGCGACGATCGCCGCGTGGCAGGACAAGATCGCGCGGTGGGTCGCGGAGGGTGCAGCGACAGGCGCTGATCTCCTCGTCTTTCCGGAATACGCCGCGATCGAGCAGGCGCATGCGCTCGGTGCCGACGTCTACGGTGACCTCAACGCAACGCTGGAGGCTGTCGCCGGGCTCGCGGGCGAGCGCATCCAATTTCACCTCGAGCTCGCAAAGCGACACGGCGTGCACATTCTGGTCGGCAGCGGGCCGCTTGCGCGCGAGGATGGCCGCTATGTCAACGCCGCGCAGCTCGTGACGCCAGCCGGGGCGGTCGGTGAGCAGCACAAGTTGATCCTGACCCCCTTCGAGCGCGATTGGGGCATGGCGGCGGGGCGCGAGATCGTCGTCTTTGAAACATCGCTCGGCCGCATGGCAACGACAATCTGCTACGATAGCGAATTCCCCTATCTCGCGCGGGCAATGGTTTCAGCCGGTGCCGAGCTGCTGCTGGTGCCGCAATGCACCGAACGCATATCGGGCCATCACCGCGTCCGCACCGGTGCTCTCTCGCGCGCACTCGAAAACCAGATCGCGACCGTCACCAGCCCGACGATCGGCGATGCGCTGTGGTCAGCGGCTGTCGACCACAACACGGGAGCGGCCGGTATCTACGTTCCGGCAGAGCATGGCGTCTCGGACAACGGCGTTCTGGCCGAGGGGCGCCTCAACGAACCGGCCTGGGTGACGGCTGTCGTGGACTTTCGCCATCTGAGGCAGCTGAGGTCTGGCGGCGAGATGCGCAACTACGTCGATTGGCTGGAACAGCCCGGTGCGATGGAGGCCGCGGGCCACGCACCCACAACAGTCATCGATCTCCGCTGAACGTCCCGGCAACTGAGAACGCGCGCCACTTCGCCAGCGGGCCAATCCGCTACTTCGACAGGCGGAGTTCGGTCAGGCTTTGTCCGATCGATCGGAAGGCCGCGACCATATCCTGCGCCGAAGACGCCGAATAGGCATACGGCGGACGCGATGCGCAATCCTGAAGCAACTGGCGCGTCGTCGCGTCGGCAGCGCCGAACGTGACAGTATAGATCTCGATGTTTTTCGACTTCGCGATCTCGCAGGCACGCACCATCCGCTGGTTCACGTACGCGCGAAAGCCGTCATAGGTCGGCGGCGTTACGCGACCGTTGGCAAGATAGCCCCACGCCGACCAATCGGACAGTATCGAGGTGTCGTTCGTCGGGTCGACATTGTTGATGCCGTCGGTCATGACGACCATCACCTTCTTGGTCTTTTGATCGGCCGAACCTTCCGTGAAGGGCGGGGCAGGTGTCAACACGCGCATGCCCCACGAAATTCCCTCGGCGATATTCGTGCCGCTGTCGTTCCAGTGCGTGAGTTGCGAGATCTTATCGGTCACCGCCGACTTGACATTGGTCAGCGGCAAAACTGGATCGGGACAGGACTTGTTCGGACCCGTGGTGTCTGGGCCGGACTCGTCGATGGTCGCCACCGCGTTGTTGTATTTCAACACGTCCCAGTGGGTCCAACCTACCCAGGCATCGTTGAATTTGGGTGCCACCGCATCGCGTAGATCAAGCCGGTCGCGCACGTAGTCGTTGCGGCTTTCGGTGCTTGGATCACCTGAATTCGCGACCGCATCAGGGTCGATCGTGTCCGGCCAGAACCACGGGACGAAAAGTGAGTTGGGATCGGCAGGGTTGGGGATTTCGTCGGAAACGTCGCGATCGTTCCAATCCTCGCGGGCCATCACGCAGCCCTTCCATGTGGTGTTCGACATCTGCTGGAACAGGTCGAAAAAGTTGATCTTGGGGTTGTTGATCCAGCAGTCGGGGCCGAACACATGCGGCGATGGCACGTCGGCGGCCGTGGCCGCGCTAGCCGGTGCAATGCCGATGATCGACTGCAGAAGGCTCGCGAACGAACCCGCGTCGGTTTCGAGCGAACCGTGCTGACCGAAGCCGGGATCGATCGCCGGGCCACCCCACGGGGTGAAAACGCAGCCTGGCTCATAACCGAACGAACGATAGCTGAGACCATGGCCGTTCCAGTTGTTCTGGCCTGTCAGATCCATGTACGGCGTGATGTGCGGACCATTGCCGACATTGACCGCTCCGACGTACGGCACGATCGCAATCTTCACCTTGTCCGAGATGGTCTTGCCGCCGAAGACGGCGTCGACGAGATCGGTGGCGCCAAGCCGAAGATCATCCATGTCGTTGACCATCGACCCGGTATTGTCGAGTACGAGCGCGATTTCGATGTTGTCCGATGCGCGCACCGATTCCGACGTCGTGGAAACATCCCAGTCGTCGATCCCGACGGCGCGGGCGAGCGTCGTCGGCAGCGTCGCGGTGAGACTGACCTCGAAGCCGCCAGACGTCGGCGCGACAATCACCTCGCCGAGGACTGCGCCATTGAGCTTGGACGTATTGGCCGTCGCATATGCGTTGGCGGCCGAGAGTGCCGCCGCACTGGCATCGTCCGGCGACCCCTTGGCCGCCAATGCCGCGGCATCCGCCGCCGCCTGCAAGTGCTGGCGCACACTGATGGCGCGCGTGTAGTCGACGGCGAGGCCTGCGACCAGGAACAGCGGAACGACGAGAAGACCCGTCATTATCGCAATTCCGCCCGCTCTATCGGCAACGAAACGGCGGATCGTACCGTGCGTACGACTGGCGATAGAGACAGCGGTCTTCATTCCAAACGGCATCAGCGGGCTCCTGAACGCTACTCCAATGGAGTTGCCGTCGGCGCACGAAAGCACGAGACGAACAGTCCTTTTTTGATTGATTAGAATGTGATCTGAAAGGTGCTAACACGCCGCAAAAATTGCTGGTTAGCAGAACGTAAAGTACAACCCCAGAATGCTTCACTCGAGCAACCGACGCGGCTCGGCGTGCCGAAACTTCGGCATCGGGCAGCTTTGGGGAGGTCGGCAATCGTGTCGCCGTCAGGCTCTCCGTCCGCGGAGGCCGCTACCGCTACCGCTACCGCTACCGGGCCGACGCACTGCCCGGCGTAAGGCTACTTCAGCGCCCACGTCACCGTGACGCGCGCTTCGATCCGCTGTGTCCCCGCTTCGATCGGCACGCTTTCGGACATCGCCGCACGAGCCAGCATCGGCCCACGAGGTCCAGGGTGTACAACCTCTTCCGAAATCGCGATGACATCGCCGAGTTCAGCGCCACCGGCGACGGCATAGAGCTTCGCCCGGTGTCGCGCATTCTCGAACGCGAGTTTGCGGGCCTGATCCTTCAGGGCCTCCGGTTCTGAGACGTCGAATGAAAGCCCCCCTATCTCGTTGGCACCAAGCGTCACCAACTTGTCCAGAATTTCACCAACCCGCTTCATGTCGCGCAGGACGACGTGCACCTCGTTCGAGACACGATAACCGTCGATCGCGGGCGCCTTGCCGTCCCGGCGCTGCTGATAGCGTGGCGATACCGTGAATGACGATGTCTGGAGGTCGTCGGCCGCGATGCCTGCCGCCTTCAGGTTGGAGATCAAAGCCGTCATGACCGTCGTGTTGTCAGCCAGCGCGGCGCGCGCTGTCTCGGCCTCGGTCACGACACCACTCGAAATACGGACGATATCCGGTCGTGCGGCGACGCTGCCTTCCGACGACACGACGACTGTACGCTGCATGCCCGCCACCTCTCCTGCCAAGGCTCGATCCGCCACCGTGACGCCTGCCGCGAAAATCGCCAGCGCCGCGAACAACGATGGCTTCGCCCATGCTCTACGTCGGCGCCACATGTTGCGACCAGCCGCCGAGGCAAATGAATACGTCATCGAGAAGCTCCCTTTGGTCGCCGACCATCCCGGGCCGATTCGCTCGAATTCTGTTGCAGCGGCTCGGTTTTGCCCTGGGTCGGCCCACCTCGCCCGCGCTTTGCGCCGATCCGCTCGCGCCCCTATCACATAATTGAGGATCGCGGAGAAAAATGGGCGATCTCTGCGCTTCGTCCCGCGATGCGTTTCTGCTATAGAGGCGGCCCGCAGCGGACCCTAGGGGGGCGCACCGCAATCTACCGCCCGTTGGCGACAAACGGCAGCCGTTCCCACACCGCCGCGCGGGCCCGTAGCTCAATGGTTAGAGCTGGCGGCTCATAACCGTCTGGTTGCAGGTTCGAATCCTGCCGGGCCCACCATTTTTAGTTGCGCGCAGCCGCCACGCCAGCCCTGCGCGCGATGGTTCCGGATCGAGGTTACTCCTCTCACCTCCACCATTTTTAGTTGCGCGCAGCCGCCACGCCAGCCCTGCGCGCGATGGTTCAGTTGCGCGCAGCCGCCCGAACCAGCGAATTGGCGGACGGGCCGCTAAGCCCGTGTCGAGATCTCATGATCGGCAGGACCAGAGCGGCCTGCAGCTGGAATGACGTCTAATGCGCCATAACGGCATGAGGGCGTTCTCTCGGCGTTCGGCACGTTGGGAGTGATCAGAACGCCCCCTTCGGAATGCGCTTGATGTCGGGCTTTTCCGTTTCCGAGGCATACGACAGCCGCAACCGCACCGGTCCGAGCAGCGCCCCCTGATTGATCGGCTCGCCGCTCTTGTCTTTGAACAGCGGCACGCCGTCGAGCCGCACTTCAACTGCGCGACCCTGCTCGTCCTTGCCAATGAATGCGACCATGCTGTCTGGACCGATCCGCACGCCCGTCAAAACCGTGTCGTCGCGCCAGCGATGCTTGATGAAGTAACTGGCCAGCCGCTGTGCCGCGCCAATGTAGTCGAGGCGGTACTTCTTCGCCTCGTCGCCCTGCGACAGCCAGACGACGTTGACCTGCACGAGCTTCTTCGAACTTGCGCCGAACACGTAGGTCACCGTCGCTGGCCCCGGCGCCGGCTCGAGTTTGTCGAGCCGTGCCACCAGGCCGGCAGTGCCATCGGCAGGGTTCTCGACACGTTGTATAGCGTCCGGCGCCATACCGAAATCCTTCGCAGCCGCCGAACGCACCTCAGCCTCGCCCATACCGAATTTCGCCGAGCGAAAGCCGTCGACGAGATAGGGAATTTGCTGCTTCGCGCCCACGCTGTCCCCTGCGGTCTGTTTCGAGCCCTCAGCCAGTGAAGCGTCGGCCATGACAACGCTGCCAGCCAGAAGTGCAAGTCCTACGAGTATTCGCCGCATCATATATCCATCGCGCACAGCGCGCCCCCTGATCATTCCACCACGTAAGAATCTGCTGGTTAGAACATGTCGAGTAGTCCGTCTTTTTCGACCACGAACGTGTGAATTTTTGGCGGCTTGAGATCAATGATCTGGACCTCGCCATCGACGACGTTTATCTCGATGTGGTTCTGTTCCGCATAGCCGAGCAACTTCAATTCGGCGCTCTTGAGGTTCTGCAGCATATACATGGCCTCCTCGTAGCCGACGCGTCCCGCGACGATGTCGGTCAAGAGCTGAGATTGACGCTGCTGATTGGCGGCAACGTCGTCGCGGACCTTCTCCAACGCCGAGAGATGCGTTGCGGCATACGCGGGATCAACGAACTGGTAGTGCACCGTCGTGCTACCCGTGAGGCCCGCTTCGAGCAAGTTGCCGAAATCGGAAAATGCGCCGCCCACCGCATGGAGATAACTTTCGACATTGAGATCGACACCGAGATCGAATTCGAGCCCAACGATGCCCAGGTGCAGCGACATACCGAGATCGAGATGCAAGGCGCCGCCGGAATAGCTCGCGCCGCCACTCGCGCCCGCGCCGACGCGGCCTGTCGAGATGCCGCCGGATGCACTTGCCGCGCCCGCAGCACCACTTACTGCGACTTCACCCGTCACATCGACGCCGACGCTAACGCCGACTTCCGTGTCGGCCCCAACGCCATTGTCCCATGAGACCTCACCCGCAGCGCCCGCCGACACGCTCGCCGTCACGCCGCCCGACACGACGCACGTTGCCGAGCCACACGCCGAAGTAAAGGTCGTAAGCACACCCGCTTCCAAGCTCGTCTCGGCATCAGCTGACGCGCCGGTCAACAGATCGAGCCGCGCGCCGACCGAGACCTGACCTGAGACGCTGATGCCTACCGTCAAATCGCACGGTGTACCGCCGCAGAATCCGTTGACACCGACTTCGGCTTCGACGCTGACCGAAACGCTAGCCGAAAGATCGATCGGCGTGGTCGACCACATGTTGATCTGAGCGGCCGCATCCGCACGCAACTCCGCCTGCGCCTCGGCAGAGAGATTGCCGTAACTGACCGCGGCACCGGCGCCAACAGACGCCTCCGCTTCGGCCGATGCGCTTGCCCCATCGGTCGAACTGCTGCTTCCGGACGTTGCGACCGTACCGGCCCCGGTACCGGCGGGAACTGGCGCGTTGCTCGCGGGGGGCTCTGCAGGTGTTTGCGTTGGCGGTGCGGGCGGGTTCAGCTCGAAACCATCGACGAGGGTCAACCTGTCGGTGAAGTCGCTGAGCGAGCGGATGTTCACGATACCCGCGTTGTTGCCCGGCGCATCGTACGCTTCGACCTGATAATTGTTGCCGTGTGGACCGCCAAGACTTGTGACGATCACGCTGTAGTCACCCGAGGGCACGGCGTCGGGTCCGGTGAACTCGGCGCCCGAAAGTCCGATGATGATCGGCGGAATGAATGTGAGCCTGCCTGCGCTGCCGGGCTCATATCGACCGGGCACATAAAGGCTGAGCTCTGGGATAACGACATCGCCGTCGATCAGACCGTCGAGATCGTAGCGCCCAAGATCGAGCAACTGTGGACCGACACCCAGCCCTTCGATTCCGAAGCCTCCCTGCGTCGTGTAGGTCAGTATGCGGCGATCAACTGTGAATTCGCCATCGTGACTCGTAAGCGTCGTGGTGATGGTGCCAGGGAGCGCCAGCGATGACACCGCTACGTAGTTGGCAGCGCTCTCGCCCGTCAGTCCGGCGAGCGTCGTGATGTAGTTGCCGGCGGGCGCACGCGCGATCTCTCCTTCGTAGACCAGCCCATCCGTGTGCACGCCACCGCTGAGGGCAAGTAGATCGCCGCGACTGCCATCCGCATTGCGCTGGTGAATGCCGAACGCGACACCTATGCGGTCGAGATCCCGCTCGAGCACGTTATTGAGCGTCACCATCTGGTTGACCGCGTCGCCGTACGTTGCACGGATATCGGCAACAGAATAGGTCACCGGCCGGGGGGCAATCGTAAGCTGGACGTCGGCGTTGCCGCTGGATGCGAGGCGGTAGTTCGCGCCCAGGCACGCCGTATCCATGCATATGCGCTCGATTCCGGTCGCTGGCTCGATGGATGCCAGCAGGGTATCCGATGGTGACCACGTGTAGCTTCCGACATTGGGCAGGTCGGAGAAGTTGGCGACCTCGCCTGAACCCGTTGCAACGATCTGATCGCTCATAATGAGCGTCAGCAACGCGCCATGCGAGGGAACCACGAGGTTGTCGAAGGTCAGCTCGCCTGCAAGCAGGTCCCCGGACGCGAGCAACCCGTTGCTGCTTGAAAGCAGCTCGGTGCCGTAGATACTCGTCAGGCTTCCACCCGTGAGCGTAATGACGCGTGGCGTGATGACCAGAGTGCCGCCGCTGCCCGAATACGTGTAGTTCCCAGAATCTGCCCCGACAAGCTGTGCGCTCGTGATGTCGTAAGTACCGACGCTCGGAATTTCGTGCGGCACGTATCCACCGCCGGACAGCTCGCGCTGCAGGATGTTGGCGAAGGCCTGGGTGGAGTAGTCGCGCGTGCGCTCGACGCCCATCTCGTCGATATACCGGTAGACGAAACTCGCAATATCAATGTTGACGTCATCGCCTTCGAGGAACCCGAACGCCTCGAGCGAAAGACCCTCTGGCACGGTTCCATAGTCGGTTATCACCCGCGGCAAGCTGATCTCACGCGGCGTGATCAGGAGCATGAAGTAGTCGATCACGTAGTTGGGCGAAGGTGTGAACCCGAGCTGGTGGAGCTGTGCGTCCATGCGTCCGGTGAGTGGCGTGATACCGGATGCCGTCACGACCCCGAAGTCTGCGGTGCGGGCAATTTCGGCAAGCGCGCTCGACGTCTCTCCGTCGGCATTGGTGATCTGCAGGTGGTTGCGAATGTCCTCTTCCAACAGGTCTGCAAACTGGCCATAGACCGACGACCACCCATTGAGGCTGGCCCTGAGATGAGCTTGCCGGATCGTCAGCGTGCCGGGCAGCGTCGACAAGACATAGTTCCCCGCAGCCGACCCGGATGCAACGCCGTCGATCTCATACGTGCCTACATCGCTTCCCGGTCGCGCATCTGTCGTCAGCGTGATACCGACGCCGAAGCCCGGCATTGTCTCGACGTAGATGTCGCGTTGTCCATTGAAGGGATCTTCTCCCCACTCGACGTTACGATCCGGCAGCTGCACGGTGATCAGACGCGGCAGGATCAACAACTGGCTTGGATTGGAAACGGCAATCTCGTAGTTGTGCGCGTCGGCGCCGCCGAGCCCAGTGGCGGTGATCTCGAAGCGGCCGACGTCATCGTAGCCATTGAGCAGTGCGGCAACGCCGAGGGCGAAGTCACGACCTGGGAAACGGGCGACATTTATACCCGCGAAGGCTGTGACGCCGACTTCGTCGCCGACGAGTACGTTGCTCAACGTCACGTTGAAGCTCGGGACAGTGCCGTACGAAATTTCCAAGTTACCGATCGAGACGTCGATCAATCGCGGCGTCACCGTCAGCGTGCCGTTGGTGTTGCCTGTTTGAGCAAGGTTGTAGTTGCCTGCGTCCGCACCCGACAGGATTACGCCCCACATGGCGTATGCGCGCGCGTCGATCCTGCTATCGAAGGTCCGGCCGAGCGCATCCGTCGGCGTCGCCACGATATCGTCACCCGGCAGAATTCCGATGACCGATGCGTTGGGTGCCGTCGTCCCATACTCGAAAGTCTGGTCTGGAATGACATAGGTGATCGAACGCGGATTGATCGTCAGCGTGCCGGGCAGGCCGGTCAGCACGTAATTGCGCGGATCAAAGCCGTTGACGCCACCGACGAAGCCCGTTGGCAGTAACGTATAGGTGCCTGCGTCGGTCCCTGGCGTCACCACCGTACCACCTTGAGCTTGCGGCATTGCTCCCGGCACCGCGGCGCCCATGGCATTCGTGACGGCAATCGCGATACCCGCGCCCTCGCCATTGACGAAACCGTCGGGTGCGATCTCGAAGTCCCACGGCGCCACGCCAATCGCCACGCCGTCACCGTAGGTGATCGTTGGCTGGCCGATCGTGAAGGTGATCGGTCGCGGGTCAATCCGCACCGTGCCACCTGAGCTGCCCGCAGAATCGAGCACATAGTTGCCGAGCACGCTCGCTGACGGACCAGCAAGGCCGGTGACGTTGGCGATATAGACACCGGCAGGTGCGCGTGTGCTGGCTGCGATCGACACGCCGTCAGCGTCCGTCAGCATGACGATCGGCTCGATCAGCTCGGCATCCCATGGCATGATGTTCGCCAAGGACAGATTGCCGACCGCTGAACCGCCGAGCACTTCGTCGCCGTAGAGATAGGTGCCCCCCGCCACCGTCGCCGTCACCAGCCGCGGCGTGATCGTCACCTGACCCAGTATCGACAGGATCCGGTAGTTGCCCGCGTCCGCCCCGACAAGCCCGATCACCGTACCGCCATAGGTGCCCGCAGGGGTGGTCACCGGAATTGCAACTTGCGCCTCCGTTGTCCCGTAGAAACCCGCCGCGACCGCCGTGACGTCATCTCCCACCAGAAGCCCGTCGAGGAGCGGCTCGGGCGTCGCGCCACCCATTCCGTAGACGACCGATACATTCGAGAAATCCGCCACCAGTATGCGCTGCGACAAGTTGATTGTGCTGCGCGTCGCCGTGCCCTGTCCGACGAGTTCGTAGTTGCCCGCATCCGCGCCGACGAGACCGATATCGAAACTGTAGGTTCCGGCATCGAGCCGATCGGAATAGAGCTCACCGGTCTCGACGTTGCGCCATTCCGCCCCGACATCATCGCCAGCAAGGACACCATCGACGGTGACAACCGGTGCCGCGTCACCATAGACGAGCGGCACCGACGACAAGGCCCAGCCGATGCTCAAGGGATCGATCACGAGCTGCGGATTGGTCACGCCGTCCGTCGCCAGGCGATAGTTGCCAGAACCGGGGCCCTCCAGCCCGGTCGCGGAAATCGCGTAGGTGCCCGCGTCGGTGCGCTCGTTCAGTGCTACGGGCGTGCCCGAGGAATCGCTGATCTGCGTGCCCGATGGCGTCACACTATCGCCAGGAAGTATCCCGGCGAGAACGACACTGAGACCTGGCGGCGTGCTGCCATATGTCGACGTCGCATCGCAGCACACATACGTCACGGTGCGCGGCGCAATGCTCACGATCCCGTCACGCTCGCCAGCGGCGGCCAGCGTATAATTGCCCGCATCCTCGCCGAACACAGCAATCAGCGTGAACGCATGCGTTCCGGCCGGAAACCGGTCGACAAGCTGGAATGTGCCTGCAGCTGCACCAGCTACCAAAATGGGAGAGGTGCCGAGACCGGGTACGTCGATGACAGGAGCGAGGCTATCCCCATTCACGATCCCGGTCAGCGTCACCACCGGCGTCGGCGCGCCGTACTCGTAGGATTGGGAGGTGATCGCATATCCCAGTTCACGTGGTGTGATCGTAACCGGCGTGCGGGTCGTGAAGTCGATGAAGTAGCCGGGCGTCGCGGTGGCGAACGAAAAACTGCCGCCCACGGGTGTCGTCGTCCCGTGCGCGACGCCGGCGTTGGCTGTGATCTCGGGGCCATTGAACTCCAGTGCGTCTGGAGCGATGACATCCGCCATGGTGTCGCCACCCTGCAGCGACCCGCGCACGACGTGCCACATGGGATTGCCGGCAAGCCCGCTCAGCGTGCTGTTGTCATCGCCATAGACGCGCGACACCGCAACCGTGCTGTCCGGTCCGACGGCAAGCCGTGTGGCGTCGGCATTATCGACGCTGCCGACCGATTCCCAGGGAATGAGCCGACCGTAGCGCGTCAACTCACCTGTTTCGCGGAACGCCACTGTGGCGGGGAACTCGCCGGCGGCGATCGCGTGCGTCGCCTCGTCCAACCACACGACCTGCGAACTGGTCGAGATAATTTCGAGATGGCCGGTGAACGAGAGCGGATTGATGACCAGGGCGCCGGTGAGGCTGATCGGCCCCGCAGCTGTGATATCGCCCGTCAGGGTCGTGAAGGCGTCTGCCGCGGTACCTGCTTGCGTGATCGTAACCGACCCGGCCGTGATCTCGCCGAGGTTGATCCCGCCCCCGCCCTGCCCCGGCAGCCCGGCACCCATCGTGATCGAAACGTCTCCGGTGCTGCCGACGTCGATGTTGCCGTAGACCGCGATTGCAGCATCGCCGGCATCACGCGGCCCCACCGCGTTTGGATCATTGGCGACCAGCGTCAGCGCGCTCGAGCCACCGGAGGTAGCGCGCAGATTGAGATCGCCGTAGATCGCGATTCTGCGGCCGGCATGCAGCGTCAGGTCGCCGTAGGTCGCGGCAAAGCCGCCCGTCGACGATCCCAGGGAGCCATTTATGAGGATGTCGTTGCTGGCCTCCAGCACCACCGAAATGCCATCGCGCACGATCAGGTCGGAAAGCGCGAGCAAATCGATGAAACTGTCCGTTGCCGCGCCATCGTAGGGGACCGAGCCAGCCGGATCGCCGCCCGACTGGACGATGATGTTCATCGGATCGAGCAAGAGCGTCGCGCCCGCGCCCAGCGCGATGTTTTCAAGAGCGATCGATGCAATCCGCTCTCTGGCCGAGATCTCGATCGCGCCTGCGCCGATGGCATCACGCGCCGCGATTCGGCCCGCGACCGTCGTCTCGCGCTCGCTCCACACCACGACCGCGCCGGCCGCGCCGTCGCTGCGAAGTGCCGATACGTCGACGACCGATGCGATATCGATGGTCACGGTTTCAGCGCTTGCCAGATCGGCCGGCACGCCATAGCGACCGATGAAAGCTGCAAACAAGTCCGAGCCGGGGTCCTGCGCGGCACCACCGCGGAAGGCGCCGCCGATACGCGCCAAGCCACCCTGTTCGCCGCCGCGCGCGTCGATGTGCGCCGAGGCCAGCCTGACATCGCGGCCGCTGACATCGATCATGCCGCCGCGGACGTCGCCCGATGCCGAAACGCGCCCGCCGATCAACGTCTCGCCGTCGGAGAGGATGGCGATGAGGCCGCCATCGCTGCCGGAAGCATCGATGATAGCGCCCGGTGCAATGGTGACACCCGCCAGCGCCGAAATCGAAACAACGCCCCCGCTATTGCCATGGCGTGACGTGATGGAGCCGCCAATCGCGACGCGTTCGGCACGGATCTCGACATTGCTTCCCTGAACCTGCCCATCGATGCGAACGCCGCCGCCGCTGCCGCCCAGGATGATACGGCCATTGCGGCCGCTTGCGCTTTGCGCCGAAATGCTGCCCGGCACGTTCACGACATCGCGGATCGATTGTCGCACCGTCGCACCGCGCAACACTACGACGCCGCCATCGGCTGAAATTTCGCCGCCCGCCTCGATCAACGCGCGACCGTCGACATCGCGCGCCTGCGATGGAGCCAGAATTTGGAGGAACCCATCGCCCGTGAGATCGAGCGTGACGTGCTCGCCAGCTCCGAGTCCGATCCGCCCGAGCGGAGCCGCGATCCGACCCTCGTTGGCGACGCGGCCGCCAATGAGGCCGATGAAGCCACCGCCGCCGACTGTGATCAGGCCCTGATTGAAGACATCTCCCGGTGCGCCGCAGCTGAACGACAGGTTGCCGCTCAAGAAGTCCTCGTTGGATATTCCGAGCGTGCTGGCGATGAAGCCGCCGCCGACCGACACGGTGCCCGTCGGCGTGATCGCAATGCCGTTTGGATTGACGAGGTAGACTTGCCCGGTTCCCGTAATCTGTCCGGCAATCTCGGAGCCGGTCGTGCCGGTGACGCGATTGAGGATCGCCGCGGACGATCCCGGCTGGACGAAACTGACCGAGTTGCCGGCGCCGATCGAGAAGCTGTTCCAGTCGACGATCGCCCGTTGGCTGGCCTGGTTGATGACGAGACCGTTGCTACCGGAAGACCCTATGGAGACGCTTCCGGCCGCTACATTCGCGCCATTTGGCAATGCCTGCTGCGCGAGCGCATCACCACGCAGACCACTTGTCACGACGGCCGCGAGCAGCGCGGCTGCGGCGAGGCCGCGCCATGAAGGCTGACCGGCACACCGCCACGCCTTCGCTACATTGCCGCTCGACATTCCCGTCCCCCTCAAGCAACTGCCCACCTAGAACCGCAACGACATGTTGAGGTTCAGCCGCCATTCCTCGCGCACACGCGGCAGATCCGTGTATTGGCGCCCGATCTCGAGCCCCGACGTCGTACCAATGAGGTTGCCCAGCAGCCCGGCATCGATGCGGACGCCCGCGCCATAGCCTGCCGCGGTCACCGAGGACGCTTCCAAGGCCGTTGCGTGGTTTGAAACGCCGCGCCCAACTGACGCGAACACGTACGGCGTCAGCATCAGCGACACCCGATCGATGTCGACCGGCACCCGGCGCTGCAACTCGCCGCGCAGCGTCGCTCCCTCGTCGACGCGAAAGCCGCCGGCGATGAATGTCGAGACCGCATCCGTGCCATCGAGCGAAAAGCGCTCGTTCTGCAGGAGCGCCGATCCGAATGCCACCTGCCCACGCGCCGTCAGCATCAGCGTCGTCGACGCATCCATCGGCTGGCGCAGCGTCGCCGCCGCATTGAGCTTGGTGAAATGCGGCGACGCGCCGAGGCGCGACAGTCCGACGAAGGTCCTCGCGACGTCTTTGCTGTCGCGTCCGCCAAGCCCTTGCGACAGAACCAGACTGCCCGCCACGTATCGGCCGCCGGCAAGCCACGCCGTGCCTTCCAGGCCAGGCCGCAACGACCAGTACTGATCGCGCCGGAGCATCAGCCCGAAGTCTGGAAAGGTCGCTGTTTCGTTGAGATATTCCGCAGCCGCCGTCAGCGTCAGCGATCGCCGCCGCGTCAAGTACAATGGACAACTGAAGCGCAAGGCGACACGCGTCAGATCACCCTTGGTCGCGGGCGTGAAGAAGCCGCCCGCATCATAGGTGGCGGTTTGTGTGAACTCCGGATTGAAAGTCAGCCCGTCCGTCCCCAGCGGGATCACGAGGCCGACGCCGGTCACCTGCATCGGCGAGTCGGACGCGGTCATCTGGCTCGGTTGCGTCGGTGTCGTTGCCGACACGTAGACCTGCTCGCCGCGCCCCAGCACGCTGTTCGCCGCAAGATTGCCGCTGAGCGCCCAACCACCGACGCTTTCGCTCTGCCTGTTGTCGGTGCTGACGTAGCCCGATAGCCGCTTATGCTCCGCGTTCAGGACAAGCAGCGTGCCACCGGTCTGACGCCCCTTGCCCAACGCGCTTTTCAGCGTCAGGCCGGCGAGCCCGCCGGCAATCAACAGCGCCCGCTCCAAATCGTCGTTGTGCACGCGCTTGCGGCCAACGAGATGGCGAAGGCGGGCCACGACCGCATCACGTTGGCGTTCCGGCACGCCACGCGCATCGACATCCTCGATGAAGCCATCGACGATCCGCAGCACCACCTGGCCACGATCAACCAGCGCCTGCGGCGGTACCACCACGCGCACCAGCAGATAGCCGGCTTCGTTGTAGATCCGCTCGACCATCGCTGCGAGCGCGAACAGGTCGGCGAGGCTCATCCGCCGGCCTCTCGCGGCCGCGAGCAGGGCTTCGACGCCCGCTGGCGCCGCGCCGTCATCACCGACGATCCGGAATTGCCCGGCGATGAAGCTCAGAATGCTGCCCTCGCCCGATGCGCCGGGCTCTGTCGCCCGCGCGCCGCTGAGCGCTGCGCCAACCGGTGCGCGCACCTCCGCGGCCGGCGGCGGCCGTAGCGTCGGCGGCGTCACCTCGCTCGCCGATCCGGCGTGCGCGAAAGCAGGCATCAAAGTCGAAATGGCAAACGCGCCGGACACGCGGACACAAAGGACTCCAGCTCGCGCCCGTATCGGGTGCGGCAAGACCGTTCTCCAGATGATCGCGTGGGGGGCGCGGATTCAGCGTCAGATGGCAATTGAAGCAACGAACAAGTTTGCCTAAGGGCCGGCGTGTGACGCAAAAAACTCTTAGTGCGTACTCAAATCACTAGTTGATTCACGACGGCACTGTCATATGTCACTCGTCATATGACAGCCCGGACAGCCTAACTATTCTGGCCTCCCACCTCAATTTCACCGCCCACGTGCGAATTGGGCACGGCAATCGCAATGAATGACCAGTCGCCAAACGAGATCGACCTTCAGATCATCGCCGACAGCTTCCGCGCGGTCAGCGATACCCAATCCTGGGACCGACTCATCGAGGCTTGGGACCGAAAAATTGCAAACGCCGGATTGGATGCCCGAAAGCTGACGGGTGAACAGCATTTGAAGCGGCACTATGCTTCGATCCGGGGATTGCTCGACCGGGTTGGTCTGCCCTCCGCCGTCGATCCGCTGGACCACGCCGTCGGCTCGGTCATCGAACCGGCGATGGCTCTTTCCGAGCGCCTGCGCGTCGTGACGATCAATCCTGCGGGACGAGAAAGTTTCCGCGTCGAACAAGGCCAAATCGCCAATCTCGATTGGCTGAACGAGGACTATCGCCGTTCGTTGCGTGACTTCATTGCCGCCCAAAACGCCGGCTCCAATCAGAAATACCGCATCCTGCGCACCCAATGGGCTGACGGGCGGGAGGGATTGGTCGAAGTCTATCCGGTCAAGGTTCCCGAAATTTCACGCAGCTTCGTCGTTGTCCGTGAGTTGACCATGCAATGGTCGGGCGTCCTCGATCGCGCACTCATCGAGGCCTTCGGCCTGACGCCCGCCGAAACCGAAATCGCACGGCTCCTGTTTACACACGCCGACATCGCCAAGGTGGCATCGGCACGCGGCGTCAGCGTGCGAACGACACGCCTGCAGCTTTCCAGCATGTATGCAAAGACGGAAACGGCCAATCAGGTCGAGCTGATACGCCTGCTCGTGCTCCTCGCGACACGTATGGCCACTGCCGCCGACGACAACAAGCTGCGTTGGAGCGATCCGTTCGGCCGCGAGAAGATCCTCACCCGTCCCAACGGCCGGCGTCTCGCCTATACCGTGATGGGCGCCGAGAACGGAACCCCCGCGCTCTACGTCCACGGCATCGTCAACGGCTACCTTTATCCGGAAGAATTCCAGGCCACACTCGAGAAATACGGAATAGCGCTTTATGTGATGACACGGCCGGGCGCCGGCAACAGCGAAGCCGATACATCGATCGATTCACTCACCGATCACGTCGACGCCATCGCGCATCTGTGCGCCGAACTCGGCCTTCGCGACATCGCCGCCGCGGGAATCCATGCCAGCGTCATACCGCTGGCGGCCCTTGCGGCGAGGCCGGACACCCCCATTCGTGCGATCGTCGCCATGGGGCGGTTCCTGCCCTATACCGCGCGGCGCTATGCCAAGATCGCGATGACGCCGCGCACGCTGCTGTGGCTTGCGGTCAATGCGCCATGGGCAGCCGACATCGTTGCCCGCCAAGGCTATCGCGCCCTCGTCCAGAACGGCGTCGACTGGTTCATCGAGCGGGCTTACGGCGACATGCCGTTCGACTACACGACGACCAAACGACCAGAAACCGCTGCATTGATCCGCAACGCCTGCGCGTTCACGTTCCTGCAAGGGCCGGAGATCTTCTTCGACGATCTCCGCATGCGCTCTCGGGACATCAGCCCATTCGTCCGATCATTGCGCGCGTCCTTCCACTGGATGATCGGCGGAGTGGACGTCTACCAATCGGGCGCCCATCGCTTCTACGATGCCGAGGACGAAAGGGAATTCTGCAGCCTCAATCCGCTGATCACGTTCGAGCGGGTCGCCGATGCGAGCGAACTGATGCCCTATCAGCAGCCCGCTCTTGTCGCGCAGCGGATCGCCGAAGCCGCCCTGGGACGGCCCCAGCCAACGTGACGATAGTGACGGCAGCGTCGTCCGGCGGCTTAGGACGATAAGCTTCGGAATGCAGCTTTGTGTCGGCGAGACGCGCTTCCCGCTTGCACCGGCCCCGCCGCTTTCGCTACTCCAAAGGCATGCCTGACAAACCCGCCTCGCCCGCACTCGCGCCACTCCGCATCCTCCTTCTCGCCGATGACCGGCCGGGGCACTATCACCTGTCCGACGGTATCGTCGCCGCGATCGCGCGCCGGCGGCCGGTCGATGTCCACCGAATCGAGGTCAAGCGCAGGGCGCTGCTCCCGACACGACTTACCGCCGTTCTCGCCAACATCGGGCTTTCACCCGCGCTCATGCTGCGCGCTGCCTACGGGCTCGCCGCGCGCGACCTCGGCGCGTTCGATCTCGTGGTGTCGGCAGGCGGCAACACGCTCGCCGCCAACGTGGCGGCCGCGCGGCTCCGACGTGCGCCCAATATCTTTTATGGTTCGCTCCGCCGCTTCCGGCCGGAGCTGTTCAGCATCGCCTTCACCTCCTACGAACGCGATGCGCGCCACGACCGTATCGTCGCCACGATCAAGCCGTCGGCGCTCGATCCCGATAAGGTGCCGCTGCCCGCGCCTCGCCCTGTCGCGTCAGCGGCGGATGTCGCGTCAGCGGGGGATGTCACGACGGCGGCCAGCGATAACGCTGACAGGCGCGGGGCACATCCGACGTTCGCCCTCCTCATCGGCGGCAACGCCGGCGATATGCGGTTCAGCGCCGACGATTGGCAGCAGCTTCTCGCATTCATCGAGGCCATGCATCGCGAGACAGGCACCCGCTTCGCCGTATCGAACTCGCGGCGGACCCCGGCCGACGTCAGCGACACCCTGGCGGCGGCCGCCGCGCGCAAAGGCGGCGCGATCGCCGATTTCGTCGACGTTCGCAGCGCCGGCCCCGGCACGCTGGGCCGTGTTTTTGCGGCAAGCGAAGTGGTACTGGTGACGACGGATTCGAGTTCCATGCTGTCCGAGGCGATCTGGTTGAAGCGGCCGGCGATCGCTATCACACCCGCGCACGATGCCCTCGATGAAGCTGAGCGCCGCTATCGACAGCGGCTCATGGATCGTGGCCTGACACGGACGATCCCCATCGCGGAGCTGACCCCCCGCACACTCAGCGCGGCGCTCGCGGACCTAACGCCACTCGACGGCAATCCACTCGACGAACTCGCCGGGATCATCGCAGAGCGTATCCCGGGATTGTTTTCGCCCTGATGCCCGTGACGACACAAGTGGATCGCCAACACCGTTGACGGGCGGCGCACCTGCCAGCTTCTCAGCTATCGGCCTCGATCACGGCAACGCGCTCGCCCGCATGGACCTGCCTGAAAAGACCGACGTCGTCGATGGCACGCGCCCATATGTTGCACGGACTGGCGAGACGGATTTCACCGTTCCGCGAGATCGGCGTCGGCCCGAAGCCGATCGCGATGGCATCCCCGTCCGGCCAGAACGCGATCTCTCCTGGCTCCACCACATCGCGGGCGCCAGCTTCGCACGCCTGGTTGATCGGCGTGCGGAAATAGACCTCATGGCCCCACGTCTGTGCTTCAGCATAAATCGGCAGTGACGACCAGATGTTGTCAGCGGTGGGCGTATCCAGAAGCCGCGCGCGCACGGCCACGTCTCCCACCCTGATCAATATTTCCCGCATGCCAGTTCCCTGCGACTGCGTTGCCGTCACGAGATGCGACGTTCCAGTGACACCTTTTCACCAGGACGCACCGCCCGCAAGGCTTCGACGTCATCGATGAGCCGCCCGACAGCATTAATGGGCTGCGGAAGCCTTATCTCGCCGATGCGCGAAATGGGGGTCGGACCGAATGGCAGAATGAGCCGCTGCTCGTCGGGCCAATAGTAGACCTCGCCGAGGAGGCCATTCGTCCGTGCGCCGCGCTCTCTGCCGGAACGGATTGGCAAGGTGAAATGCACCACATCGCCCCATGGCTCAGCGGTCGAATAGAGCGGCAACGCCATCCATATCCGGTCAGCCGTCGGCGTCGCGGCAAGCAACAGGGGCAGTCGTCGCGAGCCTATAGCAAGGTCGACGATGCGGTCGGAGCCTGCGAGCGGGGGGCGCTGCGGCGGCGGGCGGGCCGCGGGGCGGTTGCGGCTTCTCAGGAATTCGGTTGGCATGGGTAGGACCGTGCACGGCAACCGCGCCGACAATCAAGTCCCGCGATCATCCGAGCGTTGCACCTCGAGCGAAAATTCCGGACGATCGGCAAGCGCACCCCACCGCCGAGAGAGGGCGGTGCCGCACCTGGACAGGATGTGGCACCGAAACGAATTCGCGGCGTCACATGGCGAAGTGAGCCCCACCGCGGGCGATGCCGCAGGACTTGATACCGCCGGACTTACAGGGTGCGCGGGCGTCCGGACACGCGATCGGGCCCGGCGTTCAGGCCAAGCGTTCAGGCCGGCGCGGGACCGAACACGAGCACCGCATTCAGGCCGCCGAACGCGAACGAGTTCGACATCGCGTAACGTACTTTCTTCTCGCGACCGACATTCGGAACGTAATCGAGATCGCAGTCTGGATCGGGCTCCTCGAGGCCGATGGTCGGCGGCACGAAGCCCTCGTTGATCGCCTTGATACATGCCACGGCCTCGACGCCGCCACCGGCTCCGAGCAGATGCCCGTGCATCGACTTCGTCGACGAGATCGCGAGCTTCTTCGCGTAGTCACCGAACACCATCTTGATGGCGTTCGTCTCGTTGACGTCGTTGAGCTTCGTCGCCGTGCCGTGGGCGTTGAGATAATCGACCTCGGAGGGGTCGATGCTGGCGTTATCGAGCGCGAACTGCATCGCCATGCGCGGACCATCGATGTCCGGATTGACCATGTCCTTGCTGTCCGACGACATGCCGAAACCGAGCACCTCGGCAAGGATAGGTGCGCCACGCCGGCGGGCATGCTCGAGTTCTTCGAGCACCAGAATGCCGGCGCCTTCCGCGAGAACCGTGCCGTTGCGCTTCTTGGAGAACGGGTAGCAGCCTTCGGGCGAGAGCACGCGCATCGCCTGCCATGTGCGCATCGAGCCGTAGGTGAGAACGGCTTCGGAAGCGCCCGCGACGCCGACATCGACAATGCCGTTGCGGATGTAATCGAGTGTCACGCCAATGGCGTGGGTTGCCGTCGAGCAGGCCGAGCAGGTGCCGAACGTCGGACCCTTGATGCCGTATTCGATGCCGACATGCGCCGAAGCCGATGAGCCGATGATGCGCAGGAGCGTCAGCGGATGTGTTGCGCGCTTGTTCTCGATGAACAACGAACGATAGGCCGACTCGACCGTCGAATACCCACCGGCACCCGAGCCGATGATGCAGCACGACCGATAGGGGTTGGCATACGGCCGCGGCAGGCCCGACATCGTCCAGGCTTCGTCGGCGGCGCGTCCCGCGAACCACGAATAGCGTTCGCCGTACTGGATCTGCTTGCTCTTGACGTGGACGCTTGGATCGAACCCCCGGATCTCGCCGGCGATGTGGATGTAGAGATCCTCGAGCGGGAAATTCTCGATCCGACCGACGCCACAGCGCCCAGCCTTCAGAGAGGCCCAGAACTCTTCGACATCAAGGCCGATGGGCGTTGTTACGCCCATACCCGTGACCACGACGCGGCGCAAGCCGTCCGCTCTTACCATGTTGCTCTACGCTCGTTGAGCCGCATCACCCGAATGGAAGAAGCAGCAATCACACCACATGCCCGGGGCCTTAAACCTCGGGCGACGACCCTCTTGCAAACGGGGCGGCCAAGTGTCGGCATCGAGCCGAGCCGCCTTTGCTGTGCATCAGGCTTTCGCCGCGCCCGCCGCTGCCGGACCGCCCGCGATCAGGCTCTTGACGCGATCGACGACTGAGCCAACCGTCTTGAAGTCTTCGACTTCTTCGTTTGCATTGTAAGGAATCTCGATCTGGAACGAGTCCTCGATGTCGAAAACGATCATCGCAAGATCAAGGGACTCGATCTTGAGATCAGTTAGCGGTGTCGACATGTCGATGTCGTCCCGCGGCTCCTTCATATGCTTCTTAAGGATCTCGATGATCTTGTTCGCGACTTCGTCCATCTCGGTCTCCCACCCGTGCCCTCTTGAGGCATGCGGATCCTAATTACAAACTACCTAACTATTCTGGTGCTGCTTCGCACACAAGTTGAGGCCGTGCTTATACTTAAACGACGACCTCGTAAAGCACGCCTGGACGAGTGCATCAACGTCGTCGTGCCAGCAACGATAAACAACCGCGTGGCGATGTCCGAGACGTGCTTCGATCAGTGTCATGACGGCACAGTCAGGCCATCGAACACGTGCCGGATGCTAGTACCGCAACGTATGGCCCACCGAAGCGGCAGGTCAAACGTGCGAACCCTCACCACGGAAAGCCTCGGCACCCGAGCCTATCAGCAAGGAATGTGCCGACTACAGCGCCCAACGGGAGCCGGTAACGCACAAACGCAGACTTGTAAACCGGGCTTTACGCGCAGTGTTCTAGCCTAAACTCCTCAAAAAGTGTTCAATAGCACTGGCGTAATTGCCCAGATAAGGCATGGCGCCCACGGTCCCTTCGACCGATGCACCGCAAAGAATATAGCTGCAGCCCGCAATCAGTGCGAGGGCGGCCGAGGGAGGAACGGCAGATGACGGCAGATGTCGCAGAACACGGTACGCCCGGCAGTTCCAATCCTGCTTGGCTGCGGTCGTACCCCGGCAACGTTGACTGGCGCCAGCATTTCGAACCGCAGCCGCTCTATACACTCATCGACCGAGCCGCCGCAAACTACGGCACCAACACGGCAACAAACTTCCTCGGCAAAACAATGTCGTATGCCGAATTGAACCAACGCGTCGAACGCATCGCCGCTGGTCTGCAGCGGCACGGCGTCCGCAAGGGCACCAAGGTCGGACTGTTTCTGCCAAACTCGCCGACGTTCATCGTCTATTACTTCGCCGTGCTCAAGGTGGGTGGCGTCGTCGTCAACTACAACCCCTTGTATACTGTCGACGAGTTGTCGTTCCAAGTCGCCGACAGCGAAACGGAACTCATGGTGACGCTCGATCTCAAGCTGCTGTTCGACAAGGTCGAGGAGCTGCTGGCGTCGGGCGTGCTCAAGCAGGCGATCGTCGCATCTTTCACGGGCCTGCTGCCCGGCACCAAGTCCGTGCTGTTCAAGCTGTTCAAGGGCAAGGATCTCGCCCACCCGCAAGCCTCGAAGATGCGCGACAAGATCCTGTTCGAAGGTCAGATCGCGGCCGATCACGGCCCACGTTCGCCGGTGCTGATCGATCCGCTGACCGACCTCGCCGTTCTGCAGTACACGGGCGGCACCACCGGCACGCCGAAAGGTGCGATGCTGACGCACGCTAACGTCTACGTGAACGTGCAGCAGGTGTTGAGCTGGGCGCCTGACCTGATCGACGGCGGCGAACGCGTCATGGGGGTGCTGCCGTTCTTCCACGTCTTCGCGATGACGGTCGTCATGAACTTCGGGGTCGCGAAGGCAGCCGAGATCATCATCATGCCGCGCTTCGTCCTGGATGACGGCTTGAAACTCATTCACCAGACCAAGCCGACGATCATGCCCGGTGTGCCCACGCTGTTCAACGCTCTGATAAACCATCCAAAGATCAAGAGTTTCGATCTGTCGTCCCTGAAGTTCTGCTTGTCCGGAGGTGCGCCGCTGCCGATCGAGGTCAAACAAAAGTTCGAGGCCTTGACGGGGTGCAAGGTGGTCGAGGGCTATGGCCTTTCGGAAACCTCTCCCGTGGCGACCTGCAATCCGCTCGATGGACCGGCGGTTCCCGGCAAGATCGGCGTGCCAATGCCGCAGACATTCATTTCGCTGCGCTCACTCGACGATGCCGAGGTGGAAGTTCCGCAGGGCGAACAGGGCGAATTGTGCATCTCCGGCCCGCAAGTGATGAAAGGTTACTGGAAGCGCCCGGACGAGAGCGCCGCCGTCTTCACCTCCGATGGGTTCCTGCGTACCGGCGACGTCGCCCGCATGGACGAGCACGGAATGTTTGCCATCGAGGACAGGATCAAGGACCTGATCATCTGCTCGGGCTATAATGTCTATCCGCGCCAGATCGAGGAGCGGATCTACGAACATCCGGCCGTCGAGGAGGTGACGGTGATCGGCATCAAGGATGCCTATCGCGGCGAGGCGCCCAAGGCGTTCATCAAACTCAGGGACGGGGCGACGGCGACCGCCGACGATATCATGGCCCACCTCGCGAAGAAGCTGTCGAAAATCGAGCTTCCGGCCGAGATCGAGTTTCGCGATGCTCTACCGAAGACGATGATCGGCAAGCTGTCGAAGAAAGAACTGAAGCAGGAAGAGGCGGCACGCCAGGGCAAATGATACCAGACCACAACACCGCCCAAGCGGATGCGACAGACGCCTCGACGGCGATGGCCGACGAGGATGACCGCGAGGAAACATTCACGATCGGCGCTCTCGCCGATGAGTTTGCCATCACGACGCGGGCCATCCGCTTCTATGAAGCGCGCGGTCTCATCAGCCCGCGCCGCGAAGGTACGAGCCGCATCTACTCACGGCGCGACCGCGTGCGGCTGATCCTCATTCTCAGAGGCAAGAACCTCGGTTTCACGCTCGAGGACATCGCCGAATATCTGGCGCTCTACGACGTCGACCCGACGCAGCGCGCCCAGACGGAACTGCTACTTGCCAAGCTCGAGGACGCGATCTCAGATCTCAATGGCAAGCGCGCGGACATCGATCGCTCGCTGCGCGACCTCAAGGAGCTGCGCGCGAAATGTATCGACTTCCTCAAGGCGTCGCGCGCCGAGGCCATGGGCGGCCGCGCCTCCCGCTCCTGAGACGGCAATGACGGCTTGGAGCTGTGGGGGCGCGACGGCGGCGATACGTCCCGCGCCAAGGTCAGCGATAAAGATCGGCGCGGGTCGGCGGCAGTGGCGGCGGGCGCTTCGGCGTCTTCGAACAGAGGGTCTGGAACAGCCGCGCCGTGCCCCTCTCGAAGCTGATCGCACAGCCCGCAAGATAAGCGACGTAGATGCGATACTTCGCCTCGCCGACGAGCGCGATCGCTTCGTCCTTGCGCGCCATCAGCCTCTCGCACCACAAACGGCACGTCTCAGCGTAGTGCAAGCGCCAACCTTCGACATCATGCACCTCGAAGCCGGCGAGTTCCATCTCAGCGATCGTGTGGCCGATGTCATCGAGGGCACCGCCGGGAAAAATGTATTTTGCGAGTGCGCGCTGCTCGGGCCGCATGCGTTCCGAGCGGAGCAGCTTGCGGCGCTTGGCGCGCCGCGAAATGGCGTGGTTGAGAAAGAGCCCGTCGTCGGCGAGCAGTGATCGCATCTTGCGCATGTAGGCTGGGATGTTCTCGAGGCCGATCGCCTCGTACATGCCGACGGACGCGATCTTGTCGTAGGTGCCGGTCGCATTGATGTAGTCGACGAACTCGAACGTCACGCGATCCTCGAGGCCGCGGCGGCGCACCTTGTCACGGGCGAAGGCGAGTTGCTCCTGCGACAGCGTGATGCCGTGCGCCGTGACGCCGTAGTGTTCGGCGGCATGGCAGACGAGACCACCCCAGCCCGAGCCGATGTCGAGGAACCTCTCGCCCGGCTTGAGGCGCAACTTGCGGCAGACCATGTCGAGCTTGTTCTTCTGCGCCGTCGCGAGATCCTTTCCCCAGTCGTGGAAATAGGCGCAGGTGTAGACCATTTCCTCACACAGAAAGAGCGCATAGAAGTCGTTGGACAGGTCGTAGTGGAACTGGATGTAGTCCTCGTTGGCGGCAGCCTTGCGGCGATTGCCGACGATGTCGCCGTCGAAAGCTCCCTCGGTTCCGGGTGCCGCGCCGGGTGCAAAGAGGAATGGCGAGAGCTTGCGCGCGATCCGCAGTGCTTCCCACCCCTTGATCTTCACCGATCGGCCGTCGCGATTGAGCTGTCGTCCGAGATCGATCAACGATCCGCCTGCGAAGTCGATACGCTTGTCGATGTAATGGCGGATAATCGTATCGAGGTTGGGCCGGCGCAGCGAAGAGGCGATGACACCGGGATCGGCGATAACGATCTCGAATGGGCCTGATGCATCCGGCCCGAGCGGCAGGCGCGAGCCGTCCCACAAACGCACGAAGGCATCGAGCCGGAGCGTATCGGCGAGTTCGCCCACCAGGGACTTGGTCGCGGCCAGCCGTTTCGCGTCACTGCTGTTCGTCATGCATTCCCCAGTGGCTGGTGTCTCAGCGGTTTGCAAAGACGCCCGCGTTCGATCGGAAGGGCCGCGACGGCGATCCCTCAGGACGCGGCGGCCCGTTCGGACGCCTTTGCGCTCTCCATGATGGCCGCGACTCCCATGCCGCCCGCGGTGCAGATCGAGATGAGCCCACGCCCTCCGTGCTCGGCGAGCAATTCGGCGAGGTTGGCCACGATCCGCGCCCCGGTCGCGGCGAACGGATGTCCGAACGCGATCGACGACCCCTTGACGTTCATCTTCGCACGATCGATCGACCCAAGCGGTGCCGAACGACCGAGCCTCGTGCGGCAATATTCGGGGTCCTCCCACGCCTTGAGTGTCGCGAGCACCTGTGCAGCGAAGGCCTCGTGAATCTCGTAGAAATCGAAGTCCTGGAGCGTCAGGCCGGCGCGCGCGAGCATCTTCGAGACAGCGATAGTCGGGGCCATCAGCAGCCCCTCGCCAGCGACGAAATCGTTCGCGGCCGTCTGCGAGTATGTCAGGTAGGCCCTGACCGGCAGGCCGCGCGCCGCCGCCCACGCCTCCGATGCAAGCAGCACCGTTGCCGCGCCGTCCGTCAGCGGCGTCGAATTGCCGGCGGTCATCGTGCCGTCCGCCGATTTGTCGAACGCCGTCTTGAGGCTCGCGAGTTTCTCGATACTGATGTCCTCGCGCACGTTGTTGTCGCGGAAGACACCGGCACACGGCACCAGAAGCTTGTCCATCCAGCCGGCGCGATAGGCGTCGGCTGCCTTGACGTGGCTCTCGTAGGCGAGTTGGTCCTGCGCCTCGCGCGTGATGTGCCATTCCTTCGCCATAAGTTCGCAGTGCTGGCCCATGCCGAGGCCCGTCCGCGGTTCCGCCGTGGACGGCGGCAACGGCGCCAGCTCCATCGGCGATAGTCCCTTGAACACCTTGATCTTGTCCATCGTCGACTTCTTCTGGCCGACCTCGGCGAGACGATGCGCGAACTTCTTGGTGAACACGATCGGCGGGTCCGACGTGGTGTCGGAGCCCATCGCGATGGCGCATTCGATCTCGCCAGTGGCGATCTTGGCGGCCGACCCCATCGCGGCCTGCAGACTGGTGCCGCACGCCTGCATCATCGTGATGCCGGGTGACGACGGCGCGAGTTTGGTGCCGAGCACCACTTCACGCGCGATATTCCAATCCTTGGAATGAGTCACGACCGCGCCGCCGATCACTTCGTCGATATGCTGACCGCTGAGGTCGTAACGCTCGACGAGGCCAGCAAGAGCCGCCGTCATCATGTCGAGGTTCGTCAGATCGGAATAAAGTGTGTTGGAGCGGCAGAACGGAATGCGGATACCGCCGATAACGGCGACGCGGCGCAAGGTGTCGGTCATTCTCAGCCTCTCAGTTGGCCTGTCTCAGCAGGTCCGACACGGGATCGACGGCTCGGTTCGCGGAAGGAGACCTTCGACGGTGACGATGGCGGCCTCCGCGGTTTGCCACCCCGGAAGCGAATAGGTCCGGGTCATTCGGCCGCCGCGCGGCGTTCCGATCCGGGCTCGCCCGACAGCCCCTTGTAGTGCAGGGGGCCGCCGCGGAACGGTGCGAAACCAGTGCCGAAAATGACACCGGCATCGACCAGATCGGCGCTGGCGACGACTCTGTCCGCGAGGGCGCGCCTCGCCTCCTCGATCAGCGGTTCGACGAGTTCGCGACCGAGCCGCTCGAGTTCACCGGCATCGTAGGTCTCGAGTTTCTTTTCAGGGATGTCGTTCTTCCAGACGTAGAAGCCCTCGCCGGTCTTCTTGCCGAGGCGGCCGGAGTTGACGAGCCGCTCGAGACGGCCACCCGCGCCCTCCTCGCCGAGCCCGAGGATCTTGCCGACGTGGGCGCAGACGTCGAGGCCGACCGTGTCGGCCAGTTCAACGGGGCCCATCGGCATGCCGAACGACCGCGCGGCCTCGTCGATCTTCTGCATATCCTCACCCGCATCCACGCGAGCGAGCGCCCCCATCATGTAGGGTGCCAGCACCCGGTTGACGAGGAACCCGGGCGAGCTCTTGACGATGAGCGGGAACTTGCCGATCGCGGTGACGAACACACAGCCCTTCTCGACCTCGCCCTGGCGCGTGCCCTCGCCCCTGACGACCTCGACGAGGGGCATCTTGGCCACCGGGTTGAAGAAATGGATGCCGATCAGGCGCGCCGGATCGGCCATCGATTTGGCGATGTCCTCGATCTGGAGCGACGACGTGTTCGATGCGAGGACGGCCCCCGCCTTCACCTTCGTCTCGATGTCGGCGAACAGCTTCTGCTTGATGTCGAGACGCTCGACGATGGCCTCGATGACGACGTCGGCGCGCGCGAGGCCGCGGCCTTCCGGGTCCGCGATCAGACGCGCGGCGGCCGCGTCCCTCAGAGCCTTCGTCTTGAATTTGCGATGGAAGAGCTTTGTTTGCGCCTTGATGCCGCGCTGTATGACGTCGGGCGACAGGTCCTGCAGCGTCACTTCCATGCCGGCGGCGACACAGAAGCCGGCGATGTCGGCTCCCATCGTGCCGGCGCCGATGACGTGCACGCGCATCGGCTTCCAGGCGATGTCCTTCGGAGCTTGCGCCTTGAGCGCCTCCGACAAGCGGAAAACACGCCGCAAGTTGCGTGACGTCTCCGACACCATCAACGGCGCGAACGCGCGCGTCTCGTGAGCCTTCATCGCGTCGTAGCTGCCGCCGTGATTCTCGAACAGGTCGATCAGGCGGTATGGTGCCGGATAGTGCTCTTCGCGGGCCTTGGGGCGAACTTTCTCTCGCATTTTTCCGGCGAGGAAGGAGCGCGCGGGCCATCTGCCGAGGAGTGCCTTGGCCTGCGATGCGGGCTCGGACTTGCGCTTCGCCAGCACGGCCTTTCGCGCTGCCCAGCGCAATGCGCCGGGACTGTCGACGAGCTGGTCGATCAGCCCCATCGCCTTGGCAGCCGACGCCCGCACCATGCGCCCCGTCAACATGATCTCCATGGCGGCGGCGGGGCCAGCCTGGCGGATCGAGCGCGCGGTGCCGTTGAAGCCGGGGAATATGCCGAGATTGACCTCGGGGAAGCCGACCTTCGTCGCTTCATCGCGGGTCGCAATGCGGTAATGGCAGGCGAGCACGAGTTCGAGGCCGCCGCCGACACACACGCCGTGGATCGCCGCGACGACCGGCACCGATAGCCGCTCGATGCGGTCGAGCATGGCGTTGACCGGGCGGATCGCCTCGACGACGGCGCTTTCCGTGGTCAAGAGGTCGAATTCACGAATGTCGGCGCCGACGATGAAACCCTTCGCCTTGCCCGATATGATGACGAGACCACGGATCTCGCTGCTTTGCGCGCCTTCCTCGACCCGTCCGACGATCCGCATCAACTCCTCGAGCGGCCGGCGCCCCAGAGCATTGGCGCTCTCGTTCGCACGATCGAAGACGGCCCAGGCGATACCCTCCTGGTCGAGACTGAAACGCCAGTCCTCGAGATCCGTCAGCAGCAGCTTGTTGTCCGCCATCGCTGGCTCCTCTGTCATTCGGCGGCGACGTTGTCGAGCGCGCGGGAGTTATGGCCCACCATAGCGAAATTCGGCTTCACTTCCGCCGGATCGAAATGATCGACCGCGATCACCTTTTGGACCAAACGCTCGACCTCACGCAATTGCTCCGCTTCGTCCGCGGTGAGGACGCCCTTGTCGGCGGCCTCCTGGAACCAGTCCATGCCGTGGAACCGGCGAACGGTGCCGGCGCGGATCGCCTTTTCGAGCTTCTTCTCGGCGGGCACGGCGGCGATGACCTTTTCAAGGGTTACCTCGAGAATGCCGGTCGGATCGCGGACATCTTTCGACACGTAGATATCGCGCGTCAACCGATCACGGACGTCACCCGGCTCGAGCACGAGACGGACAGCTTCGCGGCCGAGACGATCGGGCGCCGGCTTCAGGCGGCGCCCGAGCGGGAACACGACGACGCGCATGAGGAGGCGCGCCCATGTCGCCGGGAAGTTGTCGACCACGCCGCCCAGCGCCTGCTGGAACCGATAGAGGCCGTTCTGGGCCGCCAAGTCGACGATCACCTTGTCCGCCTCGGGTCGGCCGTCGTCTTCGAAGCGCTTCAAAACGCACGACACCAGGTAGAGCTCGGACAGCGCGTCGGCCATGCGTCCCGTCAGCTTCTGCTTGGTCTTGAGGCCGCCGCCAAGCGTCGCGACCATCAGGTCGGCGACGACCGCGAACGATCGGCTCGCCCGCCACAGCTGGCGATACCAGTCGGCCGTGCCGTAGGCTTTTGCCGGCGCATCACCGAATAGCCCGCCGGTGACGTTGTGGAAGAAGGCGCCGGCGACGTTCGAAACGGAAAACGCGATGTGGTTCGAGAACGCCGCGTCGAAGGCGGCAAGACCGGCGCGACGGTCGGGGTTCTGCGCTGCCTGCACCTCGGCGTAAAGGTAGGGGTGCGCGCGCAACGCTCCCTGCGCGAAGGTGATCAACGTTCGCGTCAGGATGTTCGCGCCCTCGACCGTGATCCCGACCGGCACCATCTGGTAGGCCGATTGCAGGTAGTTCGACGGGCCGTCGCAGATGGCGCGGCCACCATGGATGTCCATTGCGT
This sequence comes from Hyphomicrobiaceae bacterium, assembly GCA_020442185.1. Taxonomy (GTDB): domain Bacteria; phylum Pseudomonadota; class Alphaproteobacteria; order Rhizobiales; family Hyphomicrobiaceae; genus JAEUMD01. Next base: position 35,942 of record JAGRKS010000053.1, read on the forward strand.
CGTTGACCGACTGGCGCATGCGCTCGGTGGTCTGGTACTTCATCAAGGCGGAGATCACCGAAGGCTTCTCGCCGCGTGAGACCATCGCCGCGGTAACGGCGCGCGCGGCTTCGTTGACGTAGGCCGTCTCGACCATGCGCGCCAGCGGCTCCTCGATACCTTCCATGTGGGCGATCGGCAGGGCGAACTGTTTGCGGATGCGCGCGTAGGCCGTGGTGAAGCGCAGCATCGCCTTGGCGCCAGCGGTGGACGAGGACGGCAGGGAGATTGCGCGTCCGGCCGACAGGCACTCCATGAGCATGCGCCAGCCGTGACCGACCATCTTCTCGCCACCGATCACCCAATCCATCGGGATGAAGACGTCCTTGCCCCAATTCGGTCCGTTGGGGAAAGCGGCGCCCGAGGGCAAGTGGCGGCGGCCGATGTTGACACCTTGATGGGAGGCTGGAATGAGCGCGACCGTTATGCCGACATCCTCGCCCTTGCCGAGCAGGTTTTCGGGGTCGAACAGTCGGAACGCGAGACCGACGAGCGTCGCCTCCGGGCCGAGTGTAATGTAGCGCTTGTCCCACGACAGCCGGATGCCGAGCGTCTCGGCACCCTCGTGCACGCCGCGCGCGACATAGCCGATATCGCGCATCGTTGCGGCATCTGAACCCGACGTCGGGCCCGTCAGCGAGAAGCACGGCACTTCCTCACCGCGCGCCAGCCGCGGCAGGAAGTGATGCTTCTGCTCGTCGGTGCCGTATTTCTCGATCAGTTCACCCGGCCCGAGTGAGTTCGGCACCATCACGATCGTCGATACGTCGGGCGAGCGCGATGCCACCTTGCCGAGGATCATCGATTGGGCCTGCGCTGAAAATCCTAGGCCGCCATGCTCCTTCGAGATCAGCATGCCGAGGAAGCCGTGCCGCTTGACGAAGTCCCAAATCGCATCGGGAATGAGCTTGTTCTCGAACCGCACGTTCCAATCGTCGATCATGGCGCACAGCTCTTCCGTCGGCCCGTCGAGGAAGGCGCGCTCTTCGTCGCTCAACTGGATGGCCGGGATGGCGCGGAGCTTGTTCCAGTCTGGCTGGCCCGAAAACAGCTCGGCGTCGAAACCGACGGTGCCGGCGTCGAGCGCTTGCTGCTCGGTATCTGAAACCTTCGGCAGGATGCCCTTGACGACGCCGAACAGTGGCTCGACCAGAACGGCACGGCGCAGCGCCGGAACGGAGAGTAGGCCCAGGGCCAATGCCGGCAGCCAGGCCAGCATGCCGGCAATTCCGGGCGACGGCATCGCAAAGCTGCCATGCAGCAGGCCCGACTGCACCACGAAGGTGATGACGGCGATGAACCCCGCCCAAAGCCACAGAGGCGACCGGTGCATGGCCATCGCGATGGCGACTGACAATGCAATGACGAACAACACGATTTCGGGCATTCTCTCGACCTCTCTCGTGGCAACCTAATGTGACATCTTATCGCGACAACTTTACACAGCATCTCGCGCCGGCGGGCGATGGCGGCCACCAGACAGGCGCGAGCTTGGTCTAATTCAAGTTGACGTTAACGTCAACCTTACGCAACATCCGGAACTCTGAAAACCAAGAGTTTACGCAACTCTCAGTTGATCTCGCGCCCAGTCCCGCAGCAGCGTATAAGACTTTACTCGGCCCGAGAAATGTTTACGAAACGTCGAAACGTGTTCTGCCGGAGGCACATCCGGGTCTGGAATTCCCGGCAATCGTTGCCCTTTGCGACATGTGCCACTATCTTGGCAATGACGGGGGATTCGTGTACCTCGCCCCGAAAAAGAGAATAAGACTGCGAGCAACGGCTGATCCACATCAGACACGATCGATCCGATGACCCAGTCAACGGCGATGGCCGCGAGCGACCATGATAGATAGTTCTACCGCTGAAGACATCGAAGACCTCGACGAGCCCGCAGCCGACGAGCTGATGGACGGCATGCGGACAGCAGCAGGTGAAGCAACGAAGTTGCTGCGCTCGATCGGCAGTCCGCACCGGCTGATGATCTTGTGTTTGCTGATGGACGGCGAGAAGACCGTCACCGAGATCTCCGACGCGATCGGCACACGCCAGAGCCTGACATCGCAACACCTGACGCACCTCCGGTTGCACGGTCTGGTACAGGCCGAGCGGCGCGGCCATTTTGCTTATTATTCGCTGAAGCACGAGGCCGCGCGCGAGATCGTTGCGACGCTCTACCGTCATTACTGTTCGCCTGAGGCCAGCGGCGGCGCGCCCTCCTGCTGAACGGCTTGTTGTGATCCGGCCTGCTCTGAGCGGCCCGGCTGATGGCGATGAGGCGTCGTGAAGTGGTCGGTGCCGACCTGATCGCATTTGCCATCGGATGGCCATCACCTCGATTTCCCGCTCGATGGAATTCCCGTCCTACGGATCTTTCTACCGTGCCGGACGACGTTCTTGCGTGAGGCGGACTTTGCAGTCGTGGCTGCCGCGCGCAGTCACCGTGAGCACCGCTCCCGGCCTCGTCGAGGGTCGCCTGCGTGCCCGCGCGCGTCCAGTCCATCATCTCATGTCTTCGAAGAGTTTCGCCCCTCGGCTCGTTTTGTTTCGCCAGGCACGCGAAGGGTGACGCCACAGCTCCGCCCGATCCTCGCGGCAAAATGTTGAGCGCAGGCGGAATTCCATGCAAATATGCTGATGTCTGGATAACAAGCCCGCCCGATCTCGAATCGCAAAGGGCCACCTGCCGCCATCAAGCCGGAAGACGACAGCCGGTTTGGCACGGAACGGCAGTACCACTCTGGGAGGAGTGCATGACGACTTCGAAGAATATCCCGCCGCATGCAATGCCGCTTCTCGGCGCGCTCGCAGCATTGGCCTATACGATGGCCTCTGCGTCGACGGCATCTGCGGATGCCTCCGCCAAGTTGAAGGCCTACGGCAAGCACCTTTCGAGCGAATGCACAACATGCCATCGGATCGATGGCAGCGACAACGGCATCCCCCCGATCATCGGCTGGCCCAGCGAGGCATTCGTTGCGGTGCTCGTCTCGTATCGCGATGGTGAGCGCACCAATCAGGCGATGGTGTCGGTTGCCAAATCTCTCGACGAGCAGCAGATGGAAGCGCTTGCGTCCTACTTCGGATCGATCGAACCCAAGTAAGCAGTGTCGCTCCGCCAGCGTGTCGCTTCGCCTGATGAACCTGCACCTCAGGCCGGGCGGCGGCACGGGGCCGGCAGGATCGACGAGAGCGCGGCCGGCAAGAACGCTCCCGAAGCGCGATCGCAATGCCAACCATAATGCGTGATCGGGTGGGTTTGATCCGATCCGTCGTGTCGTTGCTGCTCGATCCGCCGACAACGCTCCGCATTCACACGTTGGAACAGAACGAAAAAGGAGATGGAACCGCTTTCGCGACCCCATCTCCTCCAGTCCGTTTTCAGGCGATAGGCAGGCCGCCGGCCTCAGGCCGACTTGGCGAAGATGTCGGAGACGATGCCCGAGTACCAGCCGAAGCTTTCCTTGAACGTCTCCTGGCGCAGCTTGGCATCCTCGCCCGGCTTCGAGATGAAGCTGTCCTTGGCGACGAGCACCGGCTTGCCGTCCTTTTCACCCGCTGTGTAGTTGGCGCCGACTTTGACGCTATCGTCGGGGGCGACCATCGACCAGCACGTGTTGCGATAGCGCGGCGGGAAGGCGTCCTTGCCCGCAAGTGCTGCAACGATATCGGTCGCAACCACCTTCGCCTGACTGTTGGCAGAGAACGCCGACTTCGGCATTTGCGTCGCAACCGAGCTGTCACCGAGCACGTAGACGTCGGGCACCTTCGTCGACAGGAACGAGTCGGGTTTCACCGGGCACCAATCTCCCTCGCTGCACCCGGCTTCGTGGACGATCTTTCCAGCCCGCTGCGCCGGAATGATGTTGGCGACATCGGCCTTGATGGTGTTGCCATCCTTGGTCGTGACGCTCCCGCCCTTGGCGTCGACCTTGACGACCGCGAAATTGTCGATCTCGTTCGTCAGGTTAACCTGGATGATGTCCTTGTAGTACTTGTTGAACGCCTCCATGAAGACGCCCTGCTTGGAGAACTTGGGCTTGGGATCGAGAAGGATCAGCTTGGATTTCGGCTTCTCGGTCTTGAGGTAGTGAGCGATCATGCACATGCGCTCGTAGGGCCCCGGCGGGCAGCGATACGGGTTCGGCGGCGCGGCCAGCACCACAGTGCCGCCGTCGGCCATCGCCGTCAGCTTGTCTTTCAGGATCTTTGTCTGCACGCCGGCCTTCCAGGCATGCGGCATCATTTCGGCTGCTTCCGCCGAGTAGCCCTCGATGCTGTCGTACTTGAGGTCGATACCGGGCGAGAGAACGAGACGGTCGTAGCTCAGCTTGTCACCGCCCTTCAACGTCACGGTCTTCTTGCCGGCGTCGACGCCGACTGCCATGTCGTTGACGACATTGATACCCATTGCCTTCAGCCCATCGTAGCCGTGCGTCAGGCTTTCGAGGGTGCGGAATCCGCCGAGATAGAGATTGGAGAAGAAGCAGGTCGTGTACTGAGGTTGCATTTCAACGAGCCACACGTCGAGTTCGGGTGCCGCCGCCTTGACCTTGTTCGCAACCGTCGCGCCGCCCGCGCCGCCACCGACGATTACAACCCTGCCCTTTCCCTGCGCAATCGCGAAGCCCGACAGAACCCCCGCACCTGCAGCGGCCAGGGCACCACCACCGACGAATCCACCAAATTGCCGTCTCGTGAAACTTGCCATCTGCCGACTCCTCCTTTTAAGAAAAATTCTTGCTGCGTTTCCATGTCGTGGAGGCTGTTGTTCCCGCCCCTTCGATGCTCAATCATCCGCCAAGATCGGAATGCCGACAAGTTAAATTCGCACCTGTGCATATTGAATTCGTCCGGTCGTGGCACGACCCTACATGATGGCCGACGGATTTACCGCAATGCAGCTCGATCTTCCGTTTCGGCCCTGGCCGCTTCCTTGCGCATCAGATCGGTGAGCAAGCTCCAGAAAAAGTCGGCGCCAGGATAGCCGACGATCCGGCCGCGTTCGACACCGTCGCGCAAAAGAATGAAAGTTGGAGTGTAGACAAGACGGCCATAGCTTGCCGCATCGGCGGAATGACGATCGCGCTGCACCAGCGGGGCTCGCCGCCCCTCGTCGCTCAACGGATATCCCGGACCGACCTCGGCATGCCAGCGCAGACAGAATCCGCAGCCCTCTTCTTCGACCATCAGGAGCTTCAACCCCTTGGTCACGGCTTCGGCCGACGCCGGCGATCCGGCGGGCGAGGACTGAGCAGTGGACGCGGCCAATGCATATGAAACGGGCGCAAGGCAAACCGCCGAGACAGCCGCGATAAGGATGACGACCGACGCAAACGGAGCCCACCAGACCGTCTCCGGCCACGCCCATCGACGAGACCGGGGCCAACCGTGCAGGTCGGTCCCGTGCAAGTCGGTCACCTTGCCCACCGAGCCTCGCCGCGGCGCAGCCCCAGAGCCCATCATCACCGTGCCATCTTCAAGCAACATTCGTCGTCACCATAAGGGACTGATATAGTGCAGGACCGCGTTGCATTCGCGACCTTGAATATGGTACGGTTTTACCGGTACGAAAAGAAGCACCGTCTGCAAGGTGCCAAATTTCCCGACGATACGTCCGCCGCCTGTGCGGCGCGTCGTCGAGGATGCTCATAGCAGAGGATCTAAACCTCTGGTACGGGACAGCGAGAACCCATCGTCTGGGGGAAGGAGATCCAAAGGATGACCCAACGCACCAAGTTGGATGCACTCGATCGGCGTGATTTCATCGCCGGTGCCAGCGCCGTGGCAATTGCCACGGTCGTGTTCGGCAAGGCGGGCCTCGCGCACGCTCAAGACAAGCCGCAAACCTTCGATGACATCTACGGCAAGATCGTCGGCGAGGCCAAGCCCGAGGACGGCAAGGTCACGATCGACATGCCTGAAATCGCGGAGAACGGCAACACCGTCCCCTACACCGTTTCCGTCGACAGCCCGATGACCGACGGCGACTACGTCAAGACCGTGCACGTGCTCTCGTCCGGCAATCCCTCACCCAACATCGCGACCTATCATTTCTCGCCGTTGTCGGGTGCCGCCAAAGTTTCGAGCCGCATGCGACTCGCCAAGACGCAGGACATCGTTGCGGTGGCCGAGCTTTCGAGTGGCAAGAAGCTCATCGGAAAGCGCACCGTAAAGGTGACGATCGGCGGCTGCGGCGGCTAAACAGGGAGGACGAAAACTCATGGCGAGCAAACCGCGCATCAAGGTCCCGGCCTCCAACAAGGTCGGTGACGTCATCGAAGTGAAGACGCTGATCTCCCACGTCATGGAGACGGGCTTCCGCAAAGGCGGCGACGGCAAAATGGTGCCGCGCAACATCATCAACACGTTCACCGCCACGTTCGGCGGCAAGGAAGTGTTCAAGGTCGATCTGTCTTCAGGTGTGTCCGCGAACCCTTACATCGCCTTCAACTTCAAGGTTCCAGGTCCCGGCGAACTCGAACTGACGTGGGTCGAGGACTCTGGCCAGAAAACGGTCGAGAAAGTCGCGATCAATGTCGGCTGACCGACGTGTCGGCCCGGCTGCGCCGGTCTGAATTCGACAGAACAAAAAAGCCCGCGCAACTGCTTGCGCGGGCTTTCTTCTTTTGCAGCGGCATCAGACCGACCGCGGCACGGCGACCGGTCACTTCGGCTTGGTTGGCAAGTCTCCGTCAAACGGGTGCGCGCTCCGCGACGTCTCGATCTGCCACCCGTCAAACGCAGCCGGCGCTCATTTCTTCTCTTCCGCCCCACCCGAACCTGCGGTTGCCGGCGCGATCCGATGGCTCGGATGTGATGTCGTAACCGAGGCGCGAGGAATTTGACCGAGCACCTTGCCCGAGAAGTCGAGAGCGGTTAGAGCAGGCTTTCGAACACGACGAGACAAGATCGAGGCGTCCCTTTCCAAACCGGTCAATCGAATCGCTAGCGGCGCGAATGTGGGCGGGAAGCTCTGCCTGCAAGAGCTTCGCGCAACGGTTGGAGAGTAGCCTTGCCCCGAAGACACGTCCCGACGACACGTCAAGGAGATATCGCCAGATGGCCGACGATCCCGTCATTGCCCAGAAGGGCCCGTTCCAGGTCGAGCTCGAGGCCGGCAAGCCATACTTCTATTGTCGCTGCGGGCGCTCCAAGCGCCAGCCATTCTGTGATGGCGCCCACAAGGATACCGGCCTCGAGCCGATGCGCTTCACGGTCGACGCCAGCGGCACGTATAATCTGTGCGGCTGCAAGACCACCGACGACGAGCCTTTCTGCGACGGCTCGCACAACATCCTCTGACGAATCATCTGACGCCGGGCACGGGACGGGGCCCCGTCCCCATGTGCGCGGGTCCGCGGGCGGTCAGACCCTCGGGCGGATGTGCGCGCAAATCCCGGCGCGTGATTTTTCGCAATGCATGCTGCCCATCGGGTATGCAGCCGACCGGGTTCGATATTTCCCTGAAACCGACTGCACCGCCGGGCGCGGGGCGCAGCGTGCAACGCTGTTCGCGCAATCGACGGACCCGAAGGGTGAAACGCTCGACGTGTTGCAGCGGCGAGGCTAGGCTCGGGACGAGCCGATTCCTGCGCGGTGACGGGGGCGCGCCACAGCAGGTCGCGGAAGTTTCGTCAGTCGTTCCCGGCAAAGGCTCATATCGGCGAATGGGGGTGAGATGGACTATTTCCTGCAGCAGCTGATCAACGGGCTGACACTCGGGTCCATCTACGGTCTCATCGCCATCGGCTACACGATGGTCTATGGCATCATCGGCATGATCAACTTCGCGCACGGCGACGTCTTCATGCTGTCCGCCTTCATCGCGCTCATCGTCTTCCTGCTTATTTCCTCGGTGCTCGGCTCGATCGGGCTCGCGTTGGCGCTGCTGCTGGTGCTGATCGCGGCCATGGCGTTGACGGCGTTGTGGAGCTTCGTGATCGAACGCGTCGCCTACCGGCCGCTGCGGGGATCGTTCCGCCTCGCGCCGCTGATCTCGGCGATCGGCATGTCGATTTTCCTCATGAACTTCGTCCAACTCGTGCAAGGACCGCGCAACAAGCCGCTGCCGCCGCTGCTGCGAGGCGTGGTCGAGGTTCCGATTGGAAATGGCTCCTTCACCATTGCCTACAAGCAGATGCTGATCTTCGCGATTACGGCGGCGTTGCTCGCGGCGTTCTGGTTCATCGTCCAGAAGACATCGCTCGGCCGCGCCCAGCGCGCTTGCGAACAGGACCGCAAGATGGCGGCGCTGCTCGGGATCAACGTCGACCGGACGATCTCGCTGACGTTCGTGATGGGCGCGGCGCTCGCCGCCGTCGCTGGCGTCATGTACATGGTGCACTATGGCGTCGTGAACTTCGCCGACGGCTTCGTGCCGGGCGTCAAGGCGTTCACGGCTGCGGTTCTCGGTGGCATCGGCTCGCTTCCGGGGGCTGTGCTCGGCGGCATCCTGATCGGCCTCATCGAGACGATCTGGTCGGCGTACTTCTCGATCGACTACAAGGATGTGGCGGCGTTCTCGATCCTCGCCATCGTCTTGATCTTCATGCCCTCCGGCCTGCTCGGTCGGCCCGACGTCGAAAAGGTCTGAGACCGATGCGGCCGCTCGCGGGTCCTCAAACCGCCGCCGCCGAGGCACAAACGGCGGCACATCCAACCCTCGGTTTCGCCATCCTCGATGCGCTGAAGACCGGCGCGCTCGTGATCGGCCTCGCGACGCCGATCGTGCTGCTCGAGACCCGCCAGGACGTTTCGAACCGGCTCGTCCTCGAGCCGCGCTTCGGCCTCGTCGTCGCGCTTGCCGCCACGGCGTTTCTGATGCGGCTCGCCTACACGCTTCTGGCGCCGAGGCTCGAGGGCTGGCGCATCGTTCCCGCGATCACGGTTCCCGATGTGTGGGCCGGTCGCCTGCGGTTGATGGCGCTCGCTCTCCTCATCGCCTATCCGTTCATCGCTTTGGCGCTCGCCGGCAAAGGTGGCGCGATCAAGTGGATCGACAACTTCGGCATCCAGATATTGATCTACGTGATGCTCGGCTGGGGACTGAACATCGTCGTCGGACTGGCCGGCCTGCTCGATCTCGGCTACGTGGCGTTCTACGCCGTCGGCGCCTATTCCTCGGCGCTGCTGGCCAAGACCGTCGGGCTGTCGTTTTGGCTGTGCCTGCCGCTCGCCGGCATCTTCGCAGCGTTATGGGGCATTCTCCTCGGCTTCCCGGTACTCAGGCTGCGCGGCGACTACCTCGCCATCGTGACGCTGGCATTCGGCGAGATCATCCGCCTCGTTCTGATCAACTGGGTGGACTTCACGGGCGGCTATGCCGGTATCTCTGGGATTCCGCGCCCGACATTCTTCGGGCTTCCATTCAATGCCAGCGAGGGCGGTTTCGCCGCGACTTTCGGTCTCGAGTTCACGCCGCTGCATCGCCTCGTCTTCCTGTTCTACCTGATCCTGGCCCTCGCCCTCGTCACCAACGCCGCCACCATCCGGCTCCGCCGCCTGCCCATCGGACGCGCCTGGGAAGCGTTGCGCGAGGACGAGATTGCCTGCCGCTCGCTCGGCATCGATACCGTCAAGACGAAGCTCACCGCCTTCGCAATCGGCGCCATGTTCGGCGGTTTCGGCGGCGCGTTTTTCGCCGCGCGGCAGGGCTTCATTTCGCCCGAGAGCTTCATTTTCATGGAAAGCGCCGTGATCCTGGCAATCGTCGTGCTCGGCGGCATGGGCAGCCAGATCGGCGTCGCGATCGCGGCGGTCGCGATGATCGGCGGCACCGAACTGCTGCGCGAACTCGACTGGCTGAAGCATGTTTTCGGGGCCGGGTTCGACCCGACTCAGTACCGCATGCTGCTGTTCGGCCTCGCCATGGTCGCCATGATGATCTGGAAGCCGCGGGGTCTCGTCTCTACACGGTCGCCAACGATCTTCCTCAGGCAGCGCAAATCGATCTCCGGTGACCATGTCAAGGAAGGACACGGCTGATGGCGGGAGGCACGGCGCCGCTTCTCGCGGTCGAGCACCTGACGATGCGGTTTGGCGGACTGCTAGCCGTCGACGATCTCTCGTTCAATGTGTTGGCTGGCGACATCACGGCGTTGATCGGACCGAACGGCGCCGGCAAGACCACCGTCTTCAATTGCATCACCGGTTTCTACAAGCCAACGCGCGGCCGGCTTTCGCTTGCGCACGGCAATGGCGCGACGACCGACGAGATTGAAGCGTTGACCCGCTCGGGCCGTCGCTGGCGGCGCGACGGCGATCATGCCCTCTATCTGCTCGAACGCATGCCCGATTTCGAGATTTCCGCCAAGGCGCGCGTTGCCCGCACGTTCCAGAACATTCGCCTGTTCACCGGCATGACGGTGCTCGAGAACCTGATCGTCGCCCAACACAACCGCCTGATGCACGCCTCCGGCTATAGCCTGCTCGGACTCCTCGGCATCAAATCGTTCCGGGACGCGGAAGCCGCCGCCATCGAGAAGGCCCGCATCTGGCTCGAGCGGATCAGCCTTGCAGCCCGTGCCGACGACCCGGCGGGCGATTTGCCCTATGGCGACCAGCGCCGCCTCGAGATCGCGCGCGCGATGTGCACCGACCCGGTATTGCTGTGCCTCGACGAACCGGCGGCCGGTCTCAATCCGCGCGAGAGCGCCGACCTCAACGCGCTGCTGCGCTCGATCCGCCTCGACGATGGCACCGCCATCCTGCTCATCGAACACGACATGTCCGTGGTCATGGACGTCTCCGACCACATCGTCGTCATGGAGTATGGCCGCAAGATCGCCGACGGCACGCCGGAAGACATTCGAAACGATCCCGCCGTCATCGCTGCCTATCTCGGCGTGGAAGACGAAGAGGAGAGCGCGGCCGAAGCCGAGATTCGAGCCATTGCGGCCCATGTCCGGCAAGAAGGTGATGGTCCATGACGTCGGCGCCGGCCTGCCTGCTCGAGATACGAGGCGTCACCGCCTACTACGGCAACATCGTCGCCTTGAAGGGCGTCGACATCGATGTCGGAAAGGGCGAGATCGTAACGCTGATCGGCGCCAACGGCGCCGGCAAATCGACGCTGATGATGACGATTTGCGGCAACCCGCAGGCGCGCGACGGAAGCATCGTCTACGATGGTCGCGACATCACGCGCATGCCGACGCACGAAATCGCACGCCTCAGGATCGCGCAGTCGCCGGAAGGGCGGCGCATCTTCCCGCGCATGA
>JAGRKS010000054.1 GCA_020442185.1 Hyphomicrobiaceae bacterium
GAACGCCACCTCGACCGTTTCGACCAGGTGTTCGGCCACGTCTTCAAAGGCCTCGACCTGATGAGCGAAACGGCCACGGCCGAGATTCCGGCCGACTGGCTGCGCGCGGTCTCGGAGTTGCACCTCACAGAAGATCAGATGGCCGAGATCGAGGCCCTTGGCGGCTGGGACAAGATCATGGAGGAGTTGCAGAAGCGTCTCGCAGAGCAGAAGGGGCGTCACGAGGGCGGATCGAAGTGGATCGGCACCGGCGGCACATCGCCGTTCGGCGCTTACGGCTACAATCCCGCGGGTGTGCGCATCGGCCAGAAGGAAAGCCGGCATCGCCGCGCCATCAAGGTCTGGGACAAGCGCGAATTCCGCGATCTAGACGACGGCATCGAGATCGGCACGCGCAACATCAAGGTGGCGTTGCGACGCCTGCGCCAGTTCGCGCGGACCGGCGCCGCGGACGAACTCGACCTCGACGGGACAATCCGGCAGACGGCCCACAAAGGCTATCTCGACATCCAGATGCGGCCGGAGCGGCACAACGCCATCAAGGTGCTGATGTTCTTCGACGTCGGCGGATCGATGGACTGGCATGTGAAGGGCGTGGAGGAGCTGTTTTCAGCCGCCCGCAGCGAATTCAAGCATCTCGAGTACTACTACTTCCACAACTGCCTCTACGAAGGCGTCTGGAAAGACAACAGCCGCCGCCGAACCGACAAGATTGCCACCTGGGACGTGCTGCACACCTATCCGTCCGACTACAAGGTGGTCATCGTCGGCGATGCGTCGATGAGCCCGTACGAGATCACCCATATCGGTGGCGCCGTCGAGCATATGAACGACGAAGCGGGAGCGACATGGCTGGCACGGCTGACGGACGTCTATAAGAGCGCCATCTGGCTCAATCCAGTTCACCAGGATCATTGGGCGTGGACACCCTCGATCGGGCTCGTCGAACGGCTCATGGCCGGGCGCATGTACCCGCTGACGCTGACGGGCCTCGACGACGCCATCCGCGAGCTGATGCGATGAAGATTTGCTCGAATGGCGCTCACGCCTGATCCGCGCTGCGCTCGGGGCCTCCCCGGGGCGGCGTTGGAGTACATGTGTGGCCTCGGCGTACCCGTTGCGGGCTCCCATCCACATGCTGCTTTGCTGTGCAATTGACGCGGGCCGTGCGGCGGGCGATTGTGCGGCGATGAAATCGGCAAACGTGGATTCTCTCATGAACACGGCCAAAAGAGCGCGTTCGGGCATAATCGCCGGTCTGGTCGCGGCGTTCGCTGTCGCCGGATGCACGGGCGGCCCAAGCCTCCCGTCGCTGTCGACCGGTTCCGTCGCACCCACGGCGCCGGGCGACAACATCCAGGCCGCGGCGGAAGCGCAAGCCAAGGCACAGGCGGAAGCGCGAGGAACACCGACAACACGGGCATTCCAGGTGGGCTCGACATCGGCGCGTGCCGTGAAGTGCGGCTATAACTTCGATCCCTCCCGCCTCAAGCAGCAATTTCTGGCGGCCGAGGCGACGACGGGAGCCTCGGTCGAGGAGATCGGCAAGGTCGAAAAGATCTACGATATCTCGTTCAACGGTATCGGCCGGGGCATCGCCGAAAAGGAAGACTACTGCTCCCAGGCGAAGTCGAAAGAGATCAAGACCGACCTGACGCGCCACTTGGCCGGCGACTATACACCACGCGCACAGAAGGTCGCCGCCAAGCAGGATGGCGGCATGTTCTCCGGCTTTTTCGACGGCGGGGATGACGTGGAAAGTGGCCCGAAGATGGGGTCCCAGGAGTGGTGGGAAAAGCAGCAGGGCAAGATGGGGCGCTGACGCTTCTGGGCGATCGCGCCAACCTCGGGCGGCATGGGATCGCGGGGCGGCCTGTGGTGCGCGACGCTCGATCAGATGATGCGGGGCTGAGGCAATACGATACCGCCGCCGGTTGCCTGCTCGGTCCAGCCGCATGCCCTCCGTTCTGATCTGGCCGTCCTGAACTGGCCGTCCTGAACTGGCCCTCCACATCTGGCCCCGCACGAACGGACCACACGAGCCGGACGCTGCATGCACCCTCACCCGGGATGATGTGCGGGCGTGCTAAAGCTGAATGCGACACGGCGCGATGACGTATCATCCGATGACCCGGCTTCGGTGGACCCGCGACGCGACGCAGCGAGATCCGCCGTCGCCGCCCGGTCCCGCACCAGGAAACAGGCGATCGTGCAACAGCTTCTGATACTCGAAACGATCATCAAGTTGGCCTGCGGACTGGTCCTCCTCGCAGCGCCGAGTTTCGTCATCCGCTTGTTCGGTATCGCCCCGGCCGAATGGTCGTTCTGGCCTCGGCTTCTGGGTGGCAGCCTGATCGGCATCGCCGCCGCCACCTACATCGAGGCGCGGTTGCCCGGCTCGAAGGGCCTCGGCCTCGGCGGTCTGATCGCCATCAATCTGACGGCAGCGGCAGTGCTGTTCGCGATCCTCGTCATGAAAGGCGGTGCGCCGAGCCGGCGGGGACGCGCCGCCCTCTGGCTCACGATCGGGCTTCTGGTGCTCTTGTCGCTGATCGAGATCGCAGACGCTTAGGGAGCGTTAACCACGTCCGAGGCGAGGCACCCGCCGGCACCGAAAGGTGAAGCCGAACTTAATATTTCCATGGTGGCATGGTCCCGAAACGACGCCGCATGCGCGTCTGTGCCCCGACGCTCATCCAGCCGATGACCGTCAGCGATGCGGCGCGGACCACGCGCGGGCCTCGCCAACCGGAAGCGATCGACCATGTCAGCTGCAAGCAGCGCCTTTCCCCACTTCGCCAACGCAGCGAGCCCGATGGCGCGGGCGATGGCCGGCTCGAGCCCGATCGCCCAGGAACACGGCGAACCTGCCGCCAACCTTATCGATACGAACGACGACGTAACGCCCGTTGCTGCTACGTGTACCCGACACAGCGGCTACGCGTACGCTGCCCCCGACATCTCATCTCCCGGGACCGACGTCGGACTGGCATTCGAGGTTGTCCGGTCGCTCGAGGCCCTCGAGGCGATCGAGGACGAGTGGAACGAACTCTTCGCTAGAGCCGGCCGCTCGATCCATGTCTTCCAGACGTTCAATTGGGTGTGGCACTGGTGTCGGCATTTCATCGACGACCGAAATCGCGGGACGCCAGCGATCCATATCGTGATCGCGCGCCGGCAGGGCAAATTGATCCTCATCTGGCCGATGGTGCGCGAACGCGTACATGGGCTGATGCGCCTGTCCTTCCTCGGCGAGCCCGTCAGCCAGTATGGCGATCTGCTGATCGACGATATCGCCGATGGCGCTCGCGTGCTCGACAGGGCCTGGACCTTCGTTTGCGGAGATGCCGGCGCGGACACCATTCATCTGCGCAAGGTGCGGCGTGATTCCAACATCGCCCCGCTTCTCGCAAGCGTCGGCGCACGGACGACGGAAACGCTTGCCGCACCCTACCTCGATCTGACGAGCGCACCCGATTTCGCAGCCTACGAGAAGCGCTACTCACCGAAGGCGCGCAAGAACCGCCAGCGCCAGATGCGCCGGTTCGAGAGCCGCGCGCCCGCCAGCGTCGGCATCTTCACAGGCGGTCGTCGCGCGCGCGAACTCTCTGATACCGCGATCCTGATGAAGCGCGCCTGGCTCAAGGACAAGGGGCTCGTTTCGACCGCGCTCGGCGATCCCCGCACGCTCGCATTCTTCGCCGACGCCGCCGAGGCAAACGTGCGCCCGGTCGGCTGCACGGTCATCGCATTCGAAACGCGGGGAGAGCCCGCCGCAATCGAGGTTGCTTTCGACTGCAAGGGCCGACGCGTCGTACATATTCTTGTCTATGCGCTGAAATTCATGCCGTTGGGACCGGGCCAGCTTCTCGTCGAAAGCAGCATCGCCGCCAGCTACGACCGTGGCATCGAAGTTTACGACCTGATGTCGCCGGCCGATGCCTACAAGCTCGACTGGGCGGACGCGTCGATCGAGGTCAACGACTGGGCAATCGGAATGACCGCCCCGGGCCGCGCCTATGTGCACGTCTATCTGGGTTTCCTGCGCGCGCGCCTGAAGACGTTCGCCATCTCGGCGTTGCGAAAGATCCGCGCACTCCGGCGCGGGTGAGCGCGAACGCCCGCGCCAGGGTCCGAGGCTTCGCCGATGCGCGTATCCTCTCGCAGAATCGGAAGCACACCTCGCGCTCAGGTGAACAGGCAGCCTGCGGCGCTATTTGACGCCAAGCTTCTTCTGCAGGCTCGACGACGACGTCGTATACTGGAACAGTAGCTTCTTGTCGGGGTAGATGTAGGCGTGCGCGCGTTGCGCCATCAATGCCGCCTCGTGGAAGCCCGACAGGATCAGCTTCAGCTTGCCCGGATACCAATTGATGTCGCCGATGGCGAAGATGCGCGGCTCGCTCGTCTCGAACTTCTCGGTGTCGACGGGAATGAGGTTCTCCTCGAGATTGAGCCCCCAGTCGGCGATCGGACCGAGTTTCATCGTCAGCCCGAAGAACGGCAATACGCGGTCGATCTTGAGTTCCTCCTCGCCGTCCTTCGTCTTGATCTTCACCTGCCGAAGTTCGCCGTTCTCACCCTCGAGCGCCGTGACCTGACCGATCGCCAATCTCATATTGCCGTCGGCGACGAGCCGGCGCATCTGCTCGACGGAATGGGGGGCGGCACGGAAATCGTCGCGGCGATGAAGCAGCGTCATCGAGCGGGCGATCGGCTGCAGGTTCAAGGTCCAGTCCAGCGCGCTGTCCCCGCCGCCGACAACAAGGATGTCGCGATCGCGGAAATCGTCCATGCGGCGTACGGAATAGAAGACCGAAGTACCCTCGAAGGCTTCGATGCCCTCGAGTGGAGGACGCTTCGGCGTGAACGAGCCGCCACCGGCCGCGATGACGACGACCTTCGTCAAGAACGCATTGCCGGCGTCGGTGACGAGGCGGAATCGATCGCCCTCGCGCACCAGCACATCGATGCGCTCGCCGAGATGGAAGGTCGGCGAGAACGGCTTGATCTGCTCCATCAGCTGATCGGTCAACTGCTGACCGGTAACGACGGGCAGGCCCGGAATGTCGTAGATCGGCTTCTCGGGATAGAGTTCCGCGCACTGGCCGCCGACCTTGTCGAGAATATCGACGACGTGGGAGCGGATATCGAGCAAACCGAGTTCGAAGACTGCGAACAGGCCGACGGGCCCAGCGCCGATGATGACGACGTCAGTCTCGATGAGGCCGGAAGCGGCCGCATCGCGCACCTCGGGGTTCTCAATCAGCATGACGCTTGCTCCTTCAGGACTACGGCCGGAAAGCGGGTTAGGCCACTGGCGCGCGGGGACGGCGCCTCGATGAATGGGGACCCGCCGGACATCGGCCCGATCTGGGTGTTCGTCCGCGCGAACCGCGCCTCAGAACTGTTTAGCGGGAACGCGGACCACAAGTCCGTCGAGTGCGTCCGTCACCTTGATCTGGCAGCACAGGCGGCTCTCTTCGCGCACATCGAACGCGAAGTCGAGCATGTCTTCCTCCATTTCGGCAGGAGCCCCTGTCGCCGCCTTCCATTGCGGATCGACATAGACGTGGCACGTCGCGCAGGCACAGGCGCCGCCGCACTCGGCCTCGATTCCGGGAACGTCGTTCATCTTCGCGGCTTCCATGACCGTGATCCCGGCCTTCGCCTCGACGACCTGAGTGCTTCCATCCGGCTGTATGAATGTGATTTTGGCCATGCGACGTCGTGAGCTCCTCGTTCTGGGCGTCGGGGGTACCCGCACGCGCCGTACCCTGGATTTCTAGAAGGATCTCACGACCCGCGCCGGGGCCGGCGTCCGAAGACGCGAGAATTAATCGGGACTGGCCGCAAATTCAAGTCGAAGGACGGCGATGCGGCGCCACGCCCCGATGGCTGTTCTGGAGCCCAGGGGACGCATGCGGACCGTCGAAGGCGCATGACACGCGCAGATGGCGCGAACCGGAGGATCGACCGCCCCCCAGAGCGCTTCGTTGGCGTGTCAGCGGCTGTAGGCGCGGATGTAGGCCGTCGTCTCTGCAAGCGCTGCCTCGATGGCCAATACGTGCGCGCTCATTTTTTCCGGCTCGTCACGGGGGCTTCGTTCGGCAGCCTCGGCGGCCATGGCGACGCGCCACGCGCCGACCGCGCGGGCCGAGCCCTTCAAGGTATGGCAGGCGACGTGCCAGCCGCGACCGTCGGTCGGGACTGCGGAAAGCGCATTGCGCAAGTTAGAAAGCGTTTTCGGCGCCTCACCGTCGAACAGCTCCAGGACCTCGATTTCGAGCGACTTGTCCCCAAGAGTGTAACGGCTGAGGTGCTCGTGATCGATCGGGCCGTCCAGTCGTTCGGACGCCGTCGGGGCCGGACGCATACGGGCAAATCCGCGCCCACGCTGCAACGCGGCTTCCGCGTGTGCCGGCTCGCAATCCGAAACGCTGAAATCGACGATGGCCATGTCGCAATACTTCTCCTGTCGGGACGCGGCGGCGCGCCCCGCCAAACCCTGTGTTCCTCGCCCGTCGAGTTCCATCTCCGAGCACCATGGGGACTCGGTCGGGACGCACACCAGTCCAAGGCGGCCGGCTGCTGGCCGTGGATGATCATCACGTTATAAGGGGCGCGACATAAGCCCGCGTAAACGGGATCGGCCGGAATTCGATCGGTTTGGCAATATTCTGATAATCGCCACGACGCATGAGGACTTTCAACACGCGGAGCGTTCCGGGAGGGAACGTCGCACATCGACGACGATCGAGCCGCGCACAGGACGCCACTGGGCCGCTTCTCGTGCTGCGATATGACACCCAAGAATGCTGGGTATAAGCGGCACTACGATCTTCGTTTTGCCCCAAACCGCGGATAGTCCGGGGTCATATGGGAAGTGGTCGGGCAGCCCTGGTGCGGCGGCCAATGGGGCGGTACGGATCGAAGGGCTGGCGCGGAGGGACAAGCCGCCTCGGACGAGCCGCCGTCCCACTGAATGCAGGCCGGCCTCGGGTTGCATCGGCGACCACAACAAGGTCAGCGAAGGCCGCACGAAAATTGTTTTCCGGGGGAGCGCTCACGTGCTCTAACTTGGTCGGGAGGGGGAGCGCCGCTCTAGTCCGGCGTTCGGTCAGGTTTACATGGCTCAAGATAACGCGCGTCATCGTCCGGCAGCGACGACTGCCGACGGCTCCGACACCGAACCGCGGCTCTCCGTGAGCCAGTCCGGCTCGGAAGGCGCGCCCGTGGCTGAAACAACGCCAGCGCCCGCCGCGAAGACTGCGCAAAAGTCGCCGCCGAAAGCGGGCACGCCGCCGTTGCCGCCGACGTTACCGGCAACGGGCGCAGCTCTGCCCCCCGCACTTCCGCCTGCTTTGCCGCCGTCGCCAAAGGGCGCCGGCGGACCGCCACCGCTGCCCCCTTCGTCGCGAAACGCCGGGGAAGCCGACGGCTCGAAATCGAGCATGGGCAGTAGCTTCGGCGGCATCAGCAATTCTGCCGGTCCCGGTATGCCCATTGCCGGTCTACCGCCGCTGCCGGCCGCCGCCGTGCCCGCTCCGGATCGCGGCGAGACGGATGGCAAAGGCGTCGCCGCAAACGGGCCTGGCACACGAAGTGTTGGCACAAGCGGTGCTGGCAGTAGCGGTGCTCCCAGCAAGGCTTCGCCGCAAGGGCTCGCCGACGCGGGCGCCGCGCTGCCCCCGCCGCCGCCCATCGCGTCCCCGGTGACGGCGCCCTCGGCATCGGCAAACGTCAACCTCGCCGCGGCGATGGCGCGCGCCAACGTGCGCCCAGGGCCAGCGCAGCCGGCGGCAGCGCCGGTGCAGCCAGAAGCAGGGCCAGTGCAGCCAGAAGCAGGGCCAGCGGATTCCGACCTTTCCGGGATGCCGGAGGATGGCGACGACGACCACGATTTCGAACACTACGAAACGAACGATGCCACGCCGAACAATCGCGTCGCCCGCCGCCGCCCGGCAGGTCCAGTTCGCCACCGCATGGCCGCCAACGACGACGTTCCATCGATCGGCGGCCTGATCTATGCACTGGAGCAAAAGCCCTCCGGCAAGGTTTTCCGGCAGGCCGGCATCGTCAGCGCTATCTGGGCGGCGATCGGCATATCGTTCACGGCCGTCTCGCTGATAAATGACCCGAGCGGCGCCTCATGGGGCGCACTTCTCACCCGCCCGTCGACCTTCCTCATGCTTTCGGCGATCGTCGTCCCCGTCGCCGTCATATGGTTTCTGGCACTCCTCGCCTGGCGGGCGGAGGAGCTTCGTCTGCGCTCATCGACAATGACCGAGGTTGCTGTTCGCCTCGCCGAGCCGGACAGGATGGCGGAAGATTCCATCGCCTCCCTCGGCCAGGCCGTCCGCCGTCAAGTGGGCTTCATGAACGAGGCGGTCGGCCGCGCGCTCGGTCGCGCCGGCGAACTCGAGGCACTCGTCCACAACGAGGTCGCAGCACTCGAGAATTCATACGAGGAAAACGAGCTGCGCATTCGCGGGCTCATCTCCGAGCTGGCTGGCGAGCGCCAGGCGCTGGCGGCCACCAGTTCAAGCTTCAACGACACGCTACGAACACTCGGCAACGACGTGCCGGAGCTGATCGAGAAGCTATCGAGCCAGCAGGCCAACCTCGCAAAGATCATCCAGGGCGCGGCCGAGAACCTGAACGCCCTCGAGTCGACGCTGTCGCGCAGCGTCGGTTCGCTCGAAAACGAGCTCGGCGGGCGCACGCAGCAGCTTCAAGACGTGCTCGAGGGATATACCGGCGCACTCGGCACTGCCCTCGGGACGCGAACAGAGCAGCTGCGGACGTTGCTCGAAGGCCATTCGGGCCAGCTGTCGAACGCACTCGGCGGACGCACCGACGAGATGCAGAAGATGCTCGAAGCCTATACCGGGGCGCTGTCGCAGGCGCTCGGCTCGCGCACCGAGCAGATGCATTCCGCGTTCTCGACCCACATGCAGCAGCTCGATACCGCGATCGCCAATCGGACCAACAACCTGCAAACGGTGTTCGAGGAATACGCCCGAGCGCTCGATACGACCCTTGCCAGCCGCTCCGAGCACCTCGACCAGCAGATCGTCGAGCGCACGCGCGCGCTCGATTCCTCGTTCAACGAGCGCCTGCGGCTGTTCGACGATACGATCCAGCGCTCGACCCTCGCGATAGATCGCGCCGTCGAAGCGCGCACGAACGCATTGACAGGCGCCCTCGAGAACCACGCCCAAACCTTCTCCGAGACGATCTCGCGGCAGGCCGTCGAACTCGACGAGCAGCTCAACCTGGGCATCAGCTCCGTTCGCCGCACCAGCGAGAACATCACCCGCCAGTCCCTGAAGGCGATCGATTCGCTGGCCGGCCAATCCGAAATGCTGAGGAACGTTTCGGAAAATCTGCTGTCGCAGATCAACACCGTGACCAACCGCTTCGAGTCGCAGGGGCACTCCATCCTGCAGGCCGCAAGCGCACTCGAATCGGCCAATCACAAGATCGACAAGACCCTGCAGGCACGCCACACGGACCTGTCGAATACGCTCGAGCGGCTCGACGGCAAGGCCAACGAGTTCAGCCGCTATGTCGCCGACTACTCGACGACGATCGCCGGCTCCATAAGCGACGCCGAAGAGCGGGCCCGTGCCGCCGCCGAGCAGCTGCGGCTCGGCACCGATACGCACCGCCAGCTGGCCATGAGCGAGATCGAACGCCTGCGCATGCAGACCGACCAGGAAAGCGAACGCGCGCTCGAAGATCTCAAGAACCGCCTGACGTCGGTTTCAGCCGAGGTTTCGACCCAGCTCGGCAGT
Organism: Hyphomicrobiaceae bacterium; assembly: GCA_020442185.1. GTDB lineage: Bacteria > Pseudomonadota > Alphaproteobacteria > Rhizobiales > Hyphomicrobiaceae > JAEUMD01. The sequence continues at coordinate 9,801 of JAGRKS010000054.1, forward strand.
CTCACCAACCGCTTCGACGAAACCTCCGAAGAGGTTCGGATCAGAACGCGCCGGGTCGCCGACGAACTCGCGCGGGAACAAAGCCGCATGACGGCCGAACTCGACCGGCTTCCGAAAACAACGCGCGAAAGCGCCGACGCGATGCGCCGCGCCCTGCAGGACCAGTTGCGCGCGCTCGACCAGCTCTCGAGCCTGACGACACGCGAAGCCCAGCGCCGCGACATTGCGCTGCCTGTCGCCCACGGCGGCGCGCTCGACGATGCACCGCCTGCCGCCGCACCATCGGCTACGGCAATGCCGGCAACCTCAGCGGCGCCGCCGGCGCAGCAAGCCGCCCGCCCGGATGCAAGTCCCCAGCGTTCCCTCACCTCGCTGACGGCAAGCCTCGCCGAAGAACTCAGCGCTCGGGGCCGTACCCGGCCGGCTGCCCCCGAGGCCCCTGTTGCACCGGGAATGACGGCAACATCGACGCCCATTCCGCCGCCGCCACACGATCCGCGCGACACCTGGTCGCTTGGCGACCTCTTGAAGCGCGCGTCGCGTGACGAGGATCCAGCAGGCGGCGGGCGACCCGCGGACCAGCGCTCGAAGGGAACGGGCGGACAAAGCGCGGGCCAGGGTTTGGCCCAAGGATTAGGCCAGGGGATCGACCAGAAGGCTGGCAATCCGGCGGGGGGAACGCGGGCCCCGGCACCGCACGCCCAGAGTCCTCATGCGCCCGTTTCACAGGCCCCCGTTGCACAGGCTCATGGTTCCCAACCCCAGCCGTCTCGAGCCCAGGCCTCCTATGCTCCAGCCGCCACCGCGCCGAGCGCTCCATTTTCACTCAATATCGAAGTCCTCTCGCAGGCCCTCGACTCGGCCGCGGCGGGCGCCATCTGGTCGCGCCTCAGGAGCGGGCAGCGCAGCATCATGGTGCGCTCGATCTACACCGCCGAAGGCCGCGCGGCATTCGAGGAATTGGCCCGCCGCTACCCGAGCGACAGCGGCTTGCAAGGAACGGTGAACCGCTACCTGACGGACTTCGAGCGCATCCTCCGCGACGCAGAAGCGAAGGATCAGACCGGACGTCTCGCACAGGCGCACATGACATCGGCCATGGGTCGCGTCTACCTCGTGCTCGCGCACGCGAGCGGCCGGATTACCTGAGGCGGCGCGTCAAGCCACCTCGCACCACCGAACGCCGACCAGCCCCAAGCCTTTGCCCGTGACGATGCCGAGGCCCCGCGATAGTGATCCCGCAATGGAGCGGATCGGCGTTTCTCGTACCGCAGAATTTCAGCCCGATAGAATCGCACGCATGCGCACAAGTGACGTCGCACCGGCTGTTGCCCGGTGAATTTCGCCGGGGCGAGAATATTGCATCGCCTTGACCGAAGGCGCACGGATCGACGACGATCTTGTCGAACAACGGTCGCGCCCCCGCAGGTGGCGGCCACGATGCGGCGACCGACGGCATGGACGAACGAGTGCTTCAAGGGAAACCAACTGTCGGGGACGGAACACTGGTTGATTGGTATTGCCGACAATGAAGCACCGCATCTCCGTCGCAATTGAGCGCCATGCACTGGCCGAGGCCTTCGTCATTTCGCGCGGCGCCAAGACGGAAGCCGAAGTGATCGTCGTCACCATCGAGGACGGCGACGGACATGCGGGACGCGGCGAAGCTGTACCCTATGCCCGCTATGGCGAGAGCGTGACCGCGGCAGCAGCGGCGATCACCGCCTATGACGGCCCCCTCGATCGCGCGGCCCTCGCGCAACGGATGCCGGCCGGCGCGGCACGCAACGCACTCGACTGCGCACTATGGGATCTCGAGGCCAAGGCGACCGGCACACCAGTCCACGCTTGCGCCGGCCTTCCAGCACCGCATGCGGTCACGACGGCCTATACGCTCAGCCTCGCCGCGCCCGAGGACATGGCGGCTCGCGCGCGGAACGTCGCACACCTGCCGCTCTTGAAGTTGAAGCTCGGCGGCGACGGCGATGCGGCCCGGATGTCGGCGGTTCGAGGGGCTCGTCCGGACGCGCGCATCATCGTCGATGCCAACGAGGCGTGGACCGAGGCCATGTTGGGCGATCTCATGCAGGCGGCAGCCGCCGCCGGCGTCGAGCTTATCGAGCAGCCGTTGCCCGCAGGCGCCGACCACGCGCTGGCCAAGGTCTCGCGGCCCGTCGCCGTCTGCGCCGACGAAAGCGCGCATGTCGCGGCGGATGTCGCGGCCCTCGCCGACCGCTACGACGCCGTCAACATCAAGCTCGACAAGACGGGAGGACTGACCGAAGCGCTCGCGATGCGCGAAGACGCACGCCGGGCCGGTCTCGCCATCATGATCGGTTCGATGGTCGCGACCTCGCTCGCGACCGCGCCGGCGCTGCTCCTTGCACAGGATGCACGCTGGGTCGACCTCGATGGGCCGCTTCTGCTCGCCCGCGACCGCGCCGATGGGCTCAGGATCGAGAACGGGCTCATACGTCCGGCATCGCCGGCACTTTGGGGATAGTCTGGGCGCGAACACAACGCGCGACGCCCGGGGTGTCGCTCAGGCACACGTCCTATACCCTACGGGGCGCGATCGATCGATGACGACCGGGGCCCTGACCCGGGACTTCGCCGCCGGCACTTCAGATCGCGGGCGGCGACGCGATCCATATCTTGCCGCCCGTCCACAGTCGCGCCAGCAATACCACGGCCGCGACGCCGATCAGCGAAAGCGCCGACATCGCCAGATAGGCACCCTCGCCCGCCACCGCATAGATGAGCCCCGATAGCATCGTCGCGGCACCATGCATGACACCGGCTGCGATCGTCGCATAAAGGGCCTGTGCCGTGCCCCCGGCTTCGTCCGGAATCGCCCGCTCGATGAAATGGATGGCGCCAAGATGGGATGCCCCGTAGGTGAGGCCATGCAGTACCTGCAGCGGAATGAGCCAGCCATGCGCCGGGTCGGCGCTCATCGCCGTCCATCTGACGATCGCCGCGATGCCACCGAGGCCGAGCAGAACAATCGGTCCGACACGGCCTGCGATCCGCCCCGAAACAGCGAACAGCGCAACCTCCGTCAAAACGCCGATGGCCCACAGCACGCCGATCCACGCCGACGACATGCCGCTCGCCCGCCAGTGGATGGCGCCGAAGGTGTAGAATGTCGCGTGCGAGGCCTGGATCGTGCCGATGGCAAGAAGGAAGAGCAGGAAGACCGGGTTGCCGGCAAGCCGTAGCACCGTGGCCTTGTCGATGCCACGCCGCGGACCGGCTCGCGTGCCCGTATCGGGACCCGGCAGAAAGAACGCCGCGGTGACGGTCGCAACACATCCGCCCGCGATAAGCCAGATGCCCGACCCGCGCCCGAACGCATCGACCGCCGCGCCACCGGCGAAGCTCGCAAGGATGAAGGACAGCGATCCCCATAGCCGCATGCGGCCATAGTCGAGCCCGAGCCGCACGCCACGGATGGCGATGGTCTCGGTCAACGGCATGATCGTCCACGTCGAGACCGCAAGCAGCAGCGAGAAGGCGAGGATGGCAGCAAACCCCGCGACGTTGCTCAGCACCAGCGTCGCGGACAGTGCAACGAACGCCAGGACGCGAATGACCCGCGCATGATCGCCAACCCGGTCCGCGACGAAGCCGATCGTCGGCGTCACCAGAAGCCGCGCGAAATAAGGAGCCGACGTGACGATGCCGATTTCCGCCGGCGTCAGGCCGCGCCATTCGAGCCAGAGCGGCAGGTAGGGGATGTGAACCCCATAGATCAGGAACAGCGCAGCGAAGAACACCGCGACACGGACGCCGAACCCCGTCATGCGTTTCGATCCACACTTCGCTCCCAAGCAGCGGCCAGGGCCGCCAGCGCACCACGGGTCCCTGCCGATTAGCCTGGCGAGCGCACCGCAGGACACGCTGTCAGACAGGCGAACGCGGCCGGCGATGAAGCCAACGACGGCGCCGTGCGAGGCTTCCCCGGTCTCCGCCTGCGCATGACCCATACACACCTTGCCCGCGCGATGGCATCGGATTGCGGCACGTACCACCAAACTGCCTGTTGGCAACTCACGCTTCGCGCCCGACCGTCTCCCCGTTGCCACGCAGAATCACTTAATTGTTTCCGTACATTTCGATCACACCATTCGCACACCATTCGGGAAGACGATCATGGCCGAGACGAGCGCTATGCCTAATGTGGACGCCGATAACGAATATCGCGCCATAGAGCAGACCCTGCTCGAGACAGCACGAGGCCGCTGGTTTCTGGCAGAGCACGGCCGCCGGGCACGCCGCCTCGATAGCGCGCTGCTCGAGGATGCCATCGGCCGGCTGAGCTCCTCCTTGAAGCAACCGCCACCCGTCCTGGGCCTGCTGCGGATCGAACTGGAAAGTCTTTCCGGCAGGATCGGGGAAGCCCGCACCGAATTGCTCGCCCGCAAGAAGTCGAAAGCCTCCGCCGAGAGCGGCGTGGGCGACAGCGCACCGCAAACAGCGCAGGCTGCAGCGGTTCCGGGCCAGTCGAACCCGGTCGAGCGCATGCTGCAAATGGCCGAGGACATTCACGAGTTGACGTGGACGCTGCAGAACGAGGAGCTCGATCCGCAGAGTTACGAGGCGATCGCGCGCCATGCCTCGATGCTCTATGCGATGAGCCGCCAACAGGCGGTGGAATCGGATCGCGCCTTGAAGTTCGCCGAAACACTCGATGACACCAGCCAGCGGCTTGCCGTCCTCATCGATACCCTGCTGCACGAGTTGCAGACCTACGGCGACAATCCCAATCCGCCGCCCGTCGACTTCGACGACGAGCAGGTCGCGGATGAGCCGATGGACGAGCCGGAGCGTCAGGCGGGCTGATCGGCAGCGGGTCCCGACCTCTTGAAGCGCACGCACGGCGTTATGCCCGTGCCATGGTCCTCAGACAGATCGAAGCACCGCGTGAAACATGCGGTGCAACAGCTCGTCGCCGCATTGCCGGCCATCAGGTTCCGCAGAACGTCGCTTCGACGACCTCGTGCGGCTCGGGTGGCAGAGCATACCGTTCCGCGTCCGGCTGATCCTCGAAGGGACGCTCCAGCACGGACAACATGCGATCGAAGGGTTCGAAATCGTCACGCGCGACGGCGGCCTCGATGACGTTTTCGATCAGGTGATTTCGCGGAATGAAGGCCGGGTTGACGCCTTCCATGCGGCGGCGACGTTCCGCCCCTTCCCCGCCTTCGGCCGCAATCCGTGCCCGCCAGCGCTCCGCCCAATCATCGAAGGCCGCGCCGTCCACGAACAGGCTCGCGACGTCTTTGCAGGCTGCCGGATTTTCGGCCGCCGCTGCGAGCCGCCGGAATGTCAACGTGAAGTCCGCCTTGTTCGCCGCCATGCGCGCCAGAAGATCGTTGGCAAGCGCCAAATCGCCGTCAGCTCTTTCATGAAGCCCGAGCTTGGCGCGCAAGCCCGCCTCGTAGGCCGCGACGAAACGCACAGCGAAGGCTTCGACGGCCCTGGTCGCCCACGCCAGCGCCTCGTCCTTTTCGCCACCGATCAGTGGCAGCAACGTTTCGGCGAACCGTGCAAGATTCCACTGCGCGATCGCCGGCTGATTGCCATAGGCGTAGCGCCCCATCTGATCGATCGAACTGAAGACGGTTTCGGGATGATAGCGATCGATGAAGGCACACGGACCGTAATCGATAGTCTCTCCCGCGACTGACGTATTGTCGGTGTTCATGACGCCGTGGATGAAGCCGACCAGGAGCCAGCGCGCCACCAGTTCGCCCTGCCGCGCGATCACCGCTTCGATCAATTGCCGATAGGGATTTTCGGCGGCAAGGGCCTCGGGATAATGCCGCGCGATGACATGATCCGCGAGAAGCCGCAAGGCATCGACATCGCCGCGCGCGGCGAAGAACTGGAACGTTCCGACCCTCAGATGCGACGACGCCACCCGCGCCAGCACAGCAACGGGCTTGGCGCCTTCGCGGAAGATCGCCTCGCCAGTGGTCACCGCGGCCAGCGCCCGCGTGGTCGGAATACCGAGCGCGTGCATGGCTTCGCCGATCAGGTATTCGCGCAGCACCGGGCCGAGCACCGCCTTGCCGTCGCCGCCGCGCGAGAACGGCGTGCGGCCCGAGCCTTTGAGGTGAATGTCGCGACGCCGGCCGTCGACATCGATCACCTCGCCCAGAAGCAGCGCCCGTCCGTCGCCGAGCTGCGGCGAGAAGC
>JAGRKS010000055.1 GCA_020442185.1 Hyphomicrobiaceae bacterium
AGCACCTGCATGCCGCCCATCGAGCCGCCGACCACCGAGAACAGTTTGGGGATGGCGAGATGGTCGACGAGTCGGAGCTGTGCCGCCACCATGTCGCCGATGGTGATCACGGGAAAGTCGAGGCTATAGGGGCTGCCGGTCGCGGGGTTGCGTGATGCGGGCCCAGTCGAACCCATGCACCCGCCGAGAATGTTCGAGCAGATGACGAAGAACCGGTTGGTATCGATCGGCTTGCCGGGACCGATCAGTGTCTCCCACCAGCCAGGCTTGCCGGTCACGGGGTTCTTTCCGACCACGTACTGGTCGCCGGTCAGCGCATGGCAGACCAGCACCGCGTTGGATTTGTCGGCGTTGAGCGTGCCCCACGTCGCGTAGGCGATCTGGAACGTATCGAGCGATGACCCGCAGGCGAGCTGCAAGGGATTGCCCGAGAAGCAGACGACCTCGCTCGACGGGGCCCACGCTTCGCGCAGCCGCTCGGTGACAGCCGAAAGCGCGGCACTCTCGGCCGGTTCCGCTGTCGGTTGGGTGATGGTCTCGGCGCCATGTCGCGCCGTCTTCGGCTCCACGATCGAACTCCCGTCACTTGTCAGGGAAGCGTGGCTGGGCCGGCAAGGGCATGACCAATCCACAGGGGCTTCCGACATATGGGCCGGGCTCAACCGCTGATCGGTCTCACACGGCCTTTTAGCGAGTTGTTTTACGTGGCTGCAAGCCGGCCGGCCAAATCACCACGACGTACCCACCTGGATATCGGACGTCGGCCGCAAGCGTCAAGAGGCGGCGCGCACGTCGTCGCCTGCATCTCGACGTGCTGGGATCGAACGAGGCCGCGTCAGTGGGATCGCGGCCGCTCGGCCACGAGAGCCTTGTTAACCGGCGGTTCACTCGTCTATCACTCGCGTGCGAACTGGAACTTCGCCCGCGTGCCCCCGGCCCCGTCGGTCTGCGCGCGGCCGTCTGCCCCTAACCCATATTCGGCAGCACGGGACGTCTGCCGAACAACGAAACGAGGACTTCACGCCCTCCCGGGCTTGAAACTTCGGCCGCGAGAGATCGAACGATGACCGAACGCCTTCCGAAGCCTCGCCCCGGTATTCTCGACATCGAAGCCTATGTGCCGGGCGAGAGCAGGCTACCTTCTGGCGTGACGCCGGCCAAGTTGTCATCGAATGAAACGCCACTTGGCGCCAGCCCGAAGGCGATTGCGGCCTATACGGCGGCGGCCACTGCGCTCGAGCGCTACCCCGATGGCCAGGCGACCGCGTTGCGAAACGCCATTGCGAAACGCTACGGTCTCGATGTGACGCGAATCGTGTGTGGCGCGGGTTCGGACGAGCTTCTCTCGCTCATCGCCAACGCATATCTCGGTCCGGGCGACGAGGCGATCTATACCGAGCACGGCTTTCTCGTTTATCGCATCGCCATTCTCGCCAATGGTGCAACGCCTGTTGTCGCGCCTGAACGCGATCTTGCGACCGACGTCGATGCTATTCTCGCGCGGGTCACCGACCGCACCCGCGTCGTGTTTCTCGCCAATCCCAATAATCCGACCGGAACCTATATTCCGATCGGCGAGGTGCGCCGTCTGCGCGCCGGCCTGAGCGAAGATATCCTCCTCGTGCTCGACGGCGCCTATGCGGAATATGTCCGCCGTAACGACTACGAGGCCGGTCTCGAGCTGGTCGCGACGACGAACAATACCGTGATGACGCGGACCTTCTCGAAGATCCACGGGCTCGCGGCACTGCGCATAGGATGGGCGTACTGTCCCGAGGCGGTAGCCGACGTACTCAATCGCATCCGCGGGCCGTTCAATCTGTCGAGCCCCGCGATTGCCGCTGGCGCTGCGGCGATCGAAGATGGCGCCCATATGGAAGCCGCGATCCGGCACAACGAGACGTGGCTGCCGTGGCTTGAGCGCGAGCTGACGCAGCTCGGACTGAGGGTGACGCCGAGCGTCGCGAACTTCCTGCTGATTCATTTTCCGCGTCAGGCTGGACGGACGGCGCGCGATGCCGACGCCTATCTCAAGTCGAAGGGAATCATCTTGCGTGCCGTCGCGAGCTACGGTCTCGGCGATTGCCTTCGGATGACGATCGGCACCGAGGAAGAGAACCGCCGTGTCGTCGCGGCACTTGCCGACTTCGTCGAGGAGTGAGCGGCATGAGCGGCGATGATAATGGCGAGGGGTTTCCCGGTGGCGGCGATCGTTCGGGCGTGGCAGCGGGACAAGGCTCAGGGGCGCCGTTGTTCCGCCGATTGGCGCTGATCGGCATCGGGCTGATCGGGTCGTCGATCAGTCATGCGGCGCGCCGGCACGGCGGCCTCGCCGGTGAGATCGTCTGCGCGACGGCGTCGGCCGCGAGCCGCGAAAAGGCGCTCGCCCTCGGCCTGGTATCGCAATCCTATGCCGATCCCGCCGATGCCGTCGTCGGCGCCGATCTCGTCATCCTGTGCACACCGGTCGGCGTCTGTGGTGACATCGCCGCGCGCATCGAGCGACACCTCATGCCGGGGGCGATCGTCTCCGACGTCGGCTCGGTGAAGGGTGCGATTGTTGCCGCAGTTGGCCCGCATGTTCCGCCAGGTGTGCATTTCGTTCCGGGGCATCCGATTGCGGGCACCGAACAATCGGGGCCGGAGGCCGGCTTCGCCGAACTTTACGACGGCCGCTGGTGCATCCTGACGCCGCCTGCGGGAACGGACACGGCAGCTGTCGAGAAGCTCACCGCGTTCTGGCGCGGGCTCGGTTCGAGTGTCGAGATCATGGACGCGGACCATCACGACATGGTCCTCGCGATCACCAGTCACCTGCCGCACCTGATTGCCTTCAACATCGTCAACACCGCCGCGCATCTGGAGCGCGTGACGAACCGCGAGGTCATCAAGTTCTCGGCGGGCGGCTTTCGCGATTTCACGCGCATCGCCGCGTCCGATCCGACGATGTGGCGCGACGTATTTCTCAACAACAGGCAAGCGGTCCTGGAAATGCTCGGACGCTTCAGCGAGGATCTGACGGCGCTGCAGCGGGCGATTCGCTTTGGCGAAGGCGATGTCCTGTTCAAGATGTTCGAGGATGCTCGGGCAATCCGCCGCGGCATTATCGCCGCCGGGCAGGATACGCCGGTTGCAGATTTCGGCCGGGCGGCCGTCACCCCGCCTGCAAGCAAGGGTGGCGCGTAAGCCCGCCGCTTCATGACGCAGCAGGCGATTTGGCTCGGCGTGCAACAGATGGTCGCCCCGGACGATGGACAGCGAACACGACCTCTGGATTTTTGCCTATGGCTCGCTGATGTGGCGGCCGGGCTTCGCCTACGCCGAGGCTCGTCGCGCCCGTCTCGACGGCCATTCGCGTTGCTTCTGTGTCGTTTCCGTCCATCATCGCGGATCGCTGACGCGTCCGGGCTTGGTGCTCGGTCTCGATCGCGGCGGTGTGTGCGAGGGCATTGCCTATCGCGTGGTCGCGGCCGATGCCGCCGTGACACTCGCCTATCTGCGTGCGCGCGAACAGGTCAACGGCGTTTACCGGGAAGCGCGGGTGCGGGTCGATATCCACGGCGAACCGGGCCGATCCGAGGTCGCCGTTGCCTATATCGTTGAACGTGCGCATCCAAGTTACGCCGGCCGCCTGCCACTTGCGGTCCAGGCGCGCATCATTCGCGGTGGCAAAGGGCTGTCGGGGGTCAATCTCGATTACGTCATCAACACGTTGAGTCATATGGGGCAGATCGGCATCCGTGAGCGCGAGCTGGAGCGATTGCTGACGGTGCTCGGCGGCTATTTCGCCAGAGGCGGATCTGTCAATCACGTCTCGCGACGTGCCGAGATACTGCGACGCGCCGTGTCGCACCAACGCGTCACGCACAGGTGCGCGCGGCCGATGCGACCGGCTGAGCGTCGCCGCTTCATGCATCGCATGAGCAATCGCGCGCGCTGAGGTGTTGCGACGCGGCAATGGCGTGGTGCGGTGCGACCGACGCGAACGCACGTTTGCAAGGTCGCACGTAGGCGAGGTTGTTCGTGGCCGAGGAAGGGCAGGATTGAATTGGGCCTGTCAGTCCGCACCACAGTGCTGCATGCGCCGCCCGGAGATCACGCCGCATCCGCATGCACTGCAGCGACCAGGACCTATCCCGCACCGGTTGCGACGCTTGGGTGCACGCGCCGGTCGTCGCCGGAAATGCCTCGCGTCCATCAATGCGTCAGGACATTGCCGTTCGGGGCTTGGATGTCGAAATGACCGCTCATCAGATCGAACTCGATCGTCTGGCTGTCGCGAGAGCTTTCCGCCAGAAGATGGACATGCACTTCGTTGGCGCCGAGCGTAGCGCCACGCTGGCGAATCTCGGCCAGATTGAGCGTCGGTGCGTTGCCGCCGAGCCGTCCGATGTTGAGGATGGTGCGCTGGCCGTCATGCTCGCGGCGGACCAGGATGAAGTTGCCCGAACTCAGCTCCGGGCAGTCGCGCAGCGTGTAGATCGTGTGGACGTAACGGCGGCCCGAGGCACCGGTCCAGAACCGGAAACGCTGCATCAGATCGGGCTGCTTTTCTGTCATGATGGGTCCGCTCGAACGGGACGAATTGGTTTTGGCGCGGCGTTGGCGGGCCGCAGCGAAATCAATGATGCACGCACTCATGACAAGAACCCCAGAAACCCTCGACGCACGACACAGACATATTCGCGGCAGCCGCATTCACGGCAGCCGTAACCTTGGCACGAGAGAAATTGTGCCGGAAAGTTCTAGCTGAAATGTGGCCCGGCAGCGGTGATCTGCGGGCATGGTCAATGATCGGTGACCCTGTGTGCCGAACCCAGTCGGTTATCTCAAACCCCCGGTTAATAGAGCGTTGCCAGCGCCGCTCTTATGTACTCGTCATCCGTCCAGTGTGGCGCAATGGACGCGTTCAAGGTGACGACCGTTACCCGATTGCATGCTGAGACTTCACCGGTCAACCGCAGCGCGAGAAGCCGCAGTCGCGGCAGATGAGGCAGCCTTCCTGACGATCGAGGTGGGGTGAGGCGCACCGCGGGCAGAACCGCACGCGGCGTTCTTCGCCGACAGCGAGCATCGTCGGACCGCTGGTCCGTCCAGTGTCGAGACGCCAGGTGTCGATACCTCCGGTGCTGCGTTGGCCTCCACCGGCTTCGGTCGCGCCGCCGGACCCGGCGCCTGCCAATTCCCTGGCCGGGACGTCACGACCGGGCGACTGACTGTTCAAGAAGCCGATATCGATCATGTGCCGCTCGATGACATCGCCGATCGCCGCGAGCAGACTGGGCACATAGCGCTTGTTCATCCACTGGCCGCCCTGCGGATCGAAAACCGCCTTCAGTTCCTCGGCAACGAACGTGACATCGCCTCCTCGGCGGAACACGGCGGAGATCATGCGGGTCAGCGCGACAGTCCATGCGTAGTGCTCGAGATTGCGGGTGTTGATGAAAATCTCGAATGGGCGACGCCGGCCGTCACGCTCGATGTCGTTGATCGTCACGTAGATGGCGTGGTCGCTCGCCGGCCAACGCAGCTTGTAGGTGTAGCCCGGTAGAACGCCGTCGCGCTCAAGCGGCTTCGACATGTAGACGACGCCATCGGAACGGTGCGCGGGCATCGGCTGGGATGCCGTCGTCATCATGGGCGTGCCCCCCGCGGATTCGCCGCGCACCGCGTCGCCCGCTCGAGCCGTGGTGGGGACGTCGGCTTCGAGCACGGCGCCGGTGACGGCGTTGGGGCGGTAGGTGGTGCAACCCTTGAGGCCGAGGCGGTCGGCATCCAGATAGATTGTCTCGAAGGCATCGAACGGCAGATCCTCTGGCACGTTGATGGTCTTCGAGATCGAGCTGTCGACGTGGCGCTGGATGGCGGCCTGCATTGCAAGATGGTCGGCGGGTGCGATCTCGCCGGCGCGCACGAAGGCTGGAGGCAATGGCGCATCCTCACCATGGATCCGCCGGAACGACGCATAGGCGAAATCCTCGACGCTTTCCGTCCGCCGTGTGCCGTCGGCGTCGAGTACGGTGCGGCGATAGCGGTAGTCGAAAATCGGTTCGATGCCGCTCGACACGTTGCCGGCAAGCAGCGAGATCGTGCCCGTTGGTGCGATCGACGTGAGGCAGCCGTTGCGGATGCCATGGCGCGCGATCAGGTCGCGCGTGGCTTGGCTCAGGGCGGCGACATTAGGGCGCTCGAGGAAGCGGTCGCGGTCGAACAGCGGGAAAGCGCCCTTCTCGGCGGCCAACTCGGCGCTGGCGGTATAGGCCGCCTCCTGGATTGCCGACATCCACGATTCCGCCATATCCCGGGCTGCCGCCGTGTCGTAACGCAATCCCATGAACACGAGGGCGTCGGCGAGGCCAGTGACGCCGAGCCCAATCCGCCGCTTGGCCAGCGCCTCGTGGCGCTGTTGCGGTAGCGGGTAGCGGGCGACGTCGATCGTGCCATCGCAAAAGCGCACCGCCGTTTTCACCCGCGCCGCCAGCCGGGCGTGGTCGAGAGCCGCACCCTCGGTGAACGGGTCGCTGACGAGTGCCGCAAGGTTGATCGAGCCGAGCAGGCATGCGCCATAAGGCGGCAAAGGCTGCTCGCCACACGGATTGGTCGCGCTGATCGTCTCGCAGTAGGCGAGGTTGTTCAGGCGGTTGATGCGATCGATGAAGATGACGCCGGGCTCGGCGTAATCATAGGTCGCGCGCATGATGCGGCGCCACAGATCGCGTGCTCTAACCGTGCGATAGACCTTGCCGGCGAACACCAGGTCCCAATCGGCATCGGCGCGGACCGCTGCCAGGAAGTCGTCGGTCGCCAGAACCGAAAGATTGAAATTGCTGAGCCGCCCGGGCGCGGACTTGGCGTCGATGAACAGCTCGATGTCGGGATGGTCGGCCCGCAACGTCGCCATCATCGCGCCGCGGCGGGCGCCCGCCGACATGATTGTGCGGCACATCGCGTCCCAGACATCCATGAAGCTCACTGGCCCCGAAGCATCGGCGCCGATGCTGGCAACCAGCGCCCCGCTGGGTCTCAGCGTCGAGAAATCCATGCCGACGCCGCCGCCCGCTTGCATCGTCAGCGCGGCTTCCTTCACCCCATCGAAGATGGCGCTCAGGTCGTCGTCGATCCGCCCCATGACGAAGCAGTTGAACAACGTCACGCTACGGTCCGTCCCGGCGCCCGCGAGAATGCGCCCGGCCGGGATGAAGCTGAAATCGGACATCGCGCTCCGGTATTCGGCGGCAATGCGATCGTCCGCCCCGGTCTCCGCCTGCTCTGCCGCCGCAATCGCGGCGGCGACCCGCGCGAAGGTCTCGCCGACCGAGCTTTCGGCCGTGCCGTCCGGACGCGTGAAACGATATTTGCGCTCCCAAATCTCGAGCGCGATCGGCGGAAGATGTTCTGCGATTGCGTGCATCGGCGGGTTCATGGGGCGTGCCTCAGGCTCGTCACTCTTCAAGACCCGACTTTAAATGGGGTGCCGCCACCAAGTCAACAAATGTTCTTCTAAAGTTCGCCTATTGTTTCTCTGCCGCTTCGACCGCCACGAGCGGTCCAGTGCCGGTGGCGCCCGCCTCGGCGACAAGGCGGGCTGTCGCTGGCTCGATCGCCTCGACGAGGGCTGCGCGAAATTCCCGGCGCGCGAGGCCCGGCGGTATGGGCGGCAGGAATTGGACGACGATGGTGCCTGGGTGGCGGATCATCTGCCGGCGCGGCCAGAAGACGCCGGAATTCAGCGCCAGCGGAACGCAGGGCAGCGCCAGCGCCTCGTAGACGGCGACGACACCTGGTTTGTAGTCGGGCGGTGCGCCTGGGGGGCGCCGCGTACCCTCAGGAAAAATGACGATCTCGCGACCGTCGGCGGCGCGGTCGCGGGCATCCCGGATCAACGTCTTCAAGGCGGAGGGGCCGCGTTCGCGTTGGACGAAGATGTGGCGGAACTTGTGGCTGAACCAGCCATAGAACGGGATCCAGCCGAGTTCGGCCTTCATCACCATGGCCGGATCGCCGAGCAGCGTGATCAACGCGAACGTATCCCATGCCGACTGGTGCTTGGCGGCAATCAACACGGGCGCTGCGGGCAGATGCTCGCGGCCGCGGACTTCGAGCCGTGTGCCGACGATGACGCGAAGCCACCAGAGCGAGGCACGGGCATGGGCGCGCAACCCCATCATCGCATAGCGACGCGGGCCAAGCAGCAACGGCGAGCCCAGCAGAAGGAAGAGCGCGGTGTTGATGTAGAACACGACCGCAAAGACGAGCGAACGGAGCCAGATCATCGGGTGCCGCCGCTACATCTTCGCCGCGCCGACGCGCGCACTGCCACCAACCGCGACCGCATTCCCGGCCCATTCGCCGAAGAGCCGCGACGTTGCGAGCCTGAAGGCCGACGGCAGAAACTTCAGGTATTCCGACAACAGGATGCGGGCTGCCCGGGCATGCAGCCACCACGCGTCTTCGGGGAAGCTGCGTGGCACGACGGAGTGCGGGACGACCGTGACGTTCGGCATGGCTCGGGCGAACTCGGTGAGGCTGCGCGGCATGTGATAGCTGGAGGTTACGAGGATCAGGCTGGAGTAGCCATGCCGTGCCACCCAGTCGCGCGTCTCGCTGGCATTGCCGATGGTATCGAGCGCCTTGAGGCCGACGTCGACGCAGCAGTCGAGCCGCTCCGGCGGCAGTTGGGTGATCCGCAACAAATCGGTGCGCGAGACTCGCGGATTGACGCCGCTGATCAGCAGCCGCTGGCCGCGCCCGTCACGCAAAAGCTTGGCGGCCTCCGCGATCCGGAATTCGGCGCCCGTCAGCACGACGATGCCATCGGCAGGTGCGGCTCCGGTGTCGTGCTCACGCATTGCAAAACTTGCAAATACGATGAAGCCGAACGCGACGAGGGCCAGCCCGAAGCCAGCCAACGTCACCAGGGCCTTTGCCGTTCGCCTCATCTTGCCACCCAGCTGCGGCCACCGGCTGCAGCGCTGCGATGATCCATCGGGCTGCCGTCGCGGTTTCCATATCGAACCCGGATCGGGCGGCACGAAGACCCATCCACTCGCCGGTAGATCAGACTTGTGTAGCGCACCTAACGTTTGATCCCCGCGTGGGGACCGCCTCGCAGCCAAACGTCAGATTAAAAAGCTACACCAATTTAATAAAGTCGCTCGTCTTTCTTATGATTTCGGCATGTGCTCGGAACCGAGCAGTGCCGGGCAGGCATATGTCAGAACCGAAACTCTAGCTGATTTGTCGAACGTTGAGCCAGAGCCTTGGCGCAATCGTGGTTTGCGGTGCCGCGGCGCGGGACCCGAGGCGGACCGAACCGGCAGTGTGGAACCGCGAGGCCCCTACTGGCGGCTATTCAAAATTCGATAGACGCCGAGGCGCGACGTCAACATGCAGAGCGCGGCGATGACCACAACCACGATGATGAGCAGAATATAGCCGGCGATATCGAGTGCGCCTGTTCCAATCAGCCGGTGCATCTCGGCCATCGTCACCGCGCCGCCGCCCAGCAGCTGCAGCATCGTTGGTATGAGCATGAATACAAGCATCGCCGTCGCGGCTCCGACCAGCCCGGCGCGGATGCCGAGTCGCAGGAAGTGCTTTTCGAACTCGCGGGCGATGAAGCGGTCGGTGGCGCCGACGAAATGCAGAACTTCGACGATCTCGCGGTTCGAGGCCATCGAACTCTTTGTCGCTGAAATGATGATGGCCGTCGTCGCGGCGCCGACCAGCATCAGAATCGCAAGCCCGCCGAGCGCGAATGATCGCGTGACGGTGCGGATCTGGCGCTGCCACTGGCGATGATCGTCGAGAGAGACGCCCTTGAACGAGGCATTCAGCCGTTCGCGGATCTTGTCCAGATCAGGGGCCGCCGAGCGATCGATCTCGAGCGCGATCAGGCGCGGGATCGGAAGCGCCTTCCAGGCGTCGGAACTGCCGAGCCAAGGCTCCAGCAAGGCGCTCGACTGCTCTACCGAGAGAACGTTAATGGATGCAAATCCGGGCTGCTGACGTAGCAACTTGGCGACGTCCTCGACTGTCTTGTTGGCGTCGCTGCCGTCGCGGGTCTCGACCTGAATGGTGACCTCGCTGGCAATATCCTTGAGCCACGCATCGGCCGACTGGTTCATCATATAGACCGCGCCGGCGGTCAGGCAGGCGAGGAAACACATGATCGAGATGACGAGCGTCAGCGAGCTGCCGGTGACGGTGCCGGCCGGAACGATCGGAGCGTGAGTCTGCTTGGCGTCGTCTGCGAAGGATTCCGGTGCCGGCTCGGTGCCGTAGGCCGGCCGCGGATCGGGCACGGTCAAGGAGGGGCGCGCGGCGCTTGTCGGCGGACCGGTCACCTGGTCGTCGAATTCGTAGCCGGGTGCCGGAGGCGTCGCGTAGAGCCCGCCCCGCGGTGTCGGTCTGTCAGACGATCCGGACATGCCCCTCGTGAAGCTCCAGCCGCGGCGCCTTGTATTGCCGCATGAGTTGATGATCATGGGTGGCGATCAGCACGGATGTGCCGAGCCGGTTCAATTCGACGAACAGCCGCAACAGACGGCGGGCCATCTGCGGGTCGACGTTGCCGGTCGGCTCGTCGGCGAGCAGCAGTTCGGGCTTGCCGATGACGGCGCGCGCAATCGCGGCGCGCTGCTTCTCCCCACCCGAAAGGACGGATGGATAGGTGTGCATGCGGTGGCCGAGCCCGACCCATTGCAGAAGGTCGGTCACGTCCTCGCGATAGTCGCCGATGCGCTTGCCGACGACACGCAGCGGCAGCGCCACGTTTTCCCATGTCGTCAGGTGCTCGAGCAGCCGGAAATCCTGGAAAACGATGCCGATCCGCCGGCGCAGCTGAGCGCGCTTCTGCGTGGTAATGCGGCTGACATCCTGATTGAACAGGTGGATCTGCCCGCTGGTCGGATGCAGCGACATGAACAGGAGTCGCAGTAGCGAAGACTTGCCCGCACCCGATGGTCCGGTCAGGAAGTGAAAAGACCCTGGCCGCAAGTGAAAGTTCACCTCGCTCAAAACCTCCGAGCCGGTGTCATACTTCAGGGCGATGTTGTTCAGACGGATCAAGGTTGGCTATTCTGTTTAGCGTTTAAGGGGCGGCTGAGCATATCGGTGCCGCACACGCGATGTTTCGGGTACGATTGTGGCGGCCTCGTGTACTTGCGTTCCAGGGCGTCCAAAAGCCCGATACGTGGAGTAGAGCGCAGGGCAGCAGAGCGGAAGAACGTAGAGCATAGGGCAGTCGTGCGAAGAGGCGTCGGTTGGATGCGTGCGAGCGGGCGGCACTCCTTCTGGGCGGGGCGATAGCGTCGAGACGGCAAGCCGCGATGTGCTGACTTCGTGATGCTGCGATGGTCGCAAAGCTCATGACGCGTTCTCCAGGCCATGTGCCGGCTTCCATTACCTCGAATCTGCCACTCAGGTGTCCGGCGCCGTTCCCTCGCCCTGCCGGTTGTTGTCGCGCCGCAAAGGCTTTACCTGCCGGAGCCGCTAACGTTGTGATGTTGTAGTAGGGTCTGCCTTGCACCTGACCATGGCCGCGTCTGCCTGCTCGTTGCCCCGATTTCGTGGCGGGGGTCTGTTGGCTGCCCGATATTCCGGCCGATCGTCAGTTGCCATACAACGGGGGCGACCATCCCTCATCATGGACTTTCGATGTCGGAGGATGCGGCATATTGCAAGACCTTGCAGGCAACGGCTTATGGATAAGATCGGAAAATTGATTTGCGGACGGAGAGATGATGCAGCAAGCGCCCGAGAACGAACGCCTGGAAGTGCTGTTTTCGCCCGAGACGATCGCGGTCCGCCTCGAAGAGCTGGCGGGCGAGATCGCGGCACAGCGCCTCGAGCCGTTGCTCGTGGTGGCCGTGCTCAAGGGGAGCTTCGTCTTCGCGGCTGATCTCATCCGCGCGCTCAATCGCACGGGAATGCAGCCCGAGGTCGATTTCATAACGCTATCGTCGTACCGCAAGAGCCGCGTTTCCTCGGGAACCGTCGATATTCTGCGCGATGTCGAACTCGATGTCGCCGGGCGCAACGTCCTGCTCGTCGACGACGTGCTCGATTCGGGGCGGACGCTCGCCTTCGCCAAGGATCTTATGTCGGCGCGCGACGCCAGGAGCATCCGCACCTGCGTACTCCTGAACAAGAACACGCCAAGGGCTGTCGACATCGGAGCCGACTTTTTCGCATTCGAATGCCCACCGATCTTCGTCGTCGGATATGGCATGGACGTCGGGCATCGCTTCAGGGAATTGCCCTTCGTGGGGCGGATTGTCGGCGAATAGCCGGCCAGTTGACGCCGGTATGATCGAGGATGGCGCCTGGCGTCGTTAGAGACTTATGATGTCAGGGGTCAGCTTCGCGCCGGGTACTTGTGCGGTGCCTTGCGCGGACTTGGGCACGGTGCTGGTATCGGCGTCGGGGCATTCCCGGATAGAAGCGGAGCGGAGCGATGGTGCGCATATTGCTGGCGGACGACGACGCCAACGTCCGCGGATTCGCGGAACGGGCGCTCTCTGGCGAGGGTCACGTCGTGGTTACGGCGGATGACGGCGCGGACGCCTTGCGCCAGCTCGAATCGGGTTCCTTCGACCTTCTGATCTCCGATCTCGACATGCCCGGCGTGGATGGCTTCGAACTGGTGTCGCGTTTGCCCGGCAGGCTGTCTGGGCTCAAGGTCTTGCTCATCTCCGGCCATGCCGAGGAGCTGAAACGGGCGGCTGGATTGCCGCCGGGCAGGTCCGCAACGTTGTCGAAGCCTTTTACCCTGCAGCAGATCCGTGGTGCCGTCGCAGAGCTTCTTGCGCGCTGAAGTTGGATTTCTCCAGATGCCTCGGGAGACGAGCGGATTATCGCATCGCGATTGCCGGTCCTGCCTTGGCCAGTCCCATCTTGGCCAGTGCACCGCCTAGCCGGTACGCCGCCAGTACAGTCAACTTTTTCGTCAGCCCCCCGTGACGCTCATGTGCCGCGCAACGGCCGGTTTGGCTGCCCGTCGGTCGATGACGAAATCATGCCCCTTGGGCTTGCGACCGATCGCATCGTCGATCGCCGCGCTGATCAGCGTATCGTCCGCGCTCTGGCGCAAGGGCGTCCTGAGATCCGCGGCGTCCTCTTGTCCGAGGCACATGTAGAGCGTGCCGGTGCACGTCAGTCGCACGCGGTTGCAGCTTTCGCAGAAGTTGTGCGTCAGTGGCGTGATGAAGCCAAGCCGGCCACCGGTTTCTGCGACTTCGACGTAACGTGCCGGCCCGCCTGTGCGGTAGGGAATGTCGGTCAGCGTGAACCGATCCATCAGGCGTGCGCGAACGACGGAGAGCGGCAGGTACTGGTCGGTGCGGTCTCCGTCGATGTCGCCGAGCGGCATCGTCTCGATCAGGGTGAGATCGGCGCCGCGGCCGTGCGCGAACCGCAATAGATCCTCGATCTCGTCTTCATTCACGTCCTTCAAGGCCACCGCGTTGATCTTGACCTTGAGCCCGGCGCGGCTGGCGGCATCGAGACCGTCCATCACGGCCGAGAAATCACCCCAACGGGTGATCGCCTTGAAACGGTCGGGCCTCAATGTATCGAGCGAAACGTTGATCCGCTCGATCCCGCACGTCTTGAGATCCGTTGCATATCGCGCGAGCTGGCTGCCGTTCGTCGTCAACGTGAGCTCGTCGAGCGCCCCACTCTCGAGATGCCGCGACAGCGCCTTGAACAGCCACATGATGTTTTTGCGAACGAGCGGCTCACCGCCCGTGATGCGCAGCTTGCGCACGCCCTTTTCGACGAACACCGAGCAGACGCGGTCGAGTTCCTCGAGCGTCAGGAGTTCGCGCTTGGGCAAGAACGTCATGTGCTCCGACATGCAGTAGACGCAGCGATAATCGCAGCGGTCCGTCACCGAAACACGCAGGTAGCTCACGTGACGCCCGAATGGATCGATCATCGGGTCCCGGTGGGGTGTCGCGCGGGCGGAGACAACGCCGGACGTTTCCATGCGCTGACCGACCCCGGCCTCGAGAGGGGCGCCGCCTGGCGCGGTATCCGTGGTTGCGAAATGGGGTCTATCCACAGCTCTGCTCTAGCCTCTCGAAATCACGGCGATGCGGTCCTGTCGTCCTGCCGAAGGGGCGATGGCGATGCCGGACCTGTTAGTGTCGATAGTCTCGCGGGTCATTCGCTGGCGGGTGACCGGAGAAAGCCGATCACTTGTGCAGAACGCGGTTTCGAAGCGCTTCGCCACGAGGCCGTGCCACCGGAGCGAATATTTCCCGGATTTCGCCCGCCAAAGCGAGCTATTCCCGGACGAACTTAGCGCAATCCAGGGCCGACGCAAGGCTCAGCGCATCCCGCACCGCGCTCCACCAGAGGTGCAAAATTATGTGAGAATAGGTATTTTTTTCATAAAATCTGAGTTCCGGAGGCCGCGCTCCGAAACGCAACCAAAAGTAATGTTGCGCTGCGAGACATCTTCAAAAATTGATCAGGATCCACAGCGGGTTACGCTTGCGACTGGCGGGGTTCATGGCCAAGATGCGGTGGCATACAAGGGTCGTCTAACAGGCCCGGGAGGAAACGTAAGTGTTGCACGCGCCGTCATACGGAGCATCACCAACCACAGCTGCGGAAGCGCGGGGCATTTCCGAGGAAGATGCGCTGCGGGTCCATGTCTACCGCATGATCGCGCACTTCTTGTCGGGGCCGCCTGGCGAGGACGCAATCGCCGTGGTCCGAGAGCTTGCTGGAGAGCCCGGCACGGCGCTCGGCGAGGCGATCTCTGCTTGGTCGGCGTCGGCGAAATCAACGACTCCCGCGGAACTGGCCGAAGCCTACCAAACATTGTTCATCGGTCTCGGCCGGGGCATCCTTGTCCCCTACGGTTCGTACTACCTGACCGGCTTCCTGCACGAGAAGCCGCTGGCACGGCTTCGTCAGGACATGGCCGCCCTCGGCATTGTCCGCTCGAGTGGTGTCAGCGAGCCCGAGGATCATATCGCTTCCGAACTCGAAATCATGGCAGGGCTGATCGACGGCACCTACGGTGGGCCGCAATCGCTGGCTCTGCAGCAGCAGTTTTTCGACGCTCATGTCGGGGCTTGGGCGGGGCACTTTTTCCGTGATCTCGCAAAGACCGAGCCGTCACCTTTCTATGCTGCCCTCGGGGAAACGGGGCAGGTGTTCATGGAACTCGAGGAGCGCGCCTTCGGCTACGGCTGAGGCGTGCGGCTCGACATTGAGGTGCGGCGCCCCTCGGCGGGCCGCCGCTTAGGAATTGCACCAGGCGGTGCAATTGAATTGGGAGGACGCAAGATGTCGAAGTCCGAAAAGACCGGACCTGTCGCGGATCGCCGAAGCTTCATGAAGCTTGCGGGTGCCGGCGTGGTGTCGACGGGTGCCGCACTCGTCGCGACGACCGAAAAGAGCGAGGCTGCAACGCCCGCTTCCGGAGACGCGAGCGGCTATCGCGAAACCGATCACGTGCGGCGCTACTACGAACTCGCGAAGTTCATCTGACGGTCGTGACGCGCCTTCCGGCCCGGCACCGCCGAGCCGCTGTCGGGCGCGAGACATGGAGAGACACATGCTGAAGAAAAAGGTCAGTGGCGTATCGCCAAGCGCAAGCGCCAGGCTTTCGACGGCGGTTCGCGAGCACGGCTCGCACTATACCGTCGATCGCCGCGCATTCCTGCGCAACTCGGGATTGGCCGTCGGTGGTATCGCTGCGGCAACCGCCTTCGTCGGCGGCCGCGTCGAGCGCGCTGAAGCTGCGGCTCCGACCGCGGCTGGCGGCAAACTCGAACTCAAGAAGTCCATCTGCACGCACTGCTCGGTCGGCTGCACAGTCATCGCGGAAGTCCAGAATGGCGTGTGGGTCGGCCAGGAGCCGGGCTTCGACAGCCCGTTCAACCTCGGTGCGCACTGTGCAAAGGGTGCATCTGTGCGCGAACACGCGCACGGCGAACGCCGGCTGAAATATCCGATGAAGCTTGTCGGCGGCAAATGGCAGCGTCTCTCGTGGGATCAGGCGATCAACGAGATCGGCGATCAGATGCTGAAAATCCGCGAAGCATCCGGCCCCGATTCCGTCTACTGGCTCGGCTCCGCGAAGTGGAACAACGAGCAATCTTATCTCGGCCGCAAGTTCGCCGCCTACTGGGGGTCGAACAACATCGACCATCAGGCACGGATCTGTCATTCGACCACGGTTGCAGGTGTCGCCAACACCTGGGGCTACGGCGCCATGACGAACTCCTACAACGACATGTTGCAGTCGAAGGCGATGTTCCTGATCGGCAGCAACCCTGCGGAAGCGCATCCGGTTTCGCTGCAACACATCCTCAAGGCCAAGGAGCAGAACAATGCGCCGCTGATCGTCTGTGATCCGCGCTTCACGCGCACGGCGGCACACGCGACGGAATATGTTCGCTTCCGTCCAGGCACCGACGTCGCCCTCATCTGGGGCATCCTCTACCACATCTTCGAGAACGGCTGGGAAGACAAGGAGTACATCCGCAAGCGGGTCTGGGGCATGGATCACATCCGTGAGGAAGTGAAGAAGTGGACGCCGGAGGAAGTCGAGCGCGTGACCGGCGTGCCCGGCAGCCAGATGCACCGCGTCGCCCGCACGCTCGCAACCAACCGTCCCGGCACGCTCGTATGGTGCATGGGTGGCACCCAGCACTCCAACGGCAACGACAATACGCGCGCCTACTGCGTGTTGCAGCTAGCGCTCGGTAATATCGGTGTGGCGGGTGGTGGCGCGAATATCTTCCGCGGCCACGACAACGTTCAGGGCGCGACCGACTTCGGCGTGCTGATGGACAGCCTCCCCGGATACTACGGCCTTGCCGCCGGCGCCTGGAAGCATTGGGCGCGCGTCTGGGAGACCGACTACAAGTGGCTCGCCGACCGCTTCGCCAAGATGCCCGGCAAGGGCAAGGA